>DIUL01000224.1 GCA_002422345.1 Acetobacteraceae bacterium UBA6159
TGAGTGTCTGTTAAATGTGGGCTAACCCCCAACCTCAATGAATCTCCGCCGCCGACTTCAAAGCCGCCCGCAGTTTCGCGGGAGAAAAATCCGGAGCCCGGCAAACATCCAAAATCACCTTCTCCCGCCGAGACACCAGATCAATCGCCGCAGGAAGTTTCCGAACCGCATCAGCCGGGATCACAACAGCCCCATGGAAATCGGCATGAATCACATCATCATGCCCAACCTGCATGCCAAAGATATTCACCGGCTTGCCATAGTCCACCATATGCACCCAGGCATGGCTCGGCCCCACCCGGCCACCGATCATCTGGAACCCAGGCGCCCAGGCATCCAGGTCACGGAATGACCCGTTGGTCACACACCCCGCGCAGCCGAGCGACTTGTGGATGGTCGACTGAACCTCGCCCCAATAGGCGCCATAACCCATCCGGCCGTCGATATCCTGCAACACCGCGATCGTCGGGATGTCGGTCGTCTTCGCCACGTAGTCATACCAATCGGCCCGGTCGGTCACCTTGCCGCGCGGCGGCTCGGTCGAGCGGATCATGCCCACCCGCGCCACGCCAACGATCGGCTTGGCCTTCGGGTCGATGCACACCATCGGCTCCGTCGTGAAGCCGATCGCTCGGCGTTCCGGGACCACGACCTCCAGCCCGTTGCAGATCGTGGGCGTGTCCCACTGTTGCAGCACTTCAAGGTCCGCGAGTGTATAGGCCATGGGTCGTCTCCTTCCTGGATCAGGTGCGGCGCGGCATGGCCCATAACGCCCGCCGCGGCAAGGGTGGCCCACCCGGCGCAAGGGCCGGATGGGCCAAACCGAGTGCTACTTCGGTGGCGTCGTCCCAATGCCCGACGGCCCGCCGGAGACCTTGATCGCCCCCGCCGGCTTCAACGACTTGCCATCGAACTTGAGCAACTGGATCTCCTGCTCCGCCATGCACTGCACCAGGACCAGGGTGGAGGTCTTGTTCCAGGCCGCGCCCTGGCACCAGACGCCGACCTTGGCATCCGCCACCTTGCGGAACTTCATCTTCTCGACCGCATAGACCGGCGCTCGCCCGTTGGCGTTGAGGAACGGAGACCCCGGCACCTTGTTCGACCCGTTCATCACCGTGACGACCACGTGCTTGCCGTCGGGGGCGACGGTCAAGCTCTCGGGCGTCTGGCCGACGCTGATGGTGTCGACGACCCGCGGCGGGTCGAGCGTCAGGTCGATCAGGGCGATCGTGTCGGAATCGCCGCCGCCCATGCCGACATTGGCGATCGCGGCCCAGTCACCCTTCGGGCTGATGCCCAGCGGATAGGGCTTGAGTCCGGAATGAATGTCGCGCTTCGAATGCTCGACCGTGCCGCCGTTGACCGTCAGGACCGAGATTTTGTGATCCCCATCCCGCGTCACCAAGGCCCGCTTGCCGTCCGGCGTGAACGCGACCGAGCTGGGCCCCGACTTGGCGTCACCCAAGCTGATCTTGCCAGCCGGGGTCAGTGTCTTCCCGGCGATGGTGAAGACCGAGACCGTGCCCTCGTTCCGGTTCGTCACCAGGGCGAGCGTGGCGGTCTTGTTGATGGCGACGTTGGTCGCGCCCAACCCGGCCTCGACCGTCTGCACCACGGCCGGGGGCTTGGCCTTCAGGTCGACCACGCTGACGATATTGTGGGGAACGACCTTCTTCTTGTCGTTCGGATCAAGTTTGGTGGCCGCGGTGATCAGCGCGAAGGACTCGTCCGGCGCGATGGCAACGCTCTGCGGCGGCCCGACCAGGCTGACCGGCATGTTGACCGTCGCCAGTACCTTGGGCGGAGAGACGTTCAGGTCGATGATCGTGATGTTGTCGGGCACCGGATTGTCCGGGACCGTATTGACGCCCTTGATCAGGACGCCCTTGCCGTCGTTCGAGGAAATGGCCAGTTGCGCGCTGGCATCAGGCGCGATGGCAAGGCCGGCGAGCATGCTCGCGGCCAGCCAGGCGTGGCGGTGTTTCATATCGTTTCTCCCTTTGTCTTGATCGGCCCAGAAGGCCGATCCAGGGAGCTTAGCTCAGGACCCGTCGCGAGTGATATTCCAGAATGTGTGGACCCCGGTCCGCAGCACGCCGTTCAGATTGGCGCGATAGGCGGTGGGCGGAGCGAACTGGCCCAGGAACATC
Source organism: Acetobacteraceae bacterium UBA6159 (assembly GCA_002422345.1). Classification (GTDB taxonomy): domain Bacteria; phylum Pseudomonadota; class Alphaproteobacteria; order Acetobacterales; family Acetobacteraceae; genus Rhodopila. The sequence goes on from DIUL01000224.1 coordinate 2,154, forward strand.
TGCGGCGCCTGGTCCAGCACCCGCAACTGCATCTCGGTCGCCAGCGCCTTGCGCTTCGCCGGATCGGCCTCAACCTCGAACTTCGCGACCAGTTCCGGCATGCCGGGGTCGCAGTTCCAGCCGGGGTAGTTGCCCGTGCAGCTATAGGCCGTGGCGTAGTGCGACAGCGGGTTGATCATGTCATAGCCGCTCCAGACCACCGGCATCAGGCTCCAGCCGCCCTTGTCGAGCGGTTCCTTCTTCAGCCGCCGTTGCGCCATGGAACTGTAGTCGGACGAGATGACCTCCAGGTTGAAGCCCGCCCGCTTGATCTGGTCGATCAGGACCATCGAGATCGGGTTGATCATCGCCGAGTCCGTGCTGTGCAGCAGCACGATCGGTTCGTTGTTGTAGCCCGAGTCCTTCAGCAGCGCCCGCGCCTTCTCGGGGCTCGCGTCCTTCAGCGGGGCGGTGCCAGCATCGGTCTGGTACGGCCCACCGCACAGGAACACCGACTGGCAGAACGGCACCGACATGTCCGCCGGCAGCCCGATCCCGCCCAGGATTTCCTTCTGGTCGAGCGCCATCTGCAAGGCGCGCCGGACCTTCACGTTATCGAGCGGCGGCTGGGTATTGTTGACCGACAGCCCACCCATGATGTGGGCCATCGGCGGCTGGATCACGACCTTGACGTTCTTGTCCTTCCGCATCAGGTCGATGTAGTCGAAGGGCAGGACTTCCAGATAATCCACAGACCCGGTCTGCAACGCCGTCACGCGGGTCGACGGATCGGGCATGCTGACGAACTCAACCGTTTCCATCCCCGGCTTCTTCCCGCCGGCCAGCCCGTCCGCGGGTTCGTTGCGCGGCTGATAGGCGGCGTTGCGGCGGAAGATGGCGCGGTCGCCCGGCCGCCACTCGTCCCGCTTGAAGGTATAGGGGCCGGAGCCGATCGTTTCGGTGTTCTGCTTGTTCGGCGGGAGCGCCGCCATCCGCGCCGGCATGATGAAGGGCACGAGCATGTTGGGCTTGCCGATCGCCTCGATCACGAAGGCGAAGGGGCGGGTCAGCTTCAGCTCAAACGTCCGGGCGTCGACCGCCCGCAGGTCGGAGGCCGCGGCCATCATCCGCTTGCCGAAGGCATCCGCCTTTGCCCAGCGTTGCAGGGAGGCGATGCAGTCCTCGGCCGTCACCGGTGCGCCGTCGTGGAAGGCCAGGCCCGGGCGCAGCGTAAAGGTCCAGGTCAGGCGGTCATCGCTGACCTTCCAGCCTTCCAGCATCTGCGGCTTGAACTCGCCCTTGGAGTCCATCGAGACCAGGGTGTCGTAGACCATGTAGCCAAAGGCGCGGGTCACGGTCGCTGTCGTTACGATCGGGTCGAGGACCTGCAACTCGATGTTCATCACGGCGCGCAGCGGGCGCTGCTGCGCCGCGGCCGGCGTGGTCAGGACGGCGGCGGCGGACAAAGCGAGGGCGGCGGCAAGACGCATGCTCAATACTCCGAAGCGGCCGCGCCTTTGCGGCGGTGGTCGAAATTGGTCATGTTCAGCTTGCGGCGATGATCGGCGTAGAGCAGCGGCTCATACTTCGCCGGGTTCTCCGCGCTGACGCAGGTCGGGACCGGCTGGATGGTGGCCTGCAGGCCCGGCCCGTAGAAGAACGGGATCGCGTGGCGAAGCTGGTTGTTGTTGTTGATCACCCGGTGCGGCGTCGCGATGTACCGGTCGTTCGAGTAACGGCCGAGCATTTCGCCGGTGTTGACGACGAAGGAGCCGGGGATGGAGATGGGGCGGATCCATTCGCCCTGGGCGGTGCGGACCTCCAACCCCGGCAGTGCGGACTGCGCCAGCAGGGTCAGGAAGTTGGTATCGATATGGGGGGCGAAGCCGAACTGGTTGTCCTCGGCCCCGTCATGCGCCGGATAGCGGATCAGGCGCAGGGTGCAGGACGGCTCATTGGTGAAGGCGTGCTGGAAGTAGTCGGGTTCCAGGCCCAGCGAGGTGCCGACGACGGACACCATCTTTTGCGCGAGGGGACGCATGGCGTTGAAATAGGCCTGGGTTTGCGTCTTGAACGCCGGCATGTCGCCGGGCCAGCGGTTCAGGCCATAAAGGGAATCACCCCCGACGATGCGCGGATCGTCGGGCGACAGGTCGGTGGTGATGTAGAAGCTCTCGCTGAGGTTGGGCTTCGTGTTCACGTTGATCTTCGACGTCCGCACGATCTGCGCGCCATAGGGCAGATAGCCGATGTTCAGGTCGCCGATCTTGTATTGGGTCTTGTAGGCCTCATCACGGTCAAAGAAGGAATTGGCGGCCCCGAAGCATCCGTCGATCAGCGATTGGTCGATGCCGTGGTTGCGGATCACCATGAAGCCGGTGTCGTGGCAGGCCTTGGCGATCTGAACCGCCAGCGCCTCCCGCGCGCCAGGCGCGCCGGCGAGGTAGGGGCCGATATCGAGCACCGGGATACGATCCGATACCGGAGCGATCGCAGGGGGGGAGAGGGTTTGGCTCATGGCAATGGCACCCGTCTTCTATGTCGCAGTGCAGCGTAACACGGATCGCACACAGCGCAACGCTTGCGGTTCGGGACCGATTGGGGTGGATTGCCCTGGATCGCGTAAAGGAGACCGACGATGACCCGGGGCCGCCGACCATGAGCAAGGAAATCCGCCTGCTGTCGACCAGTGCCATTCTGGGCTACGGCTTCCCCGAGGCGTCGCTGAAGGCCGGCCTGGACCGCAAGCCGGACATGATCGGGGTCGATGGCGGCAGCGTCGATCCGGGACCGCATTATCTGGGCGTCGGCAAGCCGTTCTGCTCCCCAATCGCGATCCGGCGCGACCTGCGGCTGATGCTGAACGCGGCCATCCGCCAGGGCATTCCTTTGGTCATCGGCACCTGCGGCGGGGCCGGCGGCGCGCCGCATCTCAAGCTGGTGGCCGACATGGCGCGGGAGATCGCGCGGGAGGACGGGCTGCACTTCAAGATGGCCCTGATCCACGCCGAACAGGACAAGGACACCGTCCGCCGCCTGAACGCCGCGGGCCGGGTCAAGGGCCTGGCACACCAGCCGGACCTGACCGACGCGGTGATCGACCGGTCATCCCGCATCGTCGGCATGATGGGGCCGGAACCCTTCATCGAGGCGCTGGATAACGGCGCACAGGTCGTCCTGGCCGGGCGCAGCAGCGATCCCGCCCCCTGGGCCGCGGCCACGATTCGCGCGCAGCTTCCCCCGGCGCCGGCCTGGTACGCCGGCAAGATGCTGGAATGCGGCGCGACGCCCTCGATCCCCAAGGGCCATGACTGCCTGTTTGTCACGGTGCGGGAGGATCATGTCGAATGCGAGCCGACCAACCCGATCCGCCGCTGCACCCCTCTGTCGATCGCCAACCACTCGCTGCATGAGAACTCCAGCCCGATCCACCATATCGAGCCGGGCGGGATGCTCGACACATCCGAATGCCGGTTCGACGCGGTCAGCGACCGGGCGGTGCGGATTTCCGGCATGAAGTGGAACCCGGCCAGCCAGTACACGGTCAAGCTGGAAGGGGTGGAGATGGCGGGCTACCGCGCGCTGTGCATCTGCGGCTCGCGCGATCCGCTGCTGATCGGGCGGCTGGACTCGTTCCTGGACTCGGTACGGTCCGAGGTCGCCACCAAGGCCGCGGCCTTCGGCGCCACGCCCGACAGCTACCGCCTGGGCATCCGTGTCTACGGCCGTGATGGCGTGATGGGAGAGCGCGAGTTCGTCCGCGGCGTGCTGCCGCACGAGGTCGGCTTCGTCATCGAGGTCGTCGCCCAGCAAAGCCAGGAGATGGCCAGCGCGGTGCTCGGCATGGCCCGAACCAACATGCTGCACACCGACTTCCCGGGGCGGCTGGCAAAGGAAGGCAACATGGCGTTCCCGTTCTCTCCGTCCGACATCGATGTCGGCCCGGTCTATCGTTTCAGCGTCTATCATGTCGCCGAACTGGATCGCCCGACCGAGCTGTTCCCGATCGAATACGAGATGGTGTGACATGGCCTTCATCCGCGATATCGCCCGCGTCTGCAAAAGCAAGAACGCCGGGCCGTTCGAACTGACCATCGATGTCGTGTTCGACAACGCCGACACGTTCCGCCGCGTCAAGGAAACCGGCGTGCTGTGCCCCGAGCTGTTCGCCAGGCTTTATGGCGTGAAGGCGGAACACGTGCTGTTCACGCCCTATGACGCCGCCTTCGCCTTCAAGGCGACACTGCCCCGGCTGGTGCCGGCGGGGGAGTTCGGTGATACCGATGTCTATGGCTGCCAGCAGCATGCCCCGCTGCTGGATGTTGACGTGCCGGTTTGAACAAATAGCGAGACCACGACGATGTCCTCCCAGTCCCGGATGATGACCCTGGTTGCCTTTCTCCAGGCGCAGAACTGCTCGAACCTGCCAGGCTCCTGGCGTCATCCGTCCACGATCCTGGATTTCCTGACGCCCGAATACTACCAGCGCATCGCCCGCACGCTGGAGGACGGCAAGATCCAGATGGCGTTCTTCGACGACCGCCTGGCGCTGCCCGATCTTTACACCGGCAACCATCACGAGGCGATCGCCGCCGGCGTGCGCGCGGTGAAGCTCGATCCCAGCACGATCCTGATGGCGATGGGCATGGCCACAAGCAAGATTGGCCTGGGGACGACCTATTCGACGACCTACTACGAACCCTACCACGTCGCCCGGGTCTTCGCGACGATGGACCTGATGCTGAAGGGCCGCGTCGGCTGGAACATCGTCACGTCGCTGAACAGCGCCGAGGCGCTGAATTTCGGCGGTGAGAAGCACATGGAACACGACGCGCGCTATGACCGCGCCGATGAGTTCATGGACGTCGTCATGGGCCATTGGAACACCTGGGAAGACGACGCGCTGATCCTGGACAAGGAAACCAACCGCTTCGCTGATCCAAACAAGGTCCATCGCCTGGATCATCACGGGCACTACTTCAACTCCCGCGGGCCGTTCAGCGTGCCGCGCTCGCCGCAGGGCCATCCGCTGCTGATCCAGGCCGGGCAGTCCGGCCGCGGGCAGGCCTTCGCCGCCAAATGGGCCGAACTGGTCTTCGTGATCTATCACAGCCTGGAAGCCGGCAAGCGCCAGTACAAGGCCTTCAAGGAAGCGGTCGCGGCCGAGGGGCGCAACCCCGACCACGTCAAGGTCGCCCCGGCCTGCTACGTGATCGTCGGTGAGTCCGAGGACGCCGCGCAGGAAAAGCGCGCGATCATCGAGAGCCTGGCCAAGCCGGTGGACGGGCTGGTGCTGATCTCGGAAGTACTGAACTACGACTTCTCGAAGAAGGGCTACGACGAGCCGTTCAGCGACGAGGAACTGGCCGAATTCTCCTGGCACGGGTTTCGCGACCGCGTCGTCGAGATGTCGGGCAAGAAGAACCCGACCGTGCGCGACTTCGTCGAGGTCTCCGGCCGCGGCACGATCAAGGAGCACAAGGTGTTCTGCGGCACGCCGAAATCCGTCGCCGACCAGATGGAGGAATGGTTCACCGCCCCGGCCTGCGACGGCTTCGTCCTCGCCGCGACGTCCATGCCAGGCACCTATGAAGATGTCGCTCGGCTGCTGGTTCCCGAACTGCAACGGCGTGGGTTGTTCCATAAGGACTACGAAGGTCCGACCCTCCGCGAGACGATGGGCCTGCCGATCCCCCGTGCGGCCGACTGGCACGCGCGCCGCAAGGCGGCCGAATAATGCCGGCTTTGCGCTCCCTGCTGTTCGCGCCGGGCAACCATGCCCGCCGCGTGGAAAAGGCCCTGACCCTGCCGGCCGATGGCGTCATCCTTGACCTGGAAGACGCCGTCGCCATCAGCGAAAAGGCCGCCACCAGGCCGATGGTGGTGGAGGCCTTCGGCAAGCCGCGTCATGGCAAGCTGTATGTGCGCGTGAATGCCATGTCGACCGACTGGTGCCACGCGGATCTGCTGGCGATCGTGCATCCTGGCGTCGATGGTATCATCCTGCCGAAGGTCGAGGACCCGGACCAGTTGAAGGCCGCCGAATGGGTGCTGGCCTCTCTGGAACGGGACCGTGGCCTGCCCGTCGGCGGCATCGACCTGATCCCGATCATCGAGACCGCGCTTGGCATGACCCATGTCACCGCCATCTGCCGATCCGGCACGCGGACGAAACGGATCGCCTTCGGGGCGGGCGACTTCACGCTGGACATGGGCATGGTCTGGTCGCGCTCGGAGGCCGAGTTGCTGCCGCACCGGGCCGCCTGCGTCATGGCGTCCCGGGCCGCGGGGATCGAACCGCCGATGGACACCGTCTGGGCCGATCTGCGCGATACCCAGGGCTTCATCGCCTCGGCCAGGCATGCCGCCGCTCTGGGCTTCCAGGGCAAGATGCTGATCCACCCGGACCAGATCGCTGACGGCAACGCGGCCTTCACCCCGGATGAGGCAACCCTGGCCCAGGCGCGCCGGGTCATCGCCGCCTTCGAGGAAGCCGAGGCCAAGGGCCTGGCCTCGATCCAGTTGGAGGGCCAGTTCATCGACTATCCGATCGTGATGCGCGCGCGCCGCGTGGTCGAGCAGGCGGGGTGACGAACGTGGATACACAAGCATTGCAGGGCTGCCGCGTCCTGGACGTGGCGACCTTCCTGGCCGGCCCCTTCTGCGCCACGCAGTTGGGCGAGTTCGGCGCCGACGTCATCAAGATTGAACTGCCCGGCGTGGGTGACGCGACCCGTCGTTTCGGCACCATGCATGAATGCGGCGACACGCTGCCCTGGCTCTCGGAATCGCGGAACAAGAAGTGCATCACGCTGGACCTGCGCAAGCCGGACGGGGTGGTCCTGCTCAAGCGGCTGGTGGCGCAGGCCGACGTGCTGGTGGAGAATTTCCAGCCAGGCACAATGGAGAAATGGGGCCTGGGCTGGGACGTGCTGTCTGAGGTCAATCCGCGCCTGATCATGGTCCGGATTTCGGGCTTCGGACAGACGGGGCCTTACAAGGATCGGCCAGGCTTCGGGCGGATTGGCAATGCGTTCGGCGGGCTGTCGTTCCTGGCGGGCTATCCGGATCGCGCGCCGGTGACGCCCGGGTCGGCCACGATCCCTGACTATTTGTCCGGTCTGTATGGCGCGCTTGGCACGCTGCTGGCCCTGCAGGCGCGGGAGAAGACCGGGCGCGGGCAGGTGGTTGATATCGGACTATATGAATCGATCTTCCGCATCCTGGACGAACTAGCCCCCGCCTTCGCCTATAAGGGTTATGTCCGCCAGCGCATGGGGCCGGGGACGGTGAACGTGGTTCCGCACAGCCACTACCCGACCAAGGACAACCGCTGGATCGCGATCGCCTGCACGAGCGACAAGATCTTCGAGCGTCTGGCGATCGCCATGGGCCGCCCCGAACTCGCGGCGCCCGACCGTTGGGGCACGATCGCGGCGCGGGAACGCGACCGGGCGATCGTGGACGATACGGTGGCGATCTGGACCGCGCAGTTCAACCGCGACGACCTGATGCGGAAATGCGAATCCGAGCAGGTGCCCTGCGGCCCGGTCTACGCGATCGATGAGATCTTCGAGGATCCGCATTATGCCGCGCGGGAGAACATCCTGCGGATGAAGGACCCGAGGGCAGGGGATCTCGCGGTGCCCAATCTTGTGCCTCGGCTGTCGGATACGCCCGGCCGCGTGAATTGGCTGGGGCCGGAGCTGGGGTCTCATAATGAGGAGATCTACAAGGGGCTGCTGGGCTTGGATGATGCGGAGTTGGAACGGTTGAAGGGCGCGGGCGTGGTTTGAACCGGTTGTCTTGGAAGGGTTGATGGTTCCTCCGTCGTGGTGGCCGAAGGGCCACCAGCCACGACTTCGACTACCCCAGTCGTGGATGGCGGGCCTTTGCCCGCCACGACGATAGGGGGGCTGCCTCCCAACCATGACGAAAAGGGGGGCACTGAGGCCCCCTTCCAGCCACTACGATAGAGGGGGCCGTCGGAGCCCCCCTCCCGAACTACCGCCGACGAACGCTGTTCACATCCCGCACGGCACCCCGTGCCGCGCTCGTCGCCATCGCGGCATAGGCCTTCAGCGCCGCCGTCACGTTCCGCTTCCGCGGTTCCGCCGGCTGCCAGGCCGCGTCGCCCTTGGCTTCCATCGCCGCCCGACGCTGCGCCATCACCTCATCCGACACGACCAGGTTGATCGTCCGGTTCGGGATGTCGATCTCGATCGTATCGCCATCCTCGACCAGGCCGATATTCCCGCCCTCGGCCGCTTCGGGGGAGCAATGCCCGATGGACAGACCCGAGGACCCGCCAGAGAACCGGCCGTCCGTCACCAGCGCGCAGACCTTCCCGAGGCCCACGGACTTCAGGTAGCTCGTCGGATACAGCATCTCCTGCATCCCCGGCCCACCGCGCGGCCCCTCATACCGGACCAGCACGATGTCGCCGGCCTTCACCTTCTTCCCCAGGATCGCCTCGACCGAGGCATCCTGGCTCTCGAACACCCGTGCCGGCCCCTTGAAGGTCAGGATCGAGGCATCGACGCCCGCCGTCTTCACGATGCAGCCGTCCTGCGCGATGTTTCCGTACAGCACCGCAAGGCCGCCATCCTTGGAGAACGCATGCTCCAGGTCGCGGATCACGCCCTTCTCCCGGTCCACATCCAGGTCGTCCCAGCGTTCGGCTTGGCTGAAGGCTTCCGTCGTCGGGATGCCTCCCGGGGCTGCCTTGAAGAAGGTCTTCACCGCCTCATCCGCGGTCTGCTGCACGTCGTAGCGCTTCAGCGCCTCGCCCAGCGTCTCGGAATGCACGGTCGAAACCGAGGTATCCAGCAGCTTCGCCCGGTCCAGCTCGCCCAGGATGCCCATGATCCCGCCGGCGCGATGCACGTCCTCGACATGCACGTTGATCACCGACGGCGCGACCTTGCACAGGCAGGGCACGCGGCGCGACAGCCGGTCGATGTCGAGCATGGTGAAGGGCACCTCGCCCTCCTGCGCCGCGGCCAGCAGATGCAGGACCGTGTTGGTCGAGCCGCCCATGCTGATATCCAGCGTCATCGCGTTCTCGAACGCCGCCATCGTGGCGATCGAGCGCGGCAGCACCGACATGTCGTCGGTTTCGTAATGACGGCGGGTGATCTCGACGATCTTGCGGCCGGCTTCCAGGAACAGCTCCCGCCGGTCGGCATGTGTCGCGACCACGGTGCCGTTGCCAGGCAGGCCGAGGCCCAGGGCCTCGATCAGGCAGTTCATCGAGTTCGCCGTGAACATGCCGCTGCACGATCCGCAGGTCGGGCAGGCCGACCGCTCGATCGTNNTCCCACTTGACCTTGCCGGCCTCCATCGGGCCGCCGGAGACGAAGATCGTCGGGATGTTCAGGCGCATCGTCGCCATCAGCATGCCAGGCGTGATCTTGTCGCAGTTGGAGATGCAGACGATCGCGTCGGCGCAATGGGCGTTGACCATGTATTCGACGGAATCAGCGATCAGCTCCCGCGAGGGCAGGCTGTACAGCATGCCGTCATGGCCCATCGCGATGCCGTCATCGACGGCGATCGTGTTGAATTCCTTGGCGACGCCGCCAGCCTTCTCGATTTCCCGCGCCACCATCTGGCCGAGGTCCTTCAGATGGACATGGCCGGGGACGAACTGGGTAAAGCTGTTGGCGATGGCAATGATCGGCTTGCCGAAGTCGCCGTCCTTCATGCCCGTCGCGCGCCACAGGCCGCGGGCGCCGGCCATGTTGCGGCCATGGGTCGTGGTGCGGGAACGATAGGCGGGCATGGGCGTTTCCTTGCTTTCCGGGCTGCGAACGGGTCGTTTACTGCAAGTGGGCGCTCTGGGCCAGATCGCTATGGTGGGAAGTGCTGGGGCTCCGCCCCAGACCCCGCTCAGGGGCTTTGCCCCCGAGACCCCCACCAAAGGCCGAGGCCTTTGGAAACCGTTGGTTGGTGGGATGACGGGAGGGGCCNNGGCCCCTCCCGTCATCCCACCAATGAGTGGTTCCAAGGGCTGTGCCCTTGGCAGGGTCCAGGGACAGCGTCCCTGGTCGGGGCCTGGGGTGAAACCCCAGCACTTCCTCACCCACCGCCATCCCGAGCCAGGAACTGCTCGGCCAGCGTGGCCCAGTACGACGCGCCGACCGACAGGATCTCGTCATTGAAGTCGTATTTCGGGTGATGCAGTTGCGGGGTGTCCTTCCCGGTGCCCGAGCCCAGCATGATGTAGGCGCCTTGCTTGGCGTTCAGCATATAGGCGAAGTCCTCGCCGCCCATCGTCGGGGCGGGCATTTCCCGCACCTGGGCTTCGCCGCCGATCGCGATCGCGGCGCGGACGGCGCGGGTGGTGGCCTCGGGGTCGTTCACCGTCGCAGGTGCGTGGCGGAAGAAGTTCAGGTCCGCCTTGGCGCCCAGGCTCTCGGCGATGCCGTGGACGATCCGGTGCATGCCGGCCTCGATCTGGTCGCCCACGCGTTGGTTGAACCACCGGGCGGTGCCCTTCATTGTCACGCGCTCGGGCAGGATGTTGTAGGCGTCCCCGCCGGTGATCGAGCCGACGGAGACGACGCCACCCTCGATCGGCTCGATGGTGCGGGACACGATCGTCTGCAACGCATTGATGATCTGGGCGGAGACGACGACGGGGTCGATCCCCTGGTGCGGGAACGCCCCGTGCGACCCGCGGCCGGTGATCGTGATGTCGAAGAAGGCTACCGCGGCCATGATCGGGCCGGACCGCCAGAGGAACCGTCCCTCGGGGGAGCCTGGCCAGTTGTGCAGGCCGAACACCATCTCCATCGGGCAGCGGGAGAACAGGCCGTCCTGGACCATCTTGTCGCCGCCGGCCTCGAACTCCTCGGCCGGCTGGAAGATCAGGTAGACGGTGCCGTCGAAGTTGCGGGTTTCGGCCAGGTATTTGGCGGCGCCCAGCAGCATGGCGGTATGGCCGTCATGGCCGCAGGCATGCATGACGCCCGGAGTCTGGCTGGCATGGGGGACGCCAGTTTCCTCATGCAAAGGCAGGGCGTCCATGTCGGCCCGCAGGCCGACCGCCCGATCCGAGCCGGGCCGCCCGCGGATCACGCCCACGACGCCGGTTTCGGCCATGCCGGTGATGATCTCATCCACGCCGAATGCGCGTAGCTTTTCCTGGACCAGGGCCGAGGTTCGGAATTCCTGCATCGACAGTTCGGGATGGGCGTGCAGGTCGCGCCGCCATTCGGTCATCTCGGCCTGGAATTCGGCGATGCGGTTGATGATTGGCATCGGGGACCCCTTTTGGTTATCGGGCGCGATCGTGCGGAGCGCCGAAGGTCCGCGCAAGCCCCTCCGCGAGCGGCATCGCCGTGACGCCAAGCTGGGCGCGCATGGGGGCCACGTCGAAGCCCTTATCCTCCAGCAGGCGGCGGACCTCGGCCGCACCGATCGTCGGCAGGCCAGGCAGGAAGCGGGTCAGGCCGGCGAGGGCGATCAGCGGGGCGGCGGGGAAGGGGAGGATGCGGGGCGGGCGCTGACCGCTGGCCGCGGCGATGGCGCGGATGAAATCGGCATAGGCGATGGGCTCGGGTCCCGCGATGGTCAGGGCGTGTGGCCCGTCCCAGGCCCGGTCCAGCGCGGCGAGGATGCAGCGCGTCACGTCGTCCTGGTGGATTGGCTGCACGAGCGACCGCCCTCCATCGGGCAGCGGCACGACCGGCAGGCGTCGGATCAGGGCGGCGAGGCGCTGGACGTTGTTCTCCCCCTGCGCGCCGTAGATCATCGTGGGGTGGAGGATGACGCCGGATCGGCCGGACGCCATCAGCGCGGCTTCTCCGGCCAGGACGCCGTTGCCGTGTTCATCGGGCCAGCGGGTGAATTTGCGGGTGCTGCCGAGGAAGACGACGCGGGCGGATGGCGGGGCGGCGGCGAGGATGGCCGGGATGTGGCGGGCGTGGGCGCAGGACGCGATGCGGGTCGCGCCGACCAGGGCGGTGGCGAGGGCGGTGAGGTCGAGCAGGTCGGCGATGCGGGGGGATTCGGGGGCGGTGGCCGCCCATTTGGCGGGGTCACGGACGACGGGGATGACGGGGATGCCTGCCCGTCGAAGCGCCTGGCACAGCGCCTGGCCTGAGCGGCCGGAGGCGGCGATGACGTGGACCCCGGCGGTCCGGTCAGTCTGCCCCCCCTCCCCTTGAGGGAGGGGGATGGGGGGAGGGGTAGCGGCCCCCCAGTCCGTGCCGCGACACCCCCCACCCCGGCCCTCCCCCTCAAGGGGGGAGGGGGCGTTGGGGGCGCCGTTGCCCTCCCCGACCCGCCGGGGAGCACCGGAATCCTCACCGGACATGGGGTAGCACCATCAGAAAAAAACCGTCCGCTCTACCCACCCACACCCAGCAGCGTATCCCGCACAGCCTGCCAACTCTCCCGATCCGGTGCACAGATCAACCCGGCGTCCGTCCGGGTCGGGTCATAGGACGTGCCGTCGAGTTGCATGCCGTACCCCCCAGCCTCCCGGTGCAGCAGCCAGCCAGGCGCGTGGTCCCAGGGATACAGCCGGTTGAAGAACAGGAAATGGCAATGCCCCGCCGCCACCATCCGATACTCATGCGCGGAACACCGGTAGTCCCAGACCCCGCCCATCTTCGGCAGGTTGGCGCAGACGGTGGATTTCCGAGGCTCCGGCAGGAACCGCCACGCCACGTTCCCCGCCATCCGGTTGGCGGGCGCCGGTGCCGCGACCCGCAGATCGCGCCGCTTGCCGTCCGGTGTCTCGATCCAGGCGCCTTCGCCCCGCACGGCCATCGCGCTGTCATCGCCCATCGGGTCATGGATGACCGACGCCACGACCTCCCCACGCACGATCGCCGCCGCCATCACGCCAAACAGCGTCAGGCCCGAGGCGAAATTCGCCGTCCCGTCCACCGGATCGACCACGAAGGCCAGATCGGCGCCGACCAGGCCCTTCAGAATGCTCGGGTCATCCGTCGCCGCTTCCTCCCCTACCACCACGCAGCCGGGGAACGCCTGCCGCAGGCCAGCGGTGATCAGGGCTTCGGCGGCCACATCGGCCTCGGTCACCAGGTCCAGCGGACCGCTTTTCGTCCGCACCGAGCCATCGGCCAGGTTGCGGAACCGGGGAATGATCTCCCGCCGAGCGGCGTCGCGCAGAAGGGATTCGACGGTGGAGAGTTGGGAAACGGAAAAGGTCATGCGTCTCGCTCGAATCGGGCGCGGTCGGCCGGCAGCAGCCGCACCTTTACGTGAACCTTGGATTCGTCGTCCCGGCGGTCGACGACCTCCCCATGCTGATACAACCAGGCAAGCCTAGCGCCATCGGCGGGGGGGATGTCGTAGGTAACGATCTCCATCCCAGCCGCGATCCGGATGTCGATCGCAGCCTTCAACTCGTCCAGCCCGTCGCCGGTAATGGCCGAGACGGCAACCGCGCCGGCCCGCAGCGGCACCTGTTCGACGCCCCCCATCAGGTCGGCCTTGTTCAGCACCTCGATCGTGCGTTCCGGCCAGGTGGAATCGAGTGTGTCTTCCTCCACCATGTCGTCCAGCACGCCGATCACGTCGGTCCGTTGCGCGGCGGTTTCAGGATGCGCCGCGTCGCGGACATGCAGGATGACATCGGCGGCCGCCACTTCCTCCAGCGTCGCGCGGAAGGCGGCGACGAGTTCATGCGGCAGTTCGCTGATGAAGCCCACGGTGTCGGACAGGATGATCCGCCGCCCGGACGGCAGCCGCATGCCCCGCATCGTCGGATCGAGCGTGGCGAACAACTGGTCCCGTGCCGCGACCTCGGCCCCGGTCAAAGCGTTGAACAGTGTAGATTTTCCGGCGTTCGTATAACCAACCAGCGCCACGATCGGGAACGGCACGCGCCTTCGTGCATCACGGTGCAGGCCGCGGGTTCGCCGCACCTGCTCCAGTTCCTTCTTCAGGCGTACGATCCGTTCGGCGATCAGCCGTCGGTCGGCCTCGATCTGGGTCTCACCTGGCCCGCCGAGGAAGCCGAAGCCGCCCCGCTGCCGCTCCAGATGGGTCCAGGACCGGACCAACCGTGACTTTTGGTATTCCAGATGCGCGAGTTCGACCTGCAGCGTGCCTTCGCGCGTCGCGGCCCGTTCCCCGAAGATGTCGAGGATCAGGCCGGTCCGATCGATGACCTTGCAGCCCCAGCGCCGTTCAAGGTTGCGCTGCTGGACAGGCGACAGAGTCGCGTCGACGATCGCCACGGTGACGTTCGCCTCGGCGATCAGTTCCGCCTGCATGTCCACCTGGCCCTCGCCCATCAGGGTCGAGGGCCGGCGTTGTCGCAGCGGAAGAATGGCGGAATGGACGATGACCAGACCGATGGACGCGGCAAGACCCACGGCCTCGGCGAGGCGTGCGTCCGCTGCCCGTGTCTGATCGTTCGCAGCGGCGTGACGTTCGGCTTTCTCCCAAGGCAATATGACAGCGGCACGGGTTGGCCCCCCACCCTCCGCCGTCACACCGTTGGTTTGGCTCCCGGACTGTCGACCGCGCTCGCCGTCATCCACCGCCGTCGGCAGGGCTCAGCTCCCGCGCTGTCAGTGTGGTCGACGAGGCAGCACCTTCAACCCGCGTCGGGTCGAAAAGCTGGATCGGCGCACCCGGCATGACAGTGCTGATCGCGTGCTTGTAGACGAGTTGGGTATGCCCATCCCGCCGAAGAAGAACGGAAAAATTATCAAACCAGGTAATGATACCCTGAAGCTTGACACCGTTCACAAGGAACACCGTCACCGGCGTTTTGTTTTTTCGCACGTGGTTCAGGAACACGTCCTGAACATTCTGCGACTTCTCATTGGCCACGGTCCAATTCCTTCTTCTTGTGATGCACAAATTCCAAACCGACGGCTCGTGGCTCGGCCGTCGACGGTCTCAGTGTATCAGTCCGAAGAGCCACCCGTAAGCGCGATGAACCAATCGGAGAGCTGATACGCCGAATGCACATGGATATCGGGCGCCGCGCGTTCAACGCCACCGTCGTGTAATGCATTGCCGACAAGCACTGCCGTCACACCTGCCGCCCGCGCTGCCTGCATATCGAGCGCCGTGTCTCCCAAATACCACACGGAACGGCTGGGCTTATGGCCCATCCGTTCCAGCGCCATGAAGATCGGGGCCGGATCGGGCTTGTCCGCCCGCGCGTCGCCAGCCCCGACGACGGCGGTGAAATGCGCGTCCCAGCCGAGATGCATGACCTCCCGCCGCAGGAAATCGCCGGCCTTGTTCGAAACGACGCCCTGCGGAAAGGCGGCGCCGGCCAGCAAGGCTTCCCGCGCACCGGGCATCGGCGTCACGTGGTCCAGATGCTTGTCGGTCAGCGTGCCGTAGAACAGGTCGCGGGCTTCTTCCCAGCGGTCGCCGAACATGACCGGGAAGCTCTCCCGCAGGGAAACGCGCACGCGGTCGCGCGTGTCCTCAGCCGTCCAGAGCGGCTTGTCGAAATGGGCGAAGACGGCGTTCAACGCGGCGGTGATGCCGGCCCAGGCATCCACCAGCGTGTTGTCCCAGTCATACAGCAGCAGGGTCGGACGCGGACCTGGAACGATGATGGTCACTCTGACCGTTCCGCCGCGCGCAGGCGACGAAACAGCATCCGCTCCAGGCAGATGCCCAGCACGCGATCGTCATCCGCCCCGTTCAGGGGGCGCGGCCGAGCGGCGCCCGGGACTGTGATGGTGAGGGCGAGGGGCTTGCCGGAGGCGGCGATGGCTGGGGGAACCTCGAACTCCACCATCGCCAGGGTCTTGATGTCGCAGGCCCCGATCGCCTGCCCGTTCACTCCGATTTCCACCCTCTGGCTGGGCAGGATGGTGGGCACGACGAAGGCGCGCATCAGCAACTGGACCAGATAGGTCCCGTCCTCGGGGCAGGGCGGCAGCTCGACCGTGCTCTCGCTGCCGATCGACCAGGTGAAGTTGCGTTCGGATGTCGACCAGCCGGTCTTGAGGTATTCGACGCCGGTGGCGCCAGCGCCGAACGAGGCGGCATAGACTTCCTCCAGCACCGGGCTGCCGGGCGCGAGGAGCGCCGGCGTGACCAGGTACCGGTTCACGAGCGGCGGTTCCTCGACCACGAACAGGCCGCGGGTGCCCTTTTCCCGTGCCTGCTGGCGTTCGCCGGTCAGCTCGGAGGAGAATGCGACGACGTCGCGCGGCAGGATCAGCTTCGCGAGCTGCTGGCCGGTGATCGCCGCCGAATCGGCCTTTTCCAGGCCCCAGGTAATCAGGTCGTAGAGCTTCTGGTCTTCGCCCGTGGCCTCGAACATCGCGGCGGCGTAGAAGCGCCGCGCCTCATGCAGGGTCAGCAACTGTTCCGAGCGGTTGTGGCGCGCGCTGTGGGGAATGCCCCAGCGTTCCCGCAGCCAGCGATTGTAACGCTCGGTCGTCGTGACCTCCACGTCGTTGGCGATGATCATGTCGATCGCCGCTTCGAACGAGAGCGCCTTGGAACTGGACAGATGTCGGCAGGCCTGGTTGGCGAAGGCGACGGCGGGGTGCAGCAGCGCCTGGACCACAAGGTCCTTGAGGTCGCGGTCCGACATGTTGGCAGGCAGCCCGCCCGCCAAACCCAGGTGGTTCAGCGTCACGACGGTGTCGGGATCGCGCCCGTTCGGGTCCTGCCGCAGCCGGCCGATGGCGTAGTTGGCCTGGGAAACCATCAATGCGATCGGGTCGCGGATGATGGAGAACACCTTGTCCCCTGGCCGCAGGCCGCAGCGGTCCAGGTAGGTGCCGAACTCCATATGCCCGTAGACGAAGATGCGCTTGTGGAAGACCAGCGCGCGGGCCAGCCCGCCCAGGACCGACAGGAATTCGTCATCCGACAGCCAGCCGGGGCTTTCCATGACCGACGGCAGCGGCATCTGCCGGCGGCCGAGGTTCATGGTCAGGTCCGTGCCGGCACATTTCGGGACGTGTATGAATACGTCTCGTGTCAATTCTGGAAACGACTGGAGAAACGCCGGCAGGATGCGGGTGCGGAATTCCTCGGACAGGATCGCCTGCTTGAAGGCCGTCCGCACGTCGTACCCGCCGGGCGCGATGCCCTGGCGACGATCGCGCAGCGGCCGGCCCATCACGACCTGGGAGATTTCGGCCGGACCGATGCCGGTGAAATCAACGCGTGAGAGCAGGTCATCAAGGCCCGCGTCCCGATCGAACTGGGCCAGGAGGTGAAAAACCTCCCGCGTCGTGCGAGGGGCCGGAAGGGGCATGTGCCGGACCCAGTCGGCTACGTCCCGCGGATTGCCGCTTTCAGATTCAGACATATGAATTGATTGGCACGCTCGCCGCACACCCTACCGCCCTTGCGGGGGAGGTTTCAGTGGTTGGCATAGGCGTCCGTTTCCTCCGTTCGTCCAGAATGTTGGAGTATACAGAACGCACCTTCCCCCGCAAGAAAAACGGGGCGGCCGTCCAGGGCAATCGGGTGAAGGAGT
>DIUL01000111.1 GCA_002422345.1 Acetobacteraceae bacterium UBA6159
ACGGTGGGGGGCTTGGGAGTTACGTTTTTGTGTTCCTATCGGAACGTATAGACATCCAGCGCGTTGTCGCGGAACAGCATGCGCTTTTCCGTCTCGGTCATCTGGAACTTGAAGGCCAGATGCGGGTCATCGAAGTCCCAATGCGGATAGTCGGACGAATACATCATCCGGTCCCACCCGATCCAATCGAAGATCTGGCGCAAATCCTGCGGGTGTTCCGGCTCCTCCACCGGCTGGGTCGCCCACCACAGGTTCGTCTTCATGTAGTCCGACGGCTTGCGCTTCAGATGCGGCACCTCGTCCCGCATCTTCGCCCAGTGGTTATCCAGCCGCCATCCCAGCGTCGGCGCCCAGGCGAAACCGCCTTCGATCAGCACGACCTTGAGCGTCGGGAACTGCTCGAACACGCCTTCCAGGATCAGGCTGGCCGCCTGGTTCTGCATGGAATGCGAGAGGACCTGGTGATCCTCGATATAGAACTGCGGCCAGCCGCCAGCCGAGGGCGGGCTGGATTGGGTGCCGCCGATATGCAGCCCGATCGAGAATCCGTGTTCCACCGCCGCGGCGAAGATCGGCCAGTAGCGGCGCCGGCCCAGCGGCTCGGACGTCTTCGATCCAAGCTGAATCTGGCAGAAGCGCCAGTCGCCGGAGCGCTTCTCGATTTCCTTGATGGACATCTCCGCATCGTCCTGCGGCACCAGGATGGACGCGCGCAAGCGAGGGTCATGATCCACGAAATCATACGCCTGCCAGTCGTTCATCGCCGAACAGAGCGCGGCCGCTTCTTCCAGGTTGCGGGAGGTGTTGCCGCCCAGCAATGGTTCCAGCACGCCGTAGGCGATGTTGTACGGATCGAGCAACTGTTGCCGGATGAAATCAACGTCCGAGCCTGGCAGCCCGCCCCCCGGTGGCCAGGAATCCCGGCGGCTGGTGTTGGGGGAAAACCGCGGATAGGTGCCGCGGTCGGCATAGATACCGCAGTTGAACTTGCCGTATTCGGCGATGTGCTTGCGCCAGCGTTCCGAGAGGTACGGATTGAAGGCGCCGGGCCGCGGATAGGGATGGACATCGCAATCTATGATGCCCAGGCGCTGATCGGTCGTGTGTTCGGGCAGGTTGACGGGCGCGTTCATGACAGGCTCTCCCGGATGCGGGGGTAGGTGTCCAGCGGATTGTCGATACGGATGCGTTGCAGCAGGCTGTCGGACATTCCGGCGGGCATGATGGCGTCGCCCTCGAACTGCCAGTGCGGATAGTCACTCGCGAACAGCAGCATGCGGTCGTCGTCGATCTGTTCGATGATGCGCGCCACGGCATCCGCGTCACCCGGCGGCGTGTCGAAGGGCTGCACGGTCAGGCGGATATTGTCGCGCACGATCTCGGCGGGGGATCGGCTGACCCAGGGTACCTCGGCCCGCACGCCGCGCCAGGTCTTGATGGCGCGCCAGATGAAGCCAGGCAGCCAACTGACGCCCGACTCGATCATCACGAATTTCAGGTCGGGGAACTTATTGAACACGCCGTTGGAGATCAGCGAGAGGATCTGATCCTCGAACGTCTGCGCCTGCGCCACGTAGTCGTGCAGGTAATGCGATGGCCATCCAGTAGAGGTGGGGGCGTAGCGGTACATGCTGCCGGCGTGCAGGCCGATGGGCAGGCCGTGGCGCGCCGCGGCCTCATAGATCGGCCAGTAGTAGGAACGGCCGAGCATCATCTCGCAGGCGACGGGCATGAGGATCTGGACGAAGCGGCGGTCGTGCGCGAGGCGCTCGATCTCCTCCACCGCCAGCATCGGGGCCTGGGCGGGGACGACGATGGAGGCACGCAGCCGGGGTTCCTTGTCCAGCCAATGCTCCCGCATCCAGTCGTTGACGGCGGAGCAGATGGCAGCACCCATCGTCTCGCTGACCGCGACCTGCCCGCCGGTCAGCGGATTGCAGATCGCCGTGCCGATGCCGAAATGGTCGAGCGCCTGGGCCCGGACCGCATCGAGGCTGGAGGCCGGGCGCTTGCCCTGGATACGCCAGTCCGGGCGGCAGGTGATCGGAGCGTTTGGTGGGTAGCTCATCATATCGAAGCCATCGAGGCCGCGATGGATGAAGGATTCGCGCCAGAATTCATCCATATAGGGCAGCAGCGCCTTGATCTCGGGCACGCCGGGATGGATGTCGCAGTCGATCGGGCCGATCATGGGTTCCTCCTGGGCGGGGATCATGGGTCGGGTTTGGCCGACCGTAAAGCCTAACCCTTCGCCATCAGCCTCGCCCAACTCAGGATCATGCCCAGACCCGCGAAGCTGGCGGCCATGATGATGGACGCGGTGGTGGCCACGGTGACCGGGTCGGGCAGGTCGTGGGTCAGGCCGAAGACCACGGCGACCAGGGCCGAGGCGGTGGTCTGCCCCACGAGGCGGGAGGTCGAAAGCATGCCCGATCCCGCGCCGGCGCGATCCGGTGGCGCGCTGCCGATGATCAGGCGGTTGTTGGGGGCCTGGAACAAGCCGAAGCCCATGCCGCAGATCATCATCCTCCACGCGACATCCAGGCGGGAGACGTCGTCCGGCATCGTCAACAGCAACAGCAGGCCCGTGGTCATCACTGCCAGCCCCAGCCCGCCGAGAAGTCCGGCGGGATAGCGGTCGGCCAGGCGCCCGGCGATGGGGGCGACGATGACGATGATCGCGGGCCAGGGCGTGATCAGCACGCCGATCTCGATCGGGGTCAGGCCCTGCACGTACTGGAACCAGAACGGCAGGACCAGCAGCGCGACCATCTGTGCCCCATGCGCGCACATCGCCGTGCAGACCGACAGCGCGAAGATCGGGCGGCGGAACAGGTCCACCGGCAGCATCGGCGCGCGCAACCCGTTCTGGCGGCGGACGAAAACCCAGCCGACCAGAATGGCCACCACCAGCTCGGTCGCGATCAGTGGCCAGGGATGGCCGTGCGCGATCCCGTCCAACCCCGTGATGAACAGGCCGAGGGTGACGGCGTTGAGCAGCGCGCTCCATGGATCGAAGGTGAAACCGCCCAGCGGGGATCGCGGCAGATAACGCAGCGACAGGGCCAGGGCAAACAGGCCGAAGGGCACATGGACGGCGAACAGCCAGGGCCAGGAGGACACGGCCATGATCGCCGCCGCCACAGATGGCCCCGCGGCGGATGATGTGGCGACGAACAGGACATTGTAGCCGACGCCGCGGCCGAGTTGCGCGCGAGGAAAGATGAAACGGATCAGAGCGCCGTTGACGCTCATGATCCCCGCGCCGCCCAATCCCTGCACGACGCGGGCGGCAACCAGCACGGACATGTTGGGCGCGATGGCACAGACCAGGGAAGCGAGCGTGAACAGCACGATCCCCCAGGCATAGATGCGCCGGTGGCCATAAACGTCGCCCAGGGACGAAAACGGCAGCAGGGAGACGGTAACGGCCAACTGGTAGGCGTTGACGACCCAGATCGACTCCGCGGGCGTCACCTGAAGGTCGGCCGCGATGGTCGGCAGCGCGACATTGGCGATGGAACCGACCAGGACGGACATGGCCACCGCGATGCCGACCGCGATCAAGGCGGGCCAGCGCTGGTTCTCGGGCAGGCCGTCCTGGACCTGGGTGGTGCTCATGGGTGGGATTCGGGGAAAGCCATCGGGCCAGATTGGGCCGTTGGGCGGTGGGCAACAAGGCGGGGCGCTGCCCCGGACCCCACAAGGGGGCGTTGCGCCCTTGACCCCCACCAAGGGCACAGCCCTTGGAACCATTTTGTTGGGGGGAAGGGAGGGGCCAACCGTGGCGGTGACAGGTCCGTGTTGGCCCCTCCCTTCCCCCCAACAGACCGGTTTCCAAAGGCCATGGCCTTTGGTGGGGATCGAAGGGGCAAAGCCCCTCGCGGGGTCCGGGGCAGCGCCCCGCCCTTCCTGCCCGCTTGCCAACCTCCGCCCATGTGGCAGTTTCGGCGTCCAGGAACGTAACGGAGGATCCAGGATGCAGATCGGCGTGGTCGGCCTCGGCCGGATGGGGGCGAATATCTCGCGGCGCTTGATGCGGGCGGGTCATTCCACCGTCGTGTGGGATGCGAGCCAGGCGGCGGTGCAGTCGGTCGGCGCGGATGGCGCGGTCGGGGCGGCGGACCTCGCGGACCTGGTGGGCAAGCTGTCGGGCTCGCCCAAGACCGTGTGGATCATGCTGCCGCACGGCAAGATCACCGAGGACACGATCAACACCCTCGCCGGCATGCTGTCCAAGGGCGACATCATCATTGATGGCGGCAACACCTACTATAAGGACGATGTCCGCCGCGGGCGGGCACTGGCCGAGAAGGGCATCCGCTATCTCGACGTGGGCACGTCGGGCGGCGTCTGGGGGTTGGAGCGTGGTTACTGCCTGATGATCGGCGGCGACACCGACGCGGTGAACCATCTGGACCCGATCTTCGCCGCCTTGGCGCCTGGCATGGGCTCGATCGAGCGGACGCGGGGCCGGGAAGGCCGGGATGCGCGCGCCGAACAGGGCTATATCCATGCCGGTCCGGTGGGCGCGGGTCACTTCGTGAAGATGATCCACAACGGCATCGAATACGGCATGATGCAGGCGATGGCGGAAGGGTTCGACATCCTGAAGGGCCGAGCCTCCGCCAAGCTGCCGGAAGGGGAGCGGTATGACCTGAATGTCGGGGACATCGCGGAAGTCTGGCGGCGCGGCTCGGTCGTGACGTCATGGTTGCTCGACCTGACGGCCGAGGCACTGGCAAAGGATGAGGGCCTGGAAGGGTTCTCGGGCCATGTCGATGATTCCGGTGAAGGCCGCTGGACCATCGAGGCGGCGATCGAGGAAGCGGTGCCTGCCGATGTCCTCGCGGCGTCGCTGTTCGTCCGCTTCCGCTCGCGCCAGGACCATACGTTCGCCGAAAAAGTGCTGTCCGCGATGCGGTTCGGCTTCGGCGGACATGTGGAAGCGCCGAAGAAGTAATGACGGTTCTTGTGGTGATGGGGGTCGCCGGCAGCGGCAAGACCACCATCGCCGCGGTCCTCGCCGAACGCCTGGGCTGGCGGCTGCTGGAAGGCGATGCCTTCCACCCGCCGGCCAACGTGGCGAAGATGGCCGCCGGCACGCCGCTGACCGATGACGACCGCTGGCCCTGGCTGCGGGCGATCGTGGCCGAGATCGACGCCATCCGTGCAGCCGGCGGATCGGCGGTCGTGGCCTGTTCGGCGCTGAAGCGGGCCTATCGCGACGTGCTGATCGGGGATCGGGGCGATGTCCGGCTGGTCTATCTGCAAGGCGGGCGGACCCTGATCGGGGAACGGCTGACGGCGCGGAAGGGGCATTTCATGCCGCCCGCCTTGCTCGACAGCCAGTTCGCCACACTGGAAGAACCGGGTCCCGCGGAGGCACCGATCGTGGTATCGGTGGATGCTGGCCCCGCGGCGATCGTCGGGATTGTCATCAACGCACTCTGACCCTGTTGGGATAACGAACCGAAATGAATTCCATTCCGAACGTGTCCCACTGGGGCGCCTTCACCGCCGAGACGAAGAACGGCCGCATCACCGGCATCAAGCCCTTCGCGGACGATCCCGATCCGTCCCCCATCATCTACGGCACGGCCGAGGCGGTGCATGGCCGTATGCGGATCGACCGGCCCTATGCCCGCAAGGCCTGGCTGGCCGGGGATCGCGCCGGCGGGACGATGCGGGGGGAAGACGCGTTCGTGCCCCTCGATTGGGACACGGCAACGCGCCTGGTGGCCGAGGAAATCGCCCGCGTGCGGGACACGCATGGGGCGGCGAGCATCTTCGGTGGGTCCTATGGCTGGTCCTCGGCCGGGCGGTTCCATCACGCGAAGACGCAGATCCAGCGGTTCCTGGCGGCGGCGGGCGGGTTCACCGGCAGTTTCGGCAGCTACTCCTATGCCTGCGCGCAGGCGCTGCTGCCGCATGTGATTGGCGACACGGACTGCCTGGTGGCCCCGGTCGTCGACTGGCGGGCCATCACCCGGCACGCGAAGCTGATGCTGTGCTTCGGTGGCATTCCGCTGCGCAACGGCCAGATCATCAATGGCGGCGGCGGCCAGCACGACATGGGCCCCTGGCTGAGGGCGGCGCGTGAGAACGGGGTGCGGCTGGTCAATATCTCCCCCATGAAGGATGACATGCCGGCGGATGTGCCGGCCGAATGGGTCCCGATCGTGCCCGGCACCGACACGGCCATGCTGCTGGCCATGGCGCATGTGCTGATCACGGAGAACCTGACCGACCGCGATTTCCTCGACCGTTGCGCCATCGGCTATGACGACCTGCGCGCCTATGTGCTCGGCGTATCGGACGGCGTGCCGAAGACTCCGGAATGGGCCGCGGCGGAAACCGATGTGCCGGCCGAGACGATCATCCGCTTGGCGCGGGAGATGGCTGGCGTTCCCACCTTCATCGCCGGCGCCTGGTCGGTGCAGCGGGCGGAGCGGGGCGAGCAGCCCTATTGGATGATGATCGCGCTCGCCGCGATGATCGGCACGATCGGCAAGCCGGGCCTGGGCTTCGGCTTCGGCCATGGCAGCAGCGGCGGCATGGGCAGCCCTCGGATCAGGGTGCCGTCCGTCGGGATGTCGGCGCTGGCCAACCGCACCGGCAGCTTCATCCCGGTCGCCCGGATCAGCGACATGCTGGAAAATCCGGGCGGCGAATATGATTTCAATGGTCGCCGCCTGCGCTATGCCGATACGCGGATGATCTGCTGGGCTGGCGGCAATCCGTTCCATCATCACCAGGACCTCAACCGCTTCCGCAAGGCCTGGAGCCGCACCGAAACCATCGTCGTCGCCGAACCCTGGTGGACCCCCGCCGCTCGGCATGCCGACATCGTCCTGCCGGCGACGACGACGCTGGAGCGGAACGACATCGCCTCCTCGGGTCGGGATCGCTACGTGCTGGCGATGAAGCAGGCGGTGGCCAAGCAGGGCCAGGCCCGCGACGATTTCTCGATGCTGGCCGATGTCGCCGACGCGCTGGGCGTGCGGGAGAAATACACCGAGCAGCGGGACGAATCCGCCTGGCTGCGGTTCCTGTATGACCGCTGGCGGACCCAATGTGCCAAGGCGGACATGGAAGTGCCGGACTTCGACACGTTCTGGGAACAGGGCGTGGTGGAAACCCCGATGCCGCCGGGTGATTTCGTGCCCTATTCGGATTTCCGCGCCGATCCGGACAAGCATCCGCTGAACACGGCCAGCGGGAAGGTGGAGCTGACCTCACCAACGATCGCCGGATTCAACTATGACGACTGCCCCGGCCACCCGACCTTCTTCCGGCCGGAGGAATACCTGAAGGCCCCGCTGACCGCGAAGTATCCGCTGCATCTGCTCTCGGCCCAGCCGGCGACGCGGCTGCACGGGCAGATGGATCATGTCGGCGTCAGCAAGGACAGCAAGATCCAGGGGCGGGAGCCGCTGTTCCTGCACGAGGCCGACGCGGCCGCAAGGGGCATCGCCGAGGGCGACATCGTGCGCGTGTTCAACGACCGTGGCGCCTGCCTCGCGGGCGTTCGGCTGGCGCGGGACATGGTGGCGGGCGTGGCGGTGCTGCCGACCGGGGCCTGGTACGATCCAGTGGGCGACATGTGCGTCCACGGCAACCCGAACGTGCTGACCCGGGATGTCGGCACGTCGAAGCTGGGGCAGGGGCCGGTGGCGCAAAGCTGCCTGGTGCAGATCGAGAAATGGACCGGCCCCCTGCCGGCGGTCAGCGTGCACGAACCGCCGGTGATCGAGGGCTGAGTCAGTCGCCGGCGGGGCCGTAGTCCCGCTTGGCGGCCTCGGCCGAGAGGTAGCCCAGGCGCACGTCGCGCGCGACGGCCTCCGGGTCGCGTTCGGCGGGTGCCCCCATGCCGCCGCCGCCGGGCATTTCCACGATCAGCCGGTCGCCCGGGGGCACGACGGACAGACCCTTGGCCGGCAGTTCCTTGCCGGAGGCCAATGACAGCCTGCCTGCCTGCCCGTTGCCGCCGCCGTGCCGGCCGCGGGCGGGATGCTTCACCCGCTCGAACCGCGCGAAGATGCCGAAGGGCGCGGCTTCCCGGCTGGCGATTTCCATGACCTGGCCGAGCCCACCGCGTTGGCGGCCGGGTCCGCCGGAATCCTGGCGGAGTTCCTTACGCCAGATCACCAAGGGCGTGATCGCCTCGGTCGCCTCGACGGGAACATTCCTGACGCCGCTGGGGAAGGGGGTCGCGGACAGTCCGTCCTGCGCGGGGCGGGCGCCGGCGCCGCCGGAGTGGAAGGAGTTCACCATGAACGCCGATCCGGCCTTGCTGCCGATGCCGGTCAGGCCATGGCCGGCGATCAGGTTCAGGGTCCAGAGGTTGGACGTGCCCTCGGCCGGGACGCGGTTCGGCATCGCCTGGTCCAGGCAGCCATAGACGACGTCGGGCAGCATGTGCCCCATGACCGATCGGGCGTAGACGGCGGCGGGGTGGGTGGCGTTGACGATCGTGCCCTCGGGCGCCGTGACGCGCACCGCGTCCAGCGTGCCGGCGTTGTTCGGCACATGCGGGGCGATCAGGCAGTTCACGCCAAAGGTCGTATAGGCTTCCGTATAGCACATCGGGCAGTTGATGGCGAAGGACGACATGCCGGAGGTGCCGGTGAAGTCCACATGGATCATTTCGTCACCGATCCGCACCGTGGCCACCAGGTCGATCGGTGCCTCGTACCCGTCGATCCGCATCGACGCGGTCCAGGCGCCCTTGGGTAGTTTGGCGATGATCTCGGCCATGCTGCGGCGGCTGCGGTCGATGATCGCTTCCGACAGGTCCTCGATATCCGCCAGCTTGAACTCCCGCATCATCGACACGAGGCGGCGGCTGCCGATTTCGTTGCAGGCGATCAGGGCGTAGACGTCGCCGATCACCTGCACGGGTTCGCGCACATTGGCGCGGATCATGGCCAGCAGGTCCTCGTTCATGTCACCGGCGTTGGCCAGGCGCAGCAGCGGGATGAACAGGCCTTCGTGGTAGATCTGCCGCCCTTCCGGAGTCTGCCCGACACCGCCCATGTCGACCAGATGCGTGGTGGAGGCGAACAGCGCCACGATCCGCCCATCCTTGAAGGTCGGTGTGACGATCACGAGGTCGTAAAGATGCCCTGTCCCCTTCCAGGGATCGTTGGTGACGAAGACATCGCCGTCCTTCATCGTCTCGATCGGGAAGACATCCAGGAAATGCCCGACCGAGCGCGCCATGGTGTTGACGTGCCCGGGCGTGCCGGTCACCGCCTGCGCGACCATCCGCCCCTTCAGGTCGAACACGCCGGCCGAGATATCCCCGGCCTCCCGCGCCGAGGTGCTGAAGGCGGTGCGGACCAGGGTCTGCGCCTGTTCCTCGACGACCGAGAGCAGGCGGTTCCACATGATCTGGAGTTCGATCTCCGAGAGTCCCTGCCCGCTCATGCCGCGTCTCCCTCGATGACGATTTCCCCGTCGGCCGCGATGCGCGCGGTGAAGTCGCTGGGGATGATGGTTGTCGTGCCGGCTTCAACGATCGCCAGCGGGCCGGACAGTTGCATGCCGGGGGCGAGCCGGCTTCGTTCGAAGACCAGCGCATCGACCGTTTCGCCGCTGCCCGAATCGACGATGCGCCAGTGGTCGCCCGGTTCGGGCGGATCGGCGGCCGGTGGGGCGGCCTGCTGGGCGGCCTGCTCGGATGGTTGCGACAGCGAGAGGGTCCAGGTCACGGCCTCGACCTCCAGCTTCGGGATGATCCGGCCGAACAGCCGGCCATAGGTCTGGTCGAAAGCGGCGCGCAGGGCGGCGGGATCAAGGCCCGAGGCCGGCAGCGGGACCGCGATTTCGTGGCCCTGTCCGCGATAGCGCATATAGGCCGTGCGGGTTTCCACGAGGTCTCCGCTGGGGGCACCGAGACGCACGACGGCGGCGGCTTCTTCCCGCATGCCGTCGAACAGTTTGTCGATGGTGTCGGCTTCCAGGCGATCGAGACGAACCAGGAACGTCCGCACGACCTCATACGCGATGGGGGCATGCAGAAAGCCGAGCGCGGACCCGACGCCAGCGTCGCGGGGGATGACGACACGGGTAATGCCGAGCTTGCGCGCGAGGCGGACGGCGTGGAGGGGGGCGGCGCCGCCAAAGGCGATCAGCGTGCGTTCGGCGGTGTCCTTGCCGTTCTCGACGGCATGCACGCGGGCCGCGCTCGCCATGTTTTCATCGACGATCTCGGAGATGCCGCGGGCGGCTTCCTCGACGCCAATGCCGAGCGGGGTGGCGACGGAGGCGGCGATGGCGTTGTGGGAGCGGCGGGGTTCGAGGCGGATCTTGCCGCCGGCGAAACGACGCGAATCGACGCGGCCCAGGATGACATCGGCGTCGGTGACGGTGGCGGCCTCTCCGCCGCGGCCATAGCCGGCGGGGCCTGGTTCCGATCCGGCGCTGTCGGGGCCGACGACGATGCGGCGCAGTTCATCGACGCGGGCGATGGAGCCGCCGCCGGCGCCGATTTCCACCATGTCGATGACGGGAATGCGGACGGGAATGCCGCTGCCCTTGGCGAAGCGGTAGGCGCGCGCGACCTCGAAATGGCGGGACTGTTGCGGGGTGAAATCATCGATCAGCGTGATCTTGGCGGTGGTCCCGCCCATGTCGAAGGACAGGGCCCGGTCGTAGCCCCCCATTGCGGCGATCCGGCGGGCGAGGATGACGCCCCCCGCCGGCCCGCTTTCCACGAGTCGGACCGGGAAGCGGCGCGCGGTCTCGACCGTGCAGACCCCGCCGGAGGACATCATCAGCAGCAGCGGGCAGGTTGCCCCCATCTCGGTCAGGCCGGCGCGCATCGCGGCGATGTAGCGATCCATCAGCGGCAGGACATAGGCGTTGGCGACAGTGGTCGATGTCCGCTCATATTCGCGGATTTCCCGACAGACTTCCGAGGAGATCGTGATGGAGAGGTCCGGCATCGCGGCGGCCAGCAGGGCGCGGGCCTGTTCCTCATGCGCGGGGTTGATGTAGGCGTGCAGGAAGCTGATCGCGACGGCTTCGATCCGTTCCTGGCGCAGGATTTCGACCAGGCCTGCGATATCGGATTCGTCCAGCGGCAGCAGCACCGTCCCGTCGGCGGCCAGGCGTTCGGTCACTTCCAGCCGCCACTCCCGCGAAACGAGTGGGGCGGGTCGGTCCATATAGAGATCGTACTGCTGGAAGCGGTGTTCATAGGCGATCTCGATCGAATCACGGAAACCGCGTGTCGTGATCAGGGCCGTTCGCGCGCCCTTGCGCTCGATCAGCGCGTTGGTCGCCAGGGTCGTTCCGTGGATGACAAGGTCGAGTGAGGATGCCGCGACCCCGGCCTCGGCAAGGATCGCCCGCGCCCCCTCGATCACCGCGCGGGCGGGCGCGTCGGGGGTTGTGAGCAGCTTGGAGGAGGTGGTGGCATCCCCCACAGAGAGCACCAGGTCTGTGAACGTTCCGCCGATATCGACGGCAAGGCGCGTACGGGTCGACATGCGGGACCATCCAGCTTTGACAGGTGGTAAGAAGTCGGTAGGCTATCTTTCAGAAAGTATCGCGGCGGCCCAAGGCCGGGTCAACGCGGGATAACAATGGGGGAAATGCGCGTGACGGGACAGCCGCCATGCTGATGTACATCGCACGCCGCCTGGCGTTGGCCGTCGTCACCTGCGTGGCGATCTCGGTGCTGACCTTCATCATCATCCGTCTGCCGCCAGGCGATTTCGTCGATGCCTATATCGCCAACCTTGCCTCGACCGGCAGCAACATCACCGCCGACCAGGCGCAGGCGATGCGCGTCGAGTATGGGTTGGATCGACCGGTGTATATCCAATACACGCTCTGGATCAGCCGCGTGGTCGGGGGAGACTTCGGTGTCTCGATGATGTGGCGCCGACCGGTGACCGAGGTGATCGGCGACCGGCTCTGGCTGACGATGATCGTGTCTCTGTCGGCGCTTTTCCTGACCTGGATCATCGCCTTGCCTATCGGGATTTATTCCGCGGTGCGGCAATATTCCATCGGGGACTATTTCTTCACGATGGTTGGCTTCATCGGCCTTGCGATTCCGAATTTTCTGCTCGCGTTGATACTGATGTATCTCGGGTTCCGCTATCTGGGGTTGAGTGTTGGGGGGTTGTTTTCGGCGGAGTACGCGCAGGCGCCGTGGAGCTTCGCCAAGGCCTGGGATCTGTTCAAGCACATTCCCCTGCCGGCCTGCGTGCTGGCCCTGGCCGGCACCGCGCATCAGATCCGGATCATGCGCGCCAACCTGCTGGATGAGCTGCGAAAACCCTATGTGATCACGGCGCGGGCCAAGGGCATCCCCGAGCGGCGGGTGATCATGAAGTATCCCGTGCGGGCGGCGCTCAATCCCTTCGCAAGCTCGATCGCCTATGTGTTTCCCTACCTTGTGTCGGGCAGCATCATCGTGTCGCTCGTGCTGGGCCTGCCCACGGTGGGACCGTTGCTGCTGCAGGCGCTGGTGGCGCAGGACATGTTCCTGGCAGGCACGATCGTCCTTCTTCTTGGCGTCATGACCGTCGTCGGCACGTTGATTTCCGACCTGCTGCTGATGTGGATCGAACCGCGCCTGCGTCTGACGGGGCATTCATGAGCGGATCTCTTGCCGACGAAAGACTGGCCGAGGCCGGCCAGCTTCGTCTGACCTGGTGGCGGTTCAAGCGCCACAAGCTGGCGGTCATCAGCCTGTTCATCGTGATCCTGTTCTACACGATCGCGATCTTCGCCGATTTCCTGGCGACGGCCGATCCGCATGCGACGGATGCGCGCCGTAGCTACATGCCGCCACAGGGCATCCATCTGTTCGATGAGAACGGGTTCAACCCGCATGTCTACGGGTTGAAAGGGCAGCGGGACATGAAGACCTTCAAGATGGTCTACGTGCCCGATCCTTCCCGCAAGCTGCAGGTGGAATTCTTCGTCAAGGGTTACGAATACGACCTGTTCGGGTTCATCCCGACGACGCGCCATCTGTTTGGAGTCGTCGGTGGCACGCCCGTTGACGGAGTCTTTCTGCTGGGCACCGATCAGTTGGGACGTGACCTTTACTCCCGGCTTGTGGTCGCAACCCGGATTTCGTTGTCCATCGGTCTTGCCAGCGTCACCATCAGCCTGATCCTGGGCGTTCTTCTCGGCGGGCTATCCGGCCTGTATGGCGGCATCATCGACACGATCATCCAGCGCGTCATCGAGGTGATACGATCGATACCGACGATACCACTCTGGATGGGTGTCGCGGCGGCCCTGCCGAATACCTGGACCGTGATCCAGGTCTATTTCGCGATCACATTGATCATCTCCCTGATCGGCTGGACGGAACTCGCCCGCGTCGTGCGCGGACGCTTCCTGGCCTTGCGGGAGGAAGACTTCGTGATCGCCGCGGAACTCGCCGGCGCGGGGCAGATGCGGATCATGCTGCGGCACATGCTGCCGTCGTTCACGAGCCACATCATCGCCGCCGTGTCGTTGGCGCTGCCAGCCATGATCATCAGCGAGACGTCGCTGTCGTTCCTGGGACTGGGCCTGCGACCGCCGGCGATTTCCTGGGGCATCCTGTTGCAGGACGCGCAGAACGTGCAGGTCCTGGCGGGCGCGCCGTGGCTGCTGCTCGCCGCGGTTCCGGTTGTCCTCGTGATCCTGGCTTTCAACTTCCTGGGCGACGGCCTTCGTGACGCGGCGGACCCCTATGGCTGATCTCGACAAGCCTTTGCTCTCGGTACGCGACCTGGCGGTTGAGTTTCAGCAGCCAGGTGGCTCGGTCCGAGCACTCGAATCCATCAGCATCGATCTGCGTCCCGGTCGGGTGCTGGGCGTCGTCGGAGAATCCGGGTGCGGGAAAAGCGTGACCGCACGGGCTATTCTTCGCATCCTGGATCGAAACGGCAGCATCACGGCCGGGAAGGTGACGCTCGATCCGGCGACCGCCACCCCGACAGACCTGACCGCGCTGGGCGCGCAAAGCCCCGAGATGCGGGAGGTCCGCGGCGGGCGAATCGGCCTGATCTTTCAGGAACCGATGGCCGCCCTGTCGATGCAGTACACCGTCGGTAACCAGCTCATGGAAGCCATCCGTGTCCATCGTGATCCCGGCAAGGCCGTTGCACGCCAGCGCGCGATCAACCTGCTGCGAGAGGTTGGCATCCCGCGGCCGGAAAGCCGTGTCGATGCCTATCCGTTTCAGTTGAGCGGCGGTCTGCGCCAGCGCGTCGGCATCGCTCTCGCACTCGCCGCCGAACCCGACATCCTGATCGCGGATGAGCCGACGACGGCGCTGGATGTGACGACGCAGGCGCAGATTCTCGCTTTGCTTCGGCGCTTGCAGACCGACAAGAAGATCGCGCTGATGTTGATCACGCACGATATGGGCGTGATCGCGCAGATGGCCGATGATGTCGCGGTCATGTATCTGGGCCGGATCATCGAATACGCCCCGGTCGGCGAGGTGTTCGGCGCGCCCAGGCATCCGTATACGCGATCGTTGCTACGATCGGTTCCCAGCATGCTGGCAAAACCCCGCAGCCGCCTCGCGACGATCGGCGGTGCTGTGCCGCAGCCGAACGCTAGGCCCAAGGGCTGCCCGTTCCATCCGCGTTGTCCCGACATGATTGTTGGTCGCTGTGACACGATCGCGCCCGCCCCTGTTCCGCCCGGATCGGTTGGCGCCTCCTGCTTTCTGGTCGAGGACGCCGCCGCATGAATGTGCTCGAGATCGACCGCCTGACGAAGCACTACCCGATCCACGCTGGTTTCCTGCGCAAGGAAGTCGCGCGCGTGCGGGCGGCCGAGGATGTTTCATTCTCCATCACCCGTGGCGAAACCCTGGCCCTGGTGGGCGAGTCGGGCTGCGGCAAGACCACCGTCGCCCGCTGCATCCTCCGCGCCCTGAAGCCGACATCGGGCGCGATCCGATTCGCACCCGAGGATGATGGACGGATGGTCGACCTGGCACCTCTGTCCAAGCGGGCGCTGCGGCCGCTGCGGCGGAACATCCAGCTGATTTTCCAGGACCCCTACGCATCGCTGAACCCGCGCATGATGGTCGGCGATATCATTTCGGAGCCGATGCTGGTCAACGGCGTCCCGTCAGCCGAACGGCAGAAGCGGCTGATGGAGTTGCTGGACCTGGTTGGCCTGCCGGCGGTGGCCCGGTCCCGCTTTCCGCACGCGTTTTCGGGCGGACAGCGCCAGCGGATCGGCATCGCGCGTGCCCTCGCGCTGAACCCGCGGCTGGTCGTGGCGGATGAACCCGTGTCGGCGCTGGATGTGTCCGTGCAGGCGCAGATCATCAATCTGCTGCTGGATTTGCAGGACCAGTTGAAACTATCGATGCTGTTCGTTGCCCATGACCTGGGCGTCGTGCGGCATGTCAGCGACCGCGTCGCCGTGATGTATGTCGGCCGCCTGGTCGAGGTCGCGCCGACGCAGGAACTCTATACGACCCCGAAGCATCCCTACACGCAGGCGTTGCTCGCGGCCGTACCCAAGGCCGATCCGGCGTTGCGGGACACCGCCGCCGCGCCGATCGGGGAAGTCGCCGATCCCGCCAACCCGCCGCCCGGCTGCGCCTTCAACCCGCGCTGCCCCTTCGCGGTGGATCGTTGCAGATCGGAACTTCCCGTGCTGCGCGATGTCGGCGGTGGGCACATGGCCGCCTGTCACCGGGCGGATGAACTGAATCTTGAAGGCGTGACCGGCCATACCTGACCGGCATCCGGCACCGATTTCGGAGGAAACGATGCGCAAAAGAATAATGGGACTCGTTGCGGCAATCGCGTTGATGGCCGGGTCGGCGCAGGCACAGAACGCCTTCGAACAATCCGGATTGGTCGGCAAGCTGGAAGCCCCGACCATCGTGACCGACCCCGCGAAGATGCCAAAGGTCTTCAAGGAAGCCCCCGCGCTGGCCGAACTGGTCAAGGCCGGCAAGCTCCCGCCCGTCGACCAACGCGTCGGGTCGGAGCCGATGGTGATCCAGCCGTTGCGCAGCATCGGAACCTATGGCGGCATCTGGCGCCGCGGCTTCCTGGGGCCAGCGGATGGAGAGAACGGCAACCGCATCCGCGCCGGCGACAAGCTGCTGTTCTGGAATGACTCCGGAACGGAAGTCGCCCCGCAGGTCGCCAAGGGCTATGCGGTCAGCGACGATGGCAAGCGCACCACGCTGTTCCTCCGCAAGGGCATGAAGTGGTCCGACGGCGCGCCCTTCACCGCCGATGATTTCATGTTCTGGTTCAAGGAAATGTACGCGAACAAGGACCTTGTTCCCGTGCCCGTCCCGGAACTCTCGATCAACGGCAAGGTCGGGCGGATCGAAAAGATCGACGAAACGACCGTCGCCTTTGATTTCGACGAACCCTACTTCCTGTTCGCCCGCCTGATGGCCGGCGACACGCAGATCGGCGGCGGACAGTCCCGCCTTCAGTCGGACGGCCGCAGCTTCGGTCCCTACGCGCCGGCGCACTACCTTCGTAAATACATGGCGACTCCCGCCAACATGGAAGCCCTGACCGCCGAGGCGAAGGCCGCCGGCTATCAGAACTGGGTGCAGTATTTCCGCTACAAGTCCGATTGGCGCCTGAACCGGGATGCGCCGACGCTGGCCGCCTGGAAGATGGTGCAGCCGATCAACGGCCAGATCTGGCTGCTGGAACGCAATCCGTACTATTACGTTGTCGATACCGCGGGCAACCAGCTCCCGTATCTCGACAAGGTGCAGCTGACGCTCGCGGAGAACCCCGAAGTCATCAACCTGCGCGCCATCGCCGGAGAGTATGACTATCAGGAACGCTTCATCGATCTCGCGAAGCTGCCGGTGTTTCTCGAAAATGCCGATCGCGGCGGCTACAAGGTGCGGCTCGACCCTGGGTTCAACGGCAGTGACTCCCAGATCTACATCAACATGTCCTATCGCCAGGACCCCGAAATCCGCAAATGGTTGCAGAAGGTCGAATTCCGTCGCGCTCTTGCCCTCGGCATTGACCGCGGCCAATTGAACGAAGCCTTCTGGCTTGGTCTCGGCGTCATCAGCACCTCGATGCCGTCCAAGGAAATTCCGGAAAGCCCCGGGGAGGATTACAGGCTTCGCTGGGCCACGCTGGATGTGAAGCAGGCGAACGCGCTGCTGGACTCCATCGGTCTGACCAAGAAGGATCGTGAAGGCTTCCGCCTGCGGACCGACAACGGCGAACGCCTGCGGTTCCAGATCGATGTCGCGCAGACCCTGACGCCGACCTGGCCGCAACAGGCGGAAATGATCATCCAGCAGTGGAAGGCGATCGGTATCTACGCCGACACCAAGCTGTTCGAGCGTGGGTTGTTCTACACCCGCATCCGCAACGATGACCACCAGCTCACGATCTTCTCGAACAACGGCTCCGAGAGCCTCTACCTCTACCCCAACCCGGTGCTGCCGGTTGACCCGATCTCCAGCCAGGGCGGTGCCGCGCTCGCCAAGTGGTGGGCGTCCAATGGTGCGACCGGCATCGGGCCGGAGGAGCCGGAGCTGCTCAAGGCATTCGATCTCCTCCGTTCCGCCGGTGGTCTGCGGGAAGCGGAGCGGACCAAGGTCGCGCAGGAAATCTGGAAGCTGGCGGTCGACCGTGTATGGACGATCGGTATCGTCGGCCTGTCACCGACCTATATGGGCACCCGCGTCGTCAATGCGAAACTTGAGAACGTGCCGGAACGGGTCTGCACCTCCCAGCATTGCCGCACGCCCTGGAGCGCGTGGCCCCAGCAGTGGTATTTCAAATGAGAGCGCTTCCCCTCGCACTGGCGTTGATGGCTGGGCTCGCGACCGCGGCCCAGGCACAGCATGCCGAACAGATGCGGCAGTCCGGCCTGGTCGGGAAACTTGAAACGGCGGCGATCGTACTCGACACGACGCAGGTGCCAAAGAAGTTTCAGGAGGCACCACAGCTTGCCGAACTGGTGAAGGCCGGCAAGCTGCCGCCGGTGGAACAGCGCCTGCCCTCCGAACCGTTGGTTCTGAAACCATTGCACGAAGTCGGCCGCTACGGCGGCACCTGGCGGCGGGCGTTCCTGGGCCCCGGCGATGGGGAGAACGGGAACCGGATCCGCTCGGGCGACAAGCCATTGTTCTGGGATGTGACCGGAACGAAACTGATGCCCCAGGTCGCCAAGGGGTATGAAATCAGCCCCGACGGCAAGCGGACCACGTTGTTCCTTCGCAAGGGCATGAAGTGGTCCGATGGATCGCCCTTCACCGCCGATGACTTCGTGTTCTGGTTCGAGGATATGTACCAGAACAAGGATGTCGCGCCGTCCCGCGCGCCGGACATGACGCCAAGCGGGCAGCCGGGCCGGGTGAGCAAGGTCGATGAGACGACCGTCGCGATCGAGTTCGATGTCCCTCATTTCCTGTTTCCCAAGCTGCTGGGCGGGGACTCCCAGGTGGGCGGCGGGCAGTCGCGGATGCAGTCCGAAGGCCTGGCCTTCGGGCTCTACGCACCCGCCCACTACCTAAAGCAGTTCCTGCCGAAATATACGCCGGTCGATACACTCAATGCCCAGGCCAAGGCGGCCGGCTATGCCAACTGGGTGCAGTTCTTCAAGTACAAGTCCGACTGGCGGATGAACGTCGATCTGCCGACGGTCGCGGCCTGGAAGATGACGCAGCCGATCAACACCCAGACCTGGATGCTGGAACGCAATCCGTACTTCTATGAAGTCGATACGGCGGGCAACCAGCTTCCCTATATCGACCGCGTGCAGATGTCGCTGGCGGAAAACCCCGAGGTCGTGAACCTCCGCGCGATCGCTGGCGAGTACGACGTCCAGGAACGCTTCATCGACATCGCCAAGCTGCCGGTCTTCCTGGAAAACCAGGATCGGGGGAAGTACCGCTACCGCCTCGATCTTGGTTTCAACGGCAGCGATTCGCAGTTCGTCTTCAACCTGTCCTATCGCGCGGACCCCGAGGTCGCGAAGTGGATCGCCAACGCGGACTTCCGGCGCGCTTTGTCCATCGCGATCGATCGGGAGCAGTTGAACGAAACCTTCTGGCTGGGCCTGGGAACGCCCGGGTCGGGCGTCCCGTCGGAAGTCGTGCCCGAAAGCCCCGGCAAGGAATGGATCGAGAAATGGTCGACCTTCGACAAGGCGAAGGCCAACGCGATGCTCGATGCGATCGGCCTGACGAAGAAGGACCGTGAAGGCTACCGGCTCCGCACCGACAACGGCGAACGGTTCCGTATCCAGATCGATGTCGCCCAGACCCTCAATCCCACCTGGCCGCAGCAGGTGGAGATGGTGATCCAGCAATGGCGCGCCGTTGGAATCGCGGCGGATATGAAACTGCTGTAGCGCAGCCTGTTCTTCACGCGGGTTCGCAACGATCAGCACCAGATGGTGCTGTTCTCCAACAGCGGTTCGGAAAGCCTGTTCCTGTTCCCGACTCTCGCCCTCCCAGTCGATCCCGCGGGCAGTCTGATGGGCAGTGCGTACTCGCTCTGGTACGCGTCCGGTGGCACGAACGGCCTGAAGCCCGAGGACCCCAATCTGCTGCGCGTCTATGACCTGATGCGGACAGCGCCGAGCAAGGGGGAAGACGAGCGCAACGAACATGCCAAGGAGATCTGGCGCCTCGCCGCGGACGCGAAATGGCAGATCGGCCTTGTCGGACAGGCCCCCGGCAGCCAGGGCAACCGGGTCGTCAGCAACCGCCTGGGCAATATCCCCGAGCGCATCTGCATCTCCCAGCATTGCCGTCCACCCTGGTCCGCTCGGCCGGAGCAATGGTATTTCCGTTGACAGGCCTCGGAGCCGGGTGAAAGAAGTTCGACAGGGAGAACCAGATCATGATCGCTCGCCAGGAACGCGGCCTTTCCGAACTCTACCGCGACGACCCCGAACGCGCTGATGCCGTTGTGCTGGGGCGGCGGGGGGTGCTGAAGGGGGCCAGTCTTTCGGCCCTCGGTGTGGCCCTTGGCGCCGCGATCCCGTTTGGGCGCTATCTGCCGACCGGGATGGTGCCGGTGGCCATGGCGCAGGCCAAGGGGCCCGTGTTCCTGGACTTCCCCGGCAAGGACAAGGGGCTTGTGGTCCTCGGGGACCGGCCCTTGGTCGCGGAGACGCCCGAACACCTGCTGAACGACGACACGACCCCGGTCAGCAAGTTTTTTGTCCGCAACAATGGGCAAATCCCGGATCAGTCGACCGCCGGAGACGCCTGGACGATCCGTATCGACGGTGACGTGACCAAGCCGCTTGAACTCAAGCTGGGAGAGATCAAGCAGCGTTTCCAGGCGCGTAGCCATCGGATGGTGCTGGAATGCGGCGGCAACGGCCGGTCCTTCTTCACCCCGCCGGGGCGCGGCAACCAGTGGACGAATGGCGGCGCGGGCTGCGCGGAATGGACGGGCGTGCCGCTGCGCGACGTGCTGACGGCCGCCGGGCTCAAGCCATCGGCGAAGTTCACGGGCAGCTATGGCAGCGACGTCCATCTGTCGGGCGATACCGCGAAGAACGTGATTTCCCGCGGGAATCCCATCGCCAAGTCGATGGAAGAGCATACGATGATCGTGTGGGCCATGAATGGCCAGCCGCTGGAGAATATCCATGGCGGGCCGGTGAGGTTGCTCGTGCCGGGCTGGCCGGGCTCCCTGTCGACCAAGTGGCTGAACCGCGTGCAGGTGCGCGAAACACCGCATGACGGCGCGGGCATGGGGGGCACGTCCTACCGCGTTCCCGTGACGCCGATCGTTCCGGGCAGCACGAACGATGGCAAGTCCTTCCGCGATCTGGAATCGATGCCCGTGCGGGGCATCATCACCAATCCCGGCAATGGCACGCGCCTCGCGGCCGGCACGCGGGACCTGCCGCTGCGTGGCGCGGCCTGGGACGGTGATGTGGGTGTCGGGCAGGTCGATGTCTCGATCGATTTCGGTCAGACCTGGCAGAAGACAACGATGGCCGCGCCGACCAATCGGTATGACTGGGTGCGCTGGACCCATGCGGTGAAGCTGCCCTCGGATGGGTATTTCGAGCTTTGGGTGAGGGCGACCGACAAGAACGGGGTGGCGCAGCCGATCGTGGCGCCGAACTGGAACCCGCAGGGCTATGGCGCCAACCCAATCAATCGGATCGCGGTGCTGGTGGGTTGATGCGGCTTTCGATTGTCGCGCTGGCGTTGCTGCTGGCGGGGCCGGCGGTAGCCCAGCGACCGCCGGCGGCCGCCTTCGCGCCCGAGGCCGAGGACCCGACGACCTTCCCCGATTTCCCGGGGCGGGACGAGACCTTCGGCTTCTGCGCCGCCTGCCACGGCTTCAAGCTGGTCGCCGCGCAGGGCATGACGCGGGAGCAATGGGATGGCTCCCTGACCTGGATGACCGTGCGTCACGCCATGCCCGAGTTGGAGAAAGCCGAGCGGGACGTGATTTTGGATTATCTGGCGAAGGCGTTTCCGCCGAAGGCGCCGGAGGGCGGGCGAGGCGGCTGGCGCAATCCGTTCCAGCCGCAATAGGCCCGTTCAGCCCGCGCCGAACACCCGTTCGAAGATCTGGTCCACCGCCTTGGTGTGGTGGGCCGGATTCATGGCCGCGTCCAGATCGGCGGCCGGCACGCGGCCGGCGACGTCCGGATCGGCGTCCAGGTTCTGGCGGAAGCTGCGGCTCTCGGGCGTGCCGAGCTTCGTCCAGGTCTCCATGGCGCAGCGCTGGGTGATGGCATAGGCGTCCTCGCGGCTGAGGCCTGCGCGGGCCAGGGCCAGCAGGACATCGCCGGAGTAGACGACGCCGCCCAGGCTTTCCAGGTTGGCCTTCATCCGCTCAGGATACACAAGCATCCGCTGGATCATGCCGGCCAGGCGCATCAGCGCGAAATCGAGCGCCAAGGTGGCGTCCGGGGCGATCACGCGTTCCACGCTGGAATGGCTGATGTCGCGTTCATGCCACAGGGTCACGTTCTCCAGCGCCGGCACGACGGCGGCGCGGACGATGCGGGCGAGGCCGGTCAGGTTCTCGGTCAGCACCGGGTTCCGCTTGTGCGGCATGGAGCTGGAGCCCTTTTGGCCGGCGTGGAAGAACTCCTCCGCCTCCCGCACTTCGCTGCGCTGCAGATGGCGGACCTCGGTGGCGAGGCGTTCGATCCCGCTGGCGATCACCGCAAGGGTCGCGAAGAACGCGGCGTGGCGGTCGCGCGGGATGACCTGGGTGGAGACGGGCTCGACGGCCAGGCCCAGTTTTTCGGCGACGAAGGCTTCGACGCGGGGATCGACCTGGGCGAAGGTGCCGACGGGGCCGGAGATCGCGCAGGTCGCGATTTCGGCGCGCGCGGCGAGCAGGCGGGTGCGGTTGCGGGCGAACTCGGCATAGTGGCCGGCGAGCTTCAGGCCGAAGGTCGTGGGTTCGGCGTGGATGCCATGGCTGCGCCCGATTGTGACCGTATACTTATGCTCCATCGCGCGGGTCTTCAGCGCGTCCAGCACGGCGTCGAGGTCAGCGAGCAGCAGGTCGGCCGCCTGGGTCATCTGCACGGACAGGCAGGTGTCGAGGATGTCCGAGCTGGTCATGCCCAGATGGACGAAGCGGCTGTCGGGGCCGATGGCTTCGGCGAGCCAGGTCAGGAAGGCGATGACGTCGTGGCGGGTTTCCCGCTCGATCGCGTCGATGCGCTCGACCTCGGCGGCGTTGATGCCGGCGAGCTTCGGGGCGCCTTTTTCACGGATGTTGCGGGCCGCCTCGGCGGGGATGGCGCCGATGCGGGCCATCCCTTCGGCCGCGAGGGCCTCGATTTCAAACCAGATGCGGTACCGGTTCTCGGGCGCCCAGATGGCGGCCATTTCCGGGCGTGTGTAACGAGGAACCATCGCTGACTGATCCGCTTACGGGTGAGGGGCGGGAGGTACCGCCCGCTCGCCCGGTTTGCAAGCGGATTGGCGCGATTACCGCTTGGTGGTGGCGGGCTTGGCGGCCGGTGCCTCGGCGACCTGCTGGCAGATGCCCATGGTGGGGGGCACCAGGTCCTTGGACGCGGCGTATTCGGCCAGTTCCGTGGCGCTGCGCAGGGCCATCAGTTCGGAGAAGATCTGCGCGTTGCGGGGGCAGAAATCGGTGCCGAGCTGGGTGCCCATGGAGGAGCGGGCGTTGGCCATGTCGGTGACGAAGCGGTCGTGCTGCGCCTGGCCGCCGCGGCCGTAGTGCTTCTTGAAGTACGCCGAGATGGCGCGTTCATTGGCCTGCAGGTCGCCCTGGAACTTGCGCATGAACGCGTTGTAGCGCTGATCTTCATTGCAGCCGGTGGCGAGTACCATCACTTCACTGCGGAGCGCCTGAATTTCGAACGCCGAAAGTTCGGCGTGAGAGGCACAATGGCGCTGAGCCAAAGCTGGTTGAGCCGCCAAGCCACAAAGGGCAGCAAGCCCGAGGACCATGCCACGCATGCGAGAAATCCCTTCCTGTATGCCGTGCTCTTAACCGATCCCGCAGGACAGTGCGAGCGATTTTTTTTGTGCCTCTGTCGATGCTTGGGTTGGTTTCTTCAACCTGTGAGACAGGCGGGTGGAGGGGCACGTTAACCCTCCCCCTGACAAGGCGGTCGGGACGCCCTATTTTGAGGATAACGCCCAAGGAGGACAGGCTCATGCTCAATCCCGTCTCACCGCTGCCGTTGAAGGACCCGACCCTGTTCCGGCAGGCCAATTTCATCGATGGCAAATGGGTGGAGGCTGATTCCGGCCGCTCCATCGTCGTGAAGAACCCGGCGACGGGGGAGGCGATCGGGGAGGTCCCCGCCATGGGCACCGCGGAAACGCGGCGGGCGATCGAGGCGGCGAACCGCGCCTGGCCGGCCTGGCGGAAGATGCTGGCGAAGGAGCGGCGGGTGATCCTGCGCAAGCTCTCGGACCTGATGCTGGAGAACGCGGACGACCTGGGCGTGATCATGACGGCCGAACAGGGCAAGCCGCTGGCTGAGGCCAAGGGTGAGGTCGCCTATGCCGCCAGCTTCATCGAGTTCTTCGCGGACGAGGCCATCCGTGTCTATGGAGATACGATCCCGCAGAACGCCGCCGGGCGCCGTATTCTTGTCATGAAGGAGCCAATTGGGGTTTTCGCCGCGATCACGCCGTGGAACTTTCCGGCTGCCATGATCACGCGCAAGGCGGGGCCGGGCTGGGCCGCGGGGTGCACGGGTGTGATCCGGCCGGCGAGCCAGACCCCGTTCTCGGCGCTGGCGATCGCGGTGCTGGCGGAGCGGGCAGGGATGCCGGCGGGCGTCTGCAACGTGGTCACAGGGCCTTCCGGGCCGATGGGGGATGAGCTGACGGCGAACCCGCTGGTGCGGAAGTTGTCATTTACCGGCTCGACCGAGGTGGGGGCCAAGCTGCTGGCGATGTGCGCGCCGACGGTGAAGAAGACGAGCATGGAACTGGGTGGCAACGCGCCGTTCATTGTGTTCGATGACGCCGATCTGGATGCGGCGGTGGCTGGGGCGATGGCTTCCAAGTATCGCAATACCGGGCAGACCTGCGTGTGCGCCAACCGGCTGCTGGTGCAGGACGGGGTGTATGACGCCTTTGCCGCCAAGCTGAAGATTGCCGTCGAGGCGATGAAGGTTGGCAATGGGATGGAGGCTGGGGTCTCCCAGGGGCCGTTGATCAACGCCGACGCGGTGACGAAGGTGGAGGAGCATATCGCTGATGCGGTGGCGCGGGGCGCGTCCGTGGTGACGGGCGGCAAGCGGCATGTTTTGGGCGGGACGTTCTTCCAGCCGACGATCCTGGCGAATGTGCCTGGGGATGCGCTGATCTTCCGGGAGGAGACGTTCGGGCCGGTGGCGCCTCTGTTCCGGTTCAGCACCGAGGAAGAAGCGATCGCGATGGCCAATGATACGGAATTCGGGTTGGCCTCGTATTTCTACGCGCGGGATGTGGGGCGGATTTTCCGGGTCGCCGAGGCGTTGGAGTATGGGATTGTTGGGATCAATGAGGGGATCATTTCGACGGCGGAGGCTCCGTTCGGGGGGATGAAGTCCTCGGGGCTGGGGCGCGAGGGGTCGAAGTATGGGATCGAGGATTATCTGGAGGTGAAGTATCTGGCTTTGGGGGGGATTGGGGCTTAGGGGCTGGCCAATATGGATGCACCAACCGCGGAGGCCGTGATCGAAAGGCTGCGGGCGCATGAAACGGAACTGCGAAGCGCGGGCATCAGTCACCTCGCGCTTTTCGGGTCCGTTGCCCGTGGGTCGGCGTCGCCTGACAGTGATGTCGATTTGCTGGCGGAGCTTGATCCCTCCGCGAGGGTTGGGCTGTTTCGACTGACGGCCCTGGAACGGCGGTTGGCGGAGATACTCGGTCACGGCGTTGATCTGGTGCCCGCACCCATCGAGCAGCCCAGGTTGCGCGAGGGCGTGGAGCGGGACAGGCGCGGTGTCTTCTAGGCACGAACCGGCCACCTGCCTGGCCGACATCCTGGAGAATGTCGACCGGATCAACACCTATGTCCTGGATATGGACCGAGAGTCCCTCGGCCGCGACGGGCGGACACGGGACGCGGTCGAGCGATGCCTGGAGCGGATCTGCGAGGCCGCTTTCCGCTTGGGTGATCAGGCCGTGATCCTGATGCCGGACCAGCCATGGAGGGACATCCGTGGCATGGGAAATCGGTTACGACACGGCTATGATCGGATCAGTCTTGCGGTGATCTGGAATGCGATCACCGAAGAATTGCCGGCGCTCCGGGCAGATGTTGCCGAGGCTCTGGAGCGTCTGACCTCCCCCTGATCAGCCCGCCCGTGCCCGTATCGCCCGCCACACCCGTTCCGGCGTCGCCGGCATGTCGATATGGTCGATGTCCAGCGCGTTGGTGATCGCGCTGATGATCGTCTGCGGCGCGGCGATGGCGCCGGCCTGACCGGAGCCCTTCACACCCAGCGGATTGGCATTGGTGGGCACGCCGGTCAG
The DNA here is from genome assembly GCA_002422345.1 of Acetobacteraceae bacterium UBA6159. Taxonomy (GTDB): domain Bacteria; phylum Pseudomonadota; class Alphaproteobacteria; order Acetobacterales; family Acetobacteraceae; genus Rhodopila. Next base: position 25,946 of record DIUL01000111.1, read on the forward strand.
CGTGATGTTCAGGTCCGGCAGATCGTCGGCGCGGGGCAGGGCGTAGTCCATCAGCGATCCGCTGAGCAACTGCCCGGACTCCGGATCGTAGACCGTGTGTTCCAGCATCGCCTGGCCGATGCCCTGGGCGACGCCGCCCTGGACCTGGCCGATCGTCAGCAGCGGATTGATGATGGTACCGAAATCATCGACGGCCGTGTAACGATCCAGGCGGACGGCGCCGGTGTCCGGATCGACCTCGACCTCGGCGATATGGCAGCCGTTGGGGAATGTGATGATGTCGAGTTCGTTCCAGATATAGGTATCCAGACCGGGGTCCATGCCGTCGGGCAGGTTGACCGGATCGCGAGCGGCGACGGCGACCGCCATCAGGTCCATCGATCGTTCCGGGATGGCGCGGACGATGAATCGGCCGTTGGTAAATTCCACCTGCTCCGGTTCCGCTTGCAGCAGGCGGGCGGCGATCCGGGTTCCCTTGGCGATGACCATGCCGATCGCGCGGTGCAAAGCGGCGCCGCCCATGTGCATCGACCGCGCGCCGCCATGGCCGTTGCCGTTCGGGATTTCCGCTGTGTCGGCCTGGATGTAGTGGAAGGCCTCCATCGGTAAGCCGAGCAGGTCGGCGGCGATCTGGGGATAGGATGTCTCGTGCCCCTGGCCGTTGGACTGGGTGCCGATCAGCAGGGCGACCTTGCCGTCCTGCTGAAACCGGACCTCGGCGCCTTCGTTGGGGGAGCCTCGGGCGGTTTCGATGAAGCAGGCGACGCCGAGGCCGCGGCGCAGGCCACGGGCCTCGGACGCGGCCTTGCGGGCGGGGAAGCCGGCGGTGTCAGCGGCCACCAGGGCGTCATCAATGTTCAGGGCGAAGCGGCCGCAATCGACTGTGGTCCCCAGCGCTTTGGGGTAGGGGAAGGTTGCGATGGCGTTGCGGCGGCGGAGGTCGGTGGGATCGAACCCGCAGCGGCGCGCGGCGAGGTCGATCAGCCGTTCAATGAGGTAGTTGGCCTCCGGCTTGCCGGCGCCGCGATAGGCGTCGATCGGCACCGTGTTGGTGAAGGCGGCGCGGACATCCATCGCGATGGCGGGAATGACGTAGCCTCCGCCCATCGCGGCGGAGGGTGCGTTGGTGGAACTGCCAGGCCCGCCGCCGGACATATAGGCGCCGAGATTGGCGATCGTATGGACATCGAGGCCGAGGAACCGGCCGTCCGCATCCAGCGCGAGACGGGCGCGGGTGGCGTTGTCGCGGCCCTGGGCGGTGGAGATGAAGTCCTCGGCGCGGTCTTCCACCCATTTGACCGGGCGGCCGAGGCGCTGGGCCGCAACCATCTGCAACACCCATTCCGGATAGACGCAGTTCTTGATTCCGAAGCCGCCACCGACATCGGGGGCGACGACATGAACCTTGTCGCGGGGGACGCGGAAGATCGAGTCCGCCAACTGGTTGCGGATGCCATGCACCCCGGCGGCGGTCAGGAACAGATGGTGGGTGCCGTTGTCGTAACGGGCGATGGCGGCGCGGGTCTCGGTGGGCGCGATGATCAGGCGGTTGTTGATCAGTTCGATCTCGACCACATGGGCGGCGGCGGCGAAGGCGGCTTTCACCGCGTCCGGGTCGCCCTTCATGAAGCGGAAGGACTGGTTGTTGGGCACCTCATCCCACAGCAGGGGCGCGCCCGGTTGCAGGGCGGCCGGGCCGTCGACGACCGAGGGCAGGATGTCGTAGTCGATCGCTACCAGTTCGGCGGCGTCTCGGGCGGCATTGGCGGTTTCGGCCACGATGAACACGACCGGGTCGCCAACATGGCGGACGCGGCCGTTCGCCAGCGCCGGGCGGGGTGGGATCAGCATCGGCCCGACCGTCGCGACCTGGGCGCCGCAGGGCAGGTGGCCCAGATCGGCGATATCGTCGTGCGTATAGACGGCCAGCACGCCGGGGGCGGTCCGCGCCGCCGCGGTATCGATCCGCGTGATGACGGCGTGCGCGTGGGGGGAGCGGACGACATGCGCCCAGGTCTGCCCGGCCTCATTGACGTCCTCGACGAAGCGGCCCTGGCCGGTCAGGAAGCGGGTATCCTCGTACCGGCGGGTCGATTGGCCTATGAACGTCATGCGCATGGTCCTTTGGTTGGGTGCCGTCAGGCCGGAATGCGGACCTTCATCTCGGTAATCCCGTGGATGAAGTTGGAGTAGATGCGCTTCGGCTCCTCCATCAGCTCGATCCGCGGGAAGCGCTTCATGATCTCCTCCCACAGGATGATGAGCTGCATCTCCGCGAGGCGGTTGCCGACGCAACGATGCACGCCGAAGCCGAAGGACATGTGGTTGCGCGGGCGGGCGCGGTCGATGATGAAGCGGTCGGGCTGCTCGATCGAATCCTCGTCGCGGTTGCCCGAGACATACCACATCACGACCTTGTCACCCTCGCGGATGCGCTTGCCGGCCAGGTCGGCGTCCTGCTTGGCGGTGCGGCGCATGTGGATGATGGGGGAGACCCAGCGGATGATCTCCGGCACCATCGAGGTCACGAGCGCGGGATTGGCGCGCAGCTTGTCGAACTCGGCCGGGTTCCGCAGCAGCGCCAGCAGCCCGCCACTCATGGAATTGCGGGTGGTGTCGTTGCCGCCGACGATCAGCAGCGTGAGGTTGCCGAGGAACTCCATCGGATCATCGACGAGGCTCTTCGTGGCATCGGCGTGGGCGAGCATCGAGATCAGGTCGTGTCCCGGCGGGCGGGCGGCGCGCTCGTGCCACATGCCGGTGAAGGTCCGCAGCGCGTCGCCGAGGATTTCGAGCCGTTTCGCCTCGGAATCGACGATGCCGCCGGCGTTGACGTCGGCTGTTGCGCAATCGGACCAAAACGTGAGCTTGTTGCGATCTTCCACCGGGAAATCGAACAGGGTTGCCAGCATCAGCGTGGTCAGCTCGATCGAAACCAGTTGCACCCAGTCGAAGGTTTCGTTGCGCGGCAACCCGTCGAGCACCCGGCAAGTGCGTTCCCGGATGACCGCGGACATGTTGTTCAGGTTGGCGGGGGCGACGATCGGGCTGACGGCCTTGCGCTGTTCGTCGTGCCGGGGTGGGTCCATCGAGATGAAGCTGGACCGCCGATACTGCGCCGGCCGGTCGGTGATGGAGATGCCGCCGAGCTTCGCCTCGGAGGAGTAGATGTGGTGGTGGGTCTCGACATGCATGATGTCCTTGAACTTCGTCACCGACCAGAAGTCGCCGTACATCCCGCCTTTCCGGTAGTGGACGGGGTCTTCGCGCCGCAGCCGTTCAAACAGCGGGAAATATGTGTCGTTTTGATAGAGTTTCGGGTCGCTGACGTCGATCTGGTCGAGCGGGATCGACATGGCGTCGGAGGTGGGATCGAAATGGACCGGCGCGTTCATGGTGGGCGGTTCCTTTCGGTTGGTTGGGACTGGGGGGTAGTTACGCCTCCCCCCTTCCCCCTCCCTCAAGGGGAGGGGGAACTAAGATGAGGTCAGTGTTGGCCTTCGGGCATGCGGACGACCAGGCCGTGCAGGGCGTCGGTGACCTCGATCTGGCAGGACAGGCGCGAGTCGGGCTGGGTGACGGCGGCGAAGCTCAGCATGCTGGCTTCCTGGGAGCCGGCTTCGGGCAGGCCGACACGGTCCAGCCAGGCGGCGTCGACGTAGACATGGCAGGTGGCGCAGGCGCACTCCCCGCCGCAATCGGCGTCGATCCCGGGCACGTTGTTGTCGACCGCGCCCTGCATGACGGTCTTGCCGACCGGGACGTCAACCGGATGGGCGGTGCCGTTGTGTTCGATATAAGTGATCGTTGGCATGAACGGTTTCCTTGACCTTGCCGCCTGTTAAGCACAGGGGCCGGCCTGTTTCCAGCATGGGCTATCCGGCCGCGAGCGCCTGCATCGTCACCGACATGTCGGCGATCCGCGCCGGGTCCAGCTTCAACCGCTTCTGGATGATGCGCCGGCCACCCATGAACTCGGTGGAGGCATTCACGGCTTCCACCGCCTGTACCGTGCCGTCGTCCTTCAGGTGGAACAGGGCGAACTTCCCCGCCGCGATGTCGCCGCGCACGACGATGCGGTCGGTATCGAAGGGGATACCGGCGATCTGCAGGCGCAGGTCATACTGGTCGGACCAGAACCATGGCACCTCGGGCGCCGGGATGGGCTTGCCGCAGATGGCGGCGGCGGCGGCACGGGCCTGTTCCAGCGCGTTCGGCACGCTTTCCAGGCGCATCGAGCGTTCATAGAGGGGGATCGGCCGGTGCGTGCAGTCTCCGATCGCGAAGATCGCCGGGTCGGAGGTGCGCGCCGACAGGTCCACCAGGATGCCGTTGTTGCAGTCCACGCCGGCATCGGCCGCGATTTCCTGGTTCGGGACCGCGCCTACACCCACCAGCGCCGCGTCGCAGGGGATCAGCGTGCCGTCCGATAGCCGTACGCCGGAGACCTTGCCATCGGTGCCATGCAATGCCGCGACCTGGGCGTTGACGTCGATCGTGACGCCCTGGGTGCGGTGGTAGTCCTGGAAGAAATTCGACAGGGTTTCACACGCCACACGGGCGAGGACGCGGGGTTCCCGCTCGATGATTGTGGCCTCGCAGCCCAGGCCGCGGGCGGAGGCGGCGGCTTCCAGGCCGATATAGCCGCCGCCGATGACGGCGAGCCTGGCGCCTGGGGTCAGGACCGCCTTCAACTTGTCGGCGTCGGCGGCGTTGCGGAGTTCCAGCACGTTGGCCAGGTCGAGGCCGGGCAGCGGGATGCGGCGGGCGCGGGCCCCGGTGGCGATGATCAGGAGGTCGTAGGGGATCGTTTCGCTGTTGCCGGTCGTGACGGTCCGGGCTTCGCGGTCGATCGCGGTCGCCGTGGTGTTCAGGCGCAGGTCGATGTTGGCGGTCTCATAGAAGGCGGCTGGTTTCAGCGCGAGTTTCCCGGCGTCGGTTTCTCCCTTGAGCCAGGCCTTGGAGAGGGGCGGCCGCTCATAGGGCGGGATCGGTTCGTCGCCGATCAGGGTAATCGGGCCGGTGAATCCGGCTCGGCGGAGTTCGGCGGCCGCGGTGCCTCCGGCGTGGCCGGCGCCGAGGATGACGACTTTGGGGTTGGGGTTGGTCATGCTGGCGCCTCCCGCGTTACCCGGGGAGTTAGCCTTGGGGGTGGTGCGGGATCAAGGTTGGGGGTCGTCGCGCGTGACATGGGCGATCAGATGGACGATCGCGGCGGAGAGGGTCGGAAGATGCTCCTCGATGATGTTCCAGGTCGCCCTGACGTCGGCGCGCTGGTACTCGTGGCGGAGCAGGTTGCCGATCGCGGCGATCTGGCGCCAGGGGATGTCCGGGGTCAGCGCCTTCAGTTCGCCGGGGATATGACGGCTTGCCTCGGAGATGACCTCCAACCCGCGCTCCACCGCCCGTTGCATGATCCAGCTTTGTGCGAAGGCATCGAAGGTGACGGCGGCGGCGACATCCTGAATGCCGTTGATGGCTTCCTGAATGTCGACCAGCCGCAAAAGGACGCTGCGCGCCATGTCAGAAGACGCGCAACGCTTCCGATTCGATTTTATCCCGTAACATCGGGTGCAGGCTCGCGCGGGTCATGACATCGGTCTCGGTGCCCAGGATCGCGCTGACACGTTCCTGCACGTCGACCAGTTCAATGAGGCTGAATCGGGGATTGTCGGTATCAAAGAACAGATCGACGTCGCTGTCGGCTCCGGCTTCCTGCCGAGCGACGGAACCGAACAGATAGAGACGCGCGATTCCGGCACGATGAAGATCGGCTTCGTGTGCTTGCAGGGTCTGGATGACGTGCGCGCGGTCCATCGGAGGCTCTGTTGCAGGGCTCGCGACCGTAGGGTCGGAGCGCCTGACGGTTCAAGCAAAAAGGGTCTGCGTCGGCCCCCCTACGGCAACCCAGCCCCCGGAACCCCAACCCGCACGATCTCAATCTTCCCATCCGTCGTCCCAACTCGCCCCGGGCCACTCCCCGGAGCGGTGCAGATGAACAGCGTCTTTCGGTCCTCCCCACCCAGCATGCACGCGTAGGCGTTCCGGCCGGGCAGGGAGATCGTCTCCACCTCCTCGCCCCCCTCCCGTACCCGCACGCAGCGGTTGGTCCGGGGATCAGCGACCCAGATCGCGCCCTCCGCGTCCAGGCAGATCCCATCCGGCACAAGCTTCTCATGGGTCGCGAAGATGCGGCGGTTCGACAGCCCGCCATCCGGCGCGATATCGAACGCGGTCAGGCGGTTGCCCATCGTCTCCCCAACGATCAGCTTCTTGCCATCGGGCGTGATCACCGCCCCGTTCGGGAACAGCATGTCCGTCGCCGCGACCGAGACCCTGCCATCGGGATCGACGCGCGCCATCACCGCGGGCCGAGCATCCTCTCCCTTGAAGCGCTCATACCCAAAATTCCCCACATAGGCTCGGCCTTGCGCGTCAACGACCATGTCGTTGCAGGGGCCGCCCGCCAGGCCGAACAGATCGGCGTGCTTGACCAGTTGCCCGCCCACCTGCCGCAGCAGGCATTTGTCGTTCATCGACACGATCAGCAGCGACCCGTCGGGCATCCAGCCAAGGCCGGACGGGCAGGCGGGCACGACCGCCATCACCTCGGCCTTGCCATCCAGCCCCAGCGCCATGACGCGGTAGTTGTAGAAGTCCGAGAACCACAGCCGCCCCTGATGCCACCGCGGGCCTTCGGGAAAGGTCAGTCCATCGAGCAGGGTCTGCGGCATCTCGGGTTCCTCCGTTTGCACGAAGTCTACCAGGGTCGGGCCGATCGGAAAGACCCACGCGGTTGACCAACCGGGCGAACCCGCCGACCCTGCCGGCCGGCCTCAGGGGGAACACCATGCCCATCCGCATCCACAACCTGTATTGCGACGCCCAGGGTGAATCCCACTGGCGGGACATCCAGATCGACTGGGCCGAGGAGAATGACGCCGGCAAGCTCTCGGCCCGTCTGCCCGCCACCGGGATCATCTTCCGCCAGACCCAGGCGGAGCATGACCGTCCCTGGCATCCCGCCCCGCGCCGGCAATACATCATCAACCTCGATGCCGGGGTGGAACTGACCGCCAGCGACGGGGAATCCCGCGTGATCGGCGCGGGGGAGGTGATCCTGGTGGAGGACATCACCGGCAAGGGTCATCTGTCGAAGTCGGTGAACAGCAAGATGCGGCACTCCATCTTCGTGCCAATTGAGTGATATCAAAGTAATAATTAGGCCAACATTTCTTATATATTGTCAATATATTTTTTGTCATCGGGGATTAGAAGCGAATTATCCGCAGGTATCATAGGTGGCGTGCGTCCTAAGGCGATGATCTAATCGCCTATGCTGATGAATCACGCGGCAGAGCGCCTCATGGGGCCGTCGGATGTCCAGCGAAATAATGTTGCGTATTGGCGGACGTGAAATAACGTAGTCTTGCCATCTGTCGTAATTGTGGCAGGATAAGGGCCGGGTTGATCACTTCCTCCGCGCTCTGCCGGGGGGTTGCCGGAGAGCGGTGTTGGAGATTTTGGCGGGCTTGGTGCGGCTTGATGAGGGTCTTATGTTGCCAGCGCCCTGGTTCAATCGCCCTTCGTTGGGTTTGATGACGAATACCATCGTGGATATTGGGGTAATTCGAGGGACGGGCGGGACGCAAGCTCCTCCCGATATTGTTGTTACTCCACTACGAGTAAACAGAATGCATTCAACCTCATCCTTGGTTGTCGATGTCGGTGAGCGCGCCGGAGCAGTATCCGAAATATTAAATCACTGCTGTCCGGTCAATCAC
>DIUL01000014.1 GCA_002422345.1 Acetobacteraceae bacterium UBA6159
TATTTGAGTGTCTGTTAAATGTGGGATAGGCCTTGCGGTAGGCGGCCGAGAATTCCCGCACCTTCGGGCGCGGATCGTCCGGATAGGCGAACAGGACGGACGTCATGGAGTAGATGCCCTCGGTCACGCCACCGGGCGCGGCGGCAACGGCGTCGTCATAGACCGCGACCTGGCCCAGGAAGTCGACGTTCCAGCCGGTCTTGCGGGCGGCCGAGACGATCTGGATGGTGTCACGCACGATGGTGCCGAGCAGCACGAGGTCGCACTTGGCGTCGCGGAGACGGGCGACCGAGGCGGTGAAGTCGGTATCGGCCGGCTTGTGCAGCGTTTCGGCGACGAGCTTGATGTTCATCACCTTCATCTGCTCGTGCACGCCGTCCATCACGTCGCGGCCGAAATCGGTGTCCTGCGACATGGCGCAGAGCGCCTTCTTGCCGCGCTCCTCGACGAACAGCTTCACGCCGGCGCGCATCATGTCGTAATACGATGCGGCCAGGCCGAACTTCAACGGATGCAGCGGCGCATACATCGACCGCGCCGAGGTCAGCGGGAACATGTTCGGCACGTTCTTGGAAAGCTGTTCCGGCATCGTCGCGTTGTTCATCGGCGTGCCGCCATTGGCGACCATCATGAACACGTTGTCGCGGTTCAGCAGCTTGTTCGACGCCTGCACGGCCCGAGGCACCTGGTACTGGCTGTCCTCGATCACATGCTTGATTTTGCGGCCATGGATGCCGCCGGCGGCATTGGCCTCATCGAACACCATCCGCCAGGTGTTCATGTTGTTCACGCCCCACATGGCAGTCACGCCAGACAGGTCGGTGTAGGTGCCGATAATGACTTCTTTGTCGGTCACGCCCCGCACGGTCTGTGCCTGGGACATGGTGGGCACGGCGATCGCCGCGGCCATCATCGTTGCGAGCAACGTCTTACGCATGGTGTTTCCCTCTCCTGTCGCGATTGTTGCGTCGTTGGTTCAACGACGAGCCCTGACCGGCTTCAGGCCGCGGCATAGGCGGCCCGGATCAGAGTGCCGTACTCCGCGTTCCCTTGTCCCAGCTCCGCCGGGTCGGTCACCTGCCGGACGGTGATCCCCAGCGCCCGCGCCCAGTCGAGCGACTGAGCCGGGATCGGCTCATTCCCGACAAAGGCAAGCCGCAATCGGCTCATGCCCAGCTCGCGGCGAACAGCGCGCAGCACCAGCAGATCGGCCAAACCAGCCATGGCCCCGCCGGAGCGCGCCGCGCCGATCGCCCAGCGATACATCGTCCGTTGCAGGGGCGTGGCCGCGTCGGCCGCCGCGGTGATCCTGGCGTGCAGCCGCTCCCACGCCTCGGCATTTGCGCCCAGGATCGTCGGCTTGAGTTGCTGCAGATTCTCGACCGCCGTTTCCGGGCTTTCGAGGTAGTTGCTGATCGTCCCGGTCGCCAGCGCCAGATAGAGCCCCAGCACCCGCTCGGTCGGGTCGCTCATGGGCAGGACCACCAGCCGCTCATCCCCGGCCTGTGGCGCGAGTTGCCGGCGCGCGCCTTCCACCATCCGCATGACCTCGGCATGGGTCACGATCCGGCCCATGGCGTGGGTGCCGTCCTGCGGGAAGACCACCGCCGCCGTGTCATCGGGCCCGACCGGATCGAAGGCGGCATCCGGTGCGCCTTCCGCCACGAAACGTTCCAGGCTGACCGCGATCGGGTCCGAGAAGTCGCGCAACCCCTTCATGTCGGCGATCACGATCCGCGCCAGGCCCGGGCACTCCGCCCGCACCGACAGGACCTTGTCGAGCTGTTCCTCGCCCTCGACGAACACGACCTGGCAGCCGGCGGAGCGCACGATATGGCCGACGTGTTCGGCCTCGTCATTCGGGTTGATGGCGACCGATGCGCCGCCGCTGGTCAGGATCGCGAGGTCGGCATAGGCGGCTTCGGGTCGGGTCTCGGACAGCACGGCCGCGACATCGCCACGGCCGAAATCCATCGCCCGCAGCCCGCGTCGGATGGCGGCGACCTGCTGGTCCATCTCGGCCCAGGTCACCGCGTTCCAGATGCCGCGGTTCTTCTTACGCAGCACGATCGCGCCGCCCTCGGTCGCGACCTTGTGCGCGATCAATGCGGGCAGCGTATCCACCCGAGCGCCGCCGGTCAGTTCCACAGCCGCTTCCTTTTCCAACGCCGCTGGCCGCGTTCCCCGGTTTCCTTCTGGCCGAGGTAGAATTCCTTGATATCGTCGCGTTGCAGCAGCGCGGCGCAATGATCCTGCGCGACGATGCGGCCGACCTCGATGATATAGCCGTAGTCGGCGGTCTTCAGCGCGATATGCGCGTTCTGCTCGACCAGCAGGATCGACACGCCCTGTTCCTTGTTGATGCGCCGGATGATCCCGAAGATCTGCTGCACGAGCAGCGGCGACAACCCCAGCGACGGCTCATCCAGCAACAGCAGCTTCGGCTGCCCCATCAACGCTCGGCTGATCGCCAGCATCTGCTGTTCGCCGCCGGAGAGAAGACCGGCGCGCTGGTGCTGCCGCTCCAGCAGACGGGGGAAGTAGGAGAAGCAGAGTTCAAGATCCCGCGCCACGCCGTCCTTATCGCGGCGGGTGTAGGCGCCCATCATCAGGTTTTCGCGCACGGTCAGGAACGGAAACGTGTCCCGCCCCTCCGGCACGTGGCAGATGCCCATGCGCATCACCTGGTCGGGCGGCATGTGGGCGATGTCACGACCCTGGAACATGACCTTGCCGCGCTCCGGGTCCAGCACGCCGGAGATGGTGCGCAGGACGGTGGTCTTGCCGGCCCCGTTGGCGCCGAGGACGGTGACGATCTGGCCCTGCGCCACATCCAGCGACACGCCGCGGATCGCCTGGATCGGGCCGTAGAAGGTCTCGATGCCTTCGACATGCAGCATCGAGTCGGTCATTCCTCCGTCTCCCCGCCGAGATAGGCCTTCACGACCTCGGGGTGGGACTGCACCTCCCGCGGTTCGCCCATGGCCAGCACCTTGCCGTAGTTCAGCGCCATCACGCGGTCGGAGACCTGGTTCACCAGCGCCATGTCATGCTCGACCATGATGACCGTGATCCCGAGGTCCTTCTTGATGTCCTCGATCCAGAACCCCATGCCCTCCGTCTCCTCGACGTTCAGGCCTGACGACGGTTCATCCAGCAGCAGTAATTTCGGTTCCGTGCACAGCGCGCGTCCGAGTTCAACGACCTTCCGCACGCCATAGGGCAGGTTGGCGATCAACGTGTCGCGGTAGCGTTCCAGTCCGAGGAACGAAATCACGTCCTCGGCCTTGGCGCGGTGGCGCAGTTCGTCGCGGCGGGCCGAGGGGAGGAAGCACATCTGCGCCAGCAACCCGGTCCCGGCGTGGCAGTGCCGCCCGATCAGCAGGTTCTGCAGCAGGCTCGCATTCGGGAACAATTCGATGTTCTGGAACGTCCGCGCGATGCCCATGCCGGCGATCTTGTAGGGCGGGGTCTGGGTGAAGTCCTGCCCGTCGAAGGTCAGCTTGCCCTCGGTCGTGTTGTAGATACGACTGATGAGGTTGAAGATCGTCGTCTTCCCGGCCCCGTTCGGGCCGATGATCGAGAAGACCTCGCCCTTGTTGACCTCGAAGCTGACGGAGTCGACGGCGCGGATGCCGCCGAACCGAACCGAGATGTCATCGGCCTTGAAGAGCGTCATTTCAGCCGCTCCGACTTCGCATAGGATTTCTGGCGGCGGAAACCCGACGCCCGCTTGAAGGGGAAGGCCTGGAACCAATGCCGGGTCTTCAGCCAGAGGCCATAGATCCCCATCGGCTGGAACAGGATGACCAGCACCAGGATCAGGCCGAACAGGGCCGGTTCAAGCCCAGGCGTCCGGCCGAGGTTGAACGGCAGGTCGTCGCGCACGATGGCGATGAACTGCGGCAGCAGGCGGACGAAGATGGCCCCGAAGATCGCGCCGTGGATCGATCCCAGCCCGCCCACGAAGACGATCGTGACGAACTGGACCGACAGCAGCACCTCGAACGCATCCGGCGCCAGGTAGCGGACGTAATGTGCGAACAGGGCACCGGCCAGGCCGGTCATGCCGGCGCTGATGGCGAAGGCCATCGACTTGTACCAGGCCAGGTTGATGCCCATGCTCTGCGCCGACACCTCACTGTCCCGGATCGCCACCATGGCGCGACCCAGCGGCGTGCGCAGGATGTTGGCCGTCAGCCAGATGCAGAACACCAGCACCGCGAGCGAGGTGTAGTAGACGCCGTTCGCGCCCTCGATCGGGATGCCGAAGACATAGGGCGTGGGCACCGCAAACCCGTCGAAGCCGCCGGTGACCGAGGACCATTTCTGGAAGATCGTGCCGACGATGCTGCCGAAGGCCAAAGTGGCGATCGCGAGATACAGCCCGCTCATGCGCAAGGTCGGCAGGCCGATGGCGACACCGCAGAACGCGGTGAACAGGCCCGAGATCGGGAGCGTGATCAGGAATGGAACGCCCTGTGCCAGCAGCACCGAGTTGGTGTAGGCGCCGATGCCCAGGAAGGCCGCGTGGCCCAGGCTGATCAGCCCGGTATAGCCCACCAGCAGCATGAGCCCGACGCCCGCGATGGCGAAGATGAACACGCCGCCCAGCTCGCCCACGTAGAACTCGCCCAGGAAGAACGGGATGAGCAACGTGACGACAAACAGCAGCCCGTACCAGAACAGGTCACCCGGATGCCGGGAGAGCGTGAGGTCCTGCCTGTAGTCTGTTTTGAATACATAGCGCATGGCGGATCAGACGCGCTTTCCCATGAGTTCGGCGAACAACCCCTGCGGCCGAACAATCAGGGTGATCAGCAGAACGACATTGGCGGTGACTTCCTGGAACCCGGCCGGCAGATAGTAGCCCGACAACTGCTCCACGATGCCGACGATCACGCCGCCGATCACCGATCCGGGGATGCTGCCGAAGCCGCCGATCACCGCGGCCGCGAAGGCCTTGATGCCGAGGAAGCCCATGCTGACATCGATCATCGAGACCGGCGAAAGCAGGATGCCCGCCGCCGCCGCCACGCCCGCGCTGATCGCCCAGATCAGGGAGAACACAGTGCGGACCGGGATGCCCATGTAGTAGGCGGCAAGCTGGTTCTGCGACGATGCCTGCATCGCCACGCCCAGGCGTGTCTTGCTGAAGAAGAGATACAGCACGCCACACAGCAACACCGTGCCGACGATGATCGAGATGTTGTCCGCGCCCAGCACCAGTCCCGAAACCGCAACGGTCTGGTTGGTGAACGGTGTCATGAAGCCGACGGAGTCATAACCCCAGCCAAGCCCGGCACCCGCGCGGAAGATGAAGCCCAGGCCCAGCGTCAGCATGACAACGGCGAATTGCGGTTGTCCTATGACCCTTCGCAGGATTGTTGCATCCAGCAGGAACCCGAAGGCCGCCGTGATCGCGATCGCGATCAGCGATCCGATCCAATAATTCACGCCCCAATGCGCGATCAGACTGAACGCGACAAACGCGCCCATCATCATGATGTCGCCTTGCGCGAAGTTGACCATCTCGGTTGCCTTGTAGATCAAGACAAACCCAAGCGCGATCAGGCCGTAGATACAGCCCGATGCCGCGCCATTGACGATCAACTGAAAGAGACGAGCGGCCTCTTCCACCTGTGGCTTTCCCCCTGGTTTTGCGAGCCTGTCTGGCCCTGCTTATTTACCGGCGGGACAATAGGGACGTGATTCGCGCTGCGTCAATGCGGCGCCGGGAAAAATATCGATACGCACGGGATCGGGTATTGGCAGGAACGAACGCCCGGTCAGAACAGGGAAAGCTGCGCCTGCGCGGTGGCGGCCGCGGCGGCTGGAACGGCGAAACGGGTGCAGTCCAGTTCCTGCCGCATGTCATCGAGACCCCATTGCCGGATGGCGCGGGCAAAGCGCCGCGACAGCAGATCGGCATAGACCCCCTGGCCCGAGAACCGCTGATGGAACTTCGAGTCGTTCAAGGCGCCCGCCCGTGTTTCCCGGATCAGGCTGAGTACGTGGCGTGCGCGGTCGGGGTAGTTGGCGATCAGCCAATCCTCGAACATCTGTTTCAGTTCATGTGGCAGCCGCAACAGAATATAACGGGCATGGCGGGCCCCGGCGCGGGCGGCGGCTTCCAGGATCTTCTCCATCTCCGCGTCGTTCAGGGCGGGGATCATCGGCGCGGCCAGCACCCCGGTGGGAACGCCGGCACGCGTCAGCTCGGTGATCGCTTGGAGCCGGCGGGCGGGGCTCGCGGCGCGGGGTTCCATCACCCGGGCCAGCTTCGGGTCGAGTGTGGTGACGGAGAGATAGACACGCACCAGATTGCGCTTCGCCATTGAGGCGAGGATATCGATATCCCGCAGCACGCCCGCCGATTTCGTGACAATACCGACCGGATGGTTGTAGCGGTCGAGCAGCTCCAGCACCGACCGCGTCAGCTTCAACGTGCGGTCGACCGGCTGGTAAGGATCGGTGTTCGAACCCAGCACCATCGTGCGCGCGATGTAGCCGGGGCGCTTCAGCTCCTTCTCCAGAAGCTCCGCCACCTCGGGCTTGTAGATCAGCTTCGTTTCGAAATCGATGCCTGGCGAGTAACCAAGATAGGCATGGGTCGGACGCGCATAGCAGTAGATGCAGCCATGCTCACATCCGCGGTACGGATTGACCGCGCGGTCGAACCCGAGGTCGGGGGAGCTGTTCCAGCTGATCACCGACCGCGTCGTGTCCTTGGTGACGGTCGTCGCCAGCGCGGGCAGTTCCGCGAACGCTTCATCCAGCGAGTCCCAGCCGTCGTCGAACGGGGACGCCACCTGGCGGTCGAAGCGGACGGCCGGATTGGTGACCGCGCCCCGGCCGCGACGGGCGAGGGAGGGCATGCGGGCGGCGGGCTCCGCTTCCGGCAGTCCGGCCTGGTCCAAGGCAGCGATGGCGTCGGCGTCGCGATCGGGATAGGGTTCTTCCCACATGATCCGTTCCCCGTCTGTTCGAGTTTGACCGTGACAGCATCACTCGCCACCGTCAAGAACGAAATACGAACGGACGTGCTGGATGTGGCCGTTGTCATCCCTGTCCTGAACGCCGCCCTGACGCTGGAGGGCACGGTCGCGGCCGTCGGGCCGGTGCGCGGGCTGGTGGTGGTCGATGGGGGCAGCCGGGATGACACGCCGGCCCTTGCCCAACGCCTCGGTGCCCGGGTGCTGACCGCGCCGAGCGGCCGAGGTCCGCAGATTGCCGCGGGTGTGGCGGCCGCTGGACCCGGCTGGGTGCTGATCCTGCACGCCGATACAACGCTGGCGGCGGGCTGGCGGGACGCGGCACGGACCCATATGGCGGAAGGCCCGGCCCGCGCTGCGTGCTTCCGCTTCGCCCTGGACGGTGACGAACCCGCCGCGCGTCGGCTGGAGCGGATGGTTGCCTGGCGCTGCCGGGTCCTCGCGCTGCCCTACGGCGACCAGGGGCTGCTGATCCACACCGACCTGCTGCGCGCGGTGGGCGGGGTCCGGCCGTTGCCGTTGATGGAGGACGTTGACCTGGTCCGTCGCCTCGGCCGCCGCCGGATGGCGTTTCTGGAGCCGGCCGCGATCACGTCCGCCGGGAAATGGCGGCGGGATGGCTGGTGGCGCCGGTCCGCGCGCAACCTGTTCTGTCTGGGGCTGTGGTTCCTGGGCGTCCCGCCCCGCCTGATCGCGAAGGTCTACGGATGAAGCCGGTCGCGATCGTCTTCGCCCGGGCGCCGCGCCTGGGCACCGTGAAGCGCCGCCTCGCGCGCGGGATCGGGGATCGCGCCGCCCTGCGCTTCCATACCGAGACGCTGACCCGCCTGCTGCGCGGTTTGGCCGCCGACCGGCGCTTCCGCACCGTGCTCGCGGTCACGCCCGATCGCGCGTATGTGCGGCTGCCCCGGGGGGTCACGCGGATCGAACAGGGCCACGGCGATATAGGCCAGCGCATGCACCGCGCCTTGTCCCGCTTTCCCCGCCGCGGCGCGTCGATAATCGGCTGCGATATCCCCGATGCCGGCCCCACCGACCTATCAGCGGCCTTCCGAGCGCTCGGCTTTGCCGACGCCGCGTTCGGTCCGGCCGCCGACGGAGGCTACTGGCTGGTCGCCTTGGGGCCCCGTCGCCCGTCCCGCCCCTTCGCGAACGTCCGCTGGTCGACCAGCGACGCCCTTGCGGACACGCTGGTCAACTTCTGCACCCACCGGGTCGCGCATCTGCGGACTCTGTCGGATGTGGACACGATCGCCGAGTGGCGCGCCCGGTATCAGGCGGCCGAGGAGTAACGCGCCAGCATCGGCGCCTCCAGCAGGCCTTCGGGCGCGTCCTCGGGCGACGCCTCCCGGATCATGTAGCCGCGGCCCCAGACCGTGCCGATCAGGTTGTCGGCGCCCGCCGCGGCCAGCTTCTTGCGCAGCTTGCAGACGAAGACGTCGATGATCTTGATCTCGGGCTCATCCATCCCGCCATACAGGTGGTTCAGGAAGGCTTCCTTGGTCAGCACCATGCCCTTGCGGAGCACGAGCAGTTCCAGGATCGAGTATTCCTTCCCGGTCAGGTGAACCTCCCCACCGTCAACCGTGACCTCCCGGCTGTCGAGGTTCAGTTCGACCGTGCCGATCCGCACCGTCGGCTGGCTGAAGCCCTTGCTGCGGCGGACCACCGCCTGCATCCGGGCCAGCAACTCGGCCTTGTCGAAGGGCTTGGTGATGAAGTCATCCGCCCCCATCCCGAGCCCCTTGACCTTGGCCTGCGGCCTGGTCATCCCCGAAAGGATCAGCACCGGGGTGTCGTTGCGGGCAATGCGCATCCGGCGCACCACCTCGTATCCCTCGATATCCGGCAGGACCAGATCGAGCAGCACCACGTCGTAATCATAGTGGCGAAGAAGCTCCAGCGCTTCCTCCCCTGACTCCGAATGGTCGATTACGGCACCCACGGCCTTGAGCATCAAGGACACGCCCCGGGCGGCGGTAAGATCGTCTTCTACGAGCAGGACGCGCATGATGCCCTCTTAACCATCATGACCCGGTTAATACCACCATAGCGTGTGTTTGGCCATAGAATTTTCACCTTTGTCGTGCATCATTCCATCAAATGGCACTGAATATCGCCTTGTGCCGCCGAATGTTTGAGGAACATATGGATGATTGAAACAAGAGAATATCAATGAGGCAATCAAGTCTCGTAAAAAGAGCGGAAATTGCCGCTGCTCGCATGCGATCGTGTCAAACTGCCCGCATCCAGGGTCGGGTGGGCGGCATTTCCGGCCTGATCGTCGATATCGACGGATTGAACGGACTCGTCTCCATCGGCGACCGCATCGCCCTTCTGGGGCGGGACGACCGGCCGCTGGAAGCGGAAATCGTCGGCTTCCGCGATAATCGCGCCCAGGCCATGCCGTTCGGTGCCCTGGATGGAGTCGGCCCCGGCCACACCGCCTCCCTGCTGGCGGGACAGGGCGGTACGCTGCCTGTCTCCGACGCCTGGCTGGGCCGTATTGTCGATCCCCTGGGCCAGCCGATCGACGGCCGAGGCGCCCTGCCGAACGCGGCGTCCCCCCGCCCCGTCCGCGCAAACCCTCCTCCCGCCGCCAGCAGGGCTCGGCTTGGGCCGCGGATTGATCTGGGCGTCGCGGCGTTGAATTGCTTCACAACCTGCCGCCAGGGGCAGCGCCTGGGCCTGTTCGCGGGCTCGGGCGTCGGCAAGTCCACCCTGTTGTCGATGCTCGCCCGGGAAACCGCCTGCGACGCCGTCGTGCTCGCCCTGGTTGGGGAGAGAGGGCGGGAGGTGCGGGAGTTCATCGAGGACGACCTGGGGCCGGAGGGTCTCGCCCGCTCGGTCGTCGTCGTCGCCACTTCGGACGCGCCGCCCCTGATGCGCCGGCAGGCGGCCCATGCCGCGATGACCGTCGCCGAACATTTTCGCGACCAGGGCAAATCGGTCCTTTTGTTAATGGACAGCGTGACCCGCTTCTGCCTCGCCCAGCGGGAAATCGGGCTGTCGGCCGGCGAACCGCCCGCCACCAGGGGCTATCCGCCCAGCGTCTTCGCGGAACTGCCGCGGCTGCTGGAACGGGCGGGGCCGGGGATCGAGGCGGCGGACGGCACCGCCGGCCTCATCACTGCGCTGTTCACGGTGCTGGTCGAAGGGGACGACCACAACGAACCGATCGCCGACGCCGCGCGGGGCATACTGGACGGGCATGTGATCCTGGACCGCCGTATCGCCGAGACCGGGCGCTATCCCCCGATCGATGTCCTGCGGTCCCTGTCCCGCGCCGCCGCCGGCTGCCTCTCGGCCGAGGAGATCGGCCTGGTCCGGCGCGCTCGACAGATCCTGGCGCTGTGGACCGAGTCGGCCGACCTGGTGCGGCTGGGTGCCTATCGCGACGGCACCGACCAGGCGGTGGATGAGGCCCTGGTCCTCGCGCCCCGGATCAATGGTTTCCTGAACCAGGATCGCTACGCCCGCGTCGGCCTGCATGAGGCCTTCGCCCAACTCGACGACATCATGAGGATATGAGCGCCATGCGCGATGAACCGCTGTTGACTCTCCGCCGCCTGCGCCGCCTGGCCCTCGATGAGGCCAGGCTGACGCTCGCGGACTGCGTGGCGGAGGAAACCCGGGCCGCCGCCGCCATCCGGGCGATCGACGAAGACATCCGGCGGGAAACCGAATGCGCCAGCAGCCTGGAGCCCGATGACGCGATGGTGGAGGCCTTCGCGGTCTGGCTCCGCCGCGTCCGGGCCGAACAGCAAGGGGCGGAGGTGGCATTGCGCGACGCCGAGGGCCGCACGCATGAGGCCCGGGCCGTCCTGACCATCGCCCGCAGCGCGGTGGAGGCGGTGGAAACCGAACTCACCCGCCGCGATGAAGCGAAGCTGAAGGAGAGCCAGCGCATCGAGCAGCGGTCCCTGGACGAGATCGGTGCCCGACCATCCCGATAGGCCACGACAGGAGAAACCAGCCTGTAAGGTCGCGCCGGTCACAAACCGTGGCGCGCGGATTGTTATCTGAATCCGGACGACATTGTTTGACGCGTCGCAGCGTGCGTGCGCTACTCATGAAAAGCCATCGGCGGAAAAGTCGGACACCATGACCGAAGAGGACGCCCCGCAGTCGGACGATGAGGCTCCGCCTACCCAGCAGGACGACGCGACGCCCCTGTCCGCCGAGGCGTTCGATGCCGCCCTGTTCCGCGCGCTGCATGCGATGGCAATCAAGAGCCCGCGCTTCCAGGCCGATGTCCAGGCCGCCATGCGCCATGCCAGATTGACCGCCCATCCCGCCAGGCTCGCCGCCGCGCTGCAACGGCTGGAAGTGGCGGGCCAGGTTTCCAACCTGATCCCCCTGAGTGACGGGGGCCTGCTGATCACGGTCGCCGTATGAACCCCACCCACCGCCCAGCGCGCCCCTCTTGCCAAGCGCTTCTGGTCCGGCAAGCATTCCGGTCATGGTCGAGCCCGTCAGCCTGAGCTCCTATCGCGACGACACGCTATGGGCGGTCGTCGCCTCCGTTGGCCGTACGACCCGCGTCGCCGAGATCTTCTCCAACCGCGTCGCCGCCCTGGCCGACCAGGCCTGGCGGGAGCAGCAGGTGAAGGCCTATGCCAATTTCCTGCGGACGACGCGCCAGCCGATGCCGGTCTACACGGTCAAGCCGATCCGGCGCGCCGACCTGCCGCGATCGTGGCGGCCCTTGCCGGCGCTGGGCTTCCTGCATGGGAAGACCCTGTAGGATTACTGGACGCGGCCCGCCGGTCGGGCTAGTGGAGCGGCCATCATGGCCCGTACCGCGACCGTCACCCGCACCACCTCCGAAACCGATATCACCCTGACGCTGGACCTGGACGGGTCCGGCATCAGCGACATCGATACCGGCATCGGCTTCCTCGATCACATGCTGACCGCGCTCGCCAGGCATGGCTTGTTCGACCTGACCCTGCGCGCCAAGGGCGACCTGCATATCGACTTCCATCATACGACCGAGGATGTCGGCATCGTCCTCGGCCAGGCGTTCCACAAGGCCCTGGGCGACAAGCGGGGCATCCGTCGCTTCGGCAACGCGCTGATCCCGATGGACGAAACCCTGGCGGAAGCCGCGGTGGACATCTCCGGCCGTCCGTTCCTCGCCTGGAACGTGACGTTCGAGCGTCCGAAGATCGGCGAGATGGACACCGAGCTTTTCGAGGAATTCTTCCGCGCTTTGGCGTTCAACGCCCTGGTGACCCTGCACATCACGCGGCGGGCCGGCCACAACGCGCATCACGTGGCGGAGGCCTGCTTCAAGGCGACCGCCCGCGCGCTGCGCATGGCGACCGAGATGGACCCCCGCGCCGGCAATGCCATCCCGTCCACCAAGGGCGCGCTGTGATGGCGGGTGTGCCGGTCGCATGAAGTTCTGGACCGCCCATCTGCACGGCGACGCCGCGCCGGTGCTGATCCCCGAGTCGTTCTCGGTCGGCGCCTTCGTGTTCGGCCCGCTGTGGCTCGCGCTGCATCGGGCGTGGATACCGGCGTGCCTGGCCTTCGTGGCCGCCGTGCTGATCGCCCTGCTGACCGACCCGCCGGTCAGCCTGGCGTTGGAACTGGGGCTGGCCTTGATGCTGGGCCTGAACGGCCATGACCTGCGGCGCTGGGCGATCGAAAGGCGGGGCTATTTCCTGGGCCTCGTGGTGTCCGCCCGATCCGAAGACGAGGCGCTGGGTCGTCTTCTGGCGCAGCGGCCGGACCTGATGGGGCGCTTCATGACACCGGTGGCCGGATGATGAAGATCGTCGTCGTTGACTATGGCAGCGGCAACCTCGCCTCCGCCTCCCGCGCCCTGGCTCTGGCGGCCGAACGGGCGGGCATCCCCGCCACCGTGACCGTGACCGCCGACGCGGCCGAAGTCGCGCGGGCCGACCGGATCGTGCTGCCGGGGCAGGGCGCCTTCGCCGATTGCTCAGCTGGCCTGCACGCCGTGCCCGGCATGTGGGACGCGCTGCGCGACGCGACCGACGCCGGCACGCCCTTCCTGGGCATCTGCGTCGGCATGCAACTGATGGCCCATCGCGGGCTCGAACACGCCGTCACCCCCGGCTTCGGCTGGATCAAGGGCGACGTCGCGGAAATGGCGGCGACCGGCCTGCGCCTGCCGCATATGGGCTGGAACGCGCTCGATTTCGTGCCCGGGTCCCATCCCTTGCTGGATGGCCTCAATCCCGGCGATCACGTCTACTTCGTCCACAGCTACGCCCTGGCCGGCGGCAACCCGGCCGAGGTCATCGCCACCACCGACTATGGCGGCCCCACCGTTGCGATCGTGGCCGCCGGGAACCGGGTCGGCACCCAGTTCCATGTCGAGAAAAGCCAGGAGGTCGGCATTCGCATCCTCATGAATTTCCTGCGGTGGACCCCCTGACCATGTCCGGAACTCCGACGGAAACCGACGAACCGCAGATCCTGGTCGAACGCATCACGACCCTGGATGACGACGACCTGCACGCCTTGTGTGAGGCGACGGACGCCGCGATCATCGATGGCGGTGGCTTCGGCTGGATCAATCCGCCCGGCCGGCGCGCGCTGGAAACCTATTATCGTGGCGTGCTGCTGGTGCCGGAGCGCGAATTGTTCGTCGCCCGCCTGAACGGCGACATCGTCGGATCGGCGCATCTGGTCCGCCCGCCCCGCAACAATGAGGCGCAGGCCTTTGCCGCCCAACTGATGCACGCCTTCATCGCCCCCTTCGCCCGCGGACACGGCATGGCTCGGCTGCTCGTGGAAGGCGTGGAGGAACGCGCCCGCGACATCGGCTATCACATCCTGAATCTCGACGTGCGGGAGACCCAGGGCGCCGCGATCCGGCTGTATGAGTCGATGGGCTACACCCGCTGGGGCGAGCATCCGGACTACGCCCTGGTGCGCGGCACCGTGATCCGCGGCTATTTCTACCATAAGCGGCTGCGGCCGCGGAAAGGCCAGGCCTCGGCATGAGCGGGCTGACCATCTATCCGGCCATCGACCTCAAGGACGGGCAATGCGTGCGCCTGCGCCAGGGGGAGATGGACCAGGCCACCGTCTACGGCGCCGATCCGGCCGAACGCGCGCGTGTGTGGCAGGATGCCGGATTTTCCTGGCTGCACGTGGTTGACCTGAACGGCGCCTTCGCCGGCCGGTCGGAAAACGGGGACGCGGTGCGCGCGATCCTGGCCGCCGTATCCCGCCCGGTGCAGTTGGGCGGTGGCATCCGCGACATGGCCGGCATCGCCGCTTGGCTGGAAGCCGGCATCACCCGCGTCATCCTGGGCAGCGCGGCCGCCCGCAACCCGTCCTTGGTGATCGAGGCCTGCAAGGCCTTCCCGGGCCGCATCGCCGTGGGCATCGACGCGCGCGACGGCATGGTCGCGACGGATGGCTGGGCGGCCGTGTCCTCCCTGCCCGCCGTCGACTTGGCCCTGAAGTTCGAGGACGCGGGCGTATCGGCGATCATCTACACCGACATCAGCCGCGACGGCATGCTGACCGGGGTGAACGTGGAACAGACCGTGGCCCTGGCCGAGCGGCTGACGACTCCGGTGATCGCCTCGGGCGGCATTGGCGCGATGGCGGACGTGCTGGCCCTGCGTGACGCGGCGGCCGGCACGGGGATCGAGGGCGTGATCGTCGGACGCGCGCTGTATGATGGGCGGGTGACGGCGGCGGAACTGGCGGCGGCCGGGTTGGTCTGAGGCTGGGATTGCCTGAGACACGGCTTGAGCATGACACGAGAACCGCGCCACCCCGTCATGGCGGCCGCAGGGCCGCCACCCACAACTTGCCTGCCCCGAACAAAGGAAATCCGCCGGTCCGGAGCCTGATCCCCGACAAAGACAGCGGCAAGACGAGCAACTCACCTGTCATCACGGAAAGCGCCGACCGATCCGATCAACCCACCCGCGCGCGACTCCGCGATGGGGCCAGTGCCGCCTGTTGCTCACTGACCTGGATATAGTCCCGCGCCATCGGCACCGCCGTCTGCCGGCGCGCCAACTGGAACTGGAACACCATGTGGCCCTGCCGCCGGAACGCCAGTTCCGAGCCCGCCAGGTAGAACTCAAACATCCGGCAGAACCGTTCGTCATACAGCGCCGCGATCGCGTCCCGGTTGGCCGCGAAGCGCCAACGCCAATGCCGCAGCGTCTCGGCATAATGCAGCCGCAGCACCTCCAGGTCGGTCGTCAGCAACCCACTCCGTTCGATTGATGGAATGACTTCCGACAGAGAGGGACAATAACCCCCCGGAAATATATACTTCTGTATCCATGCATTCGTGCTACTGGGCCCCTCAAACCGCCCGATCGAATGCAACAACGCGACCCCATCCGGACGCAACCGGCGGGCGATTGTGTTGAAATACGTCTGGTAGTGACTGATGCCCACATGCTCGAACATACCGACTGAAACGATCCGGTCGAAATCCCGATCGACGGCACGGTAGTCCAGCAGTTCAAACTTCACGCGATCGGACAGGCCCTCCGCCTCGGCCCGCGCCCGCGCTTCGGTCAATTGTTCCTGCGACAGCGTGATGCCCGTGACCCGCGCGCCGTAGTCCCGCGCCAAGGTCAGCGCCAGCCCGCCCCAGCCGGAGCCGATGTCGAGAACCTCCAGGTCCGGGCGATCGAGGCCGAGCTTCGCGGCGATGTGCCGCTTCTTCGCAAGCTGCGCTTCTTCCAGCGTCTCATCCCCGCGGGGAAAATAGGCGCAGGAATATTGCCGGTCCCGATCAAGGAACTGGCTGTACAGCCGTCCGCTCAGGTCATAGTGATGCGCGACATTGCGTTGGGAGCGGGAGGCCGGATTGAACTGCTCCAACCGCCTGGTCACAAGCTGGATCGCATCGCGCAACCGGACCAGCGGGTGATTGCCTTCATTCCGCCAGCCATTGATCATCAGCACGTCGAGCACGTCGTAGATCGAGCAGCCATCGGGACTCAGGCCGCCATCCATATACGCTTCCCCGACGCCCACCGAGGGCGTCAGCAGCAGGCGTTGCAGCGTGCGACGATCCTTGAAGCGGACGGACGCCGAAGGTCCCTCCTCTCCGCTATAGGTATCCAAGCCCCCATCGGGCCATCGCACGGTAAGGCGGCCGATCGCCACATACCGCCGCAGAATGGCATCGAGAATTGATTTCATTGCTCCGAACCTCATGCCAGACCCAGAGAGGCCCGGAGGATTACGTGAAACGCCCCCGGCGTCAAAAAATTTAATGCTGGGCGGTCAGTCGAGTGATTCCAGCAGCCCGGCCAACATCGCTGCCCGTGGTGCCAGATGTCGCCAGAGGATGTGCTCGTGACTGGCATGTGCTCCTGATCCGGGACATCCCAGCCCATCCAGCGTAGGCACGCCCAGCGCCGCCGTAAAGTTGCCATCGGAGCCGCCGCCGCGATGCTGGTGCGGCAGGCGCTCCCCCACGCCTCGGGCGATTTCCCGCGCCTTTTCATACAAGGCCCGGATCGCCGGGGTTTCCGCGTAGGGCGGGCGGTTCATCCCGCCGGTCACCGTCAGGCGGCAGCCGGCGGTACGCGCCTCCAACCCCAGGATGCGCCGTTCCATTTCTTCCCCGTCGCGGGTGGAGTTCACCCGCAGGTCGATCTCACACCCGGCCTCGGGCGGGATCACGTTGGGCCTGGTCCCGCCCCAGATCGGCGCGGCGTTCAGCGTGATCCCGTCATCGACGTCCACCATCTGGTGCAACGCCAGGATCTGATGCGCCAGTTCCACCACGGCCGAGGCCCCATGCTGGAACGAACCCCCGGCATGCGCGCCCTTGCCCTCGACCCGCAGGGTGAACCGCCCCACGCCCTTGCGCGCGGTGACGCAGGCCCCGCCCTGGCCGGCGGGCTCGGGGATCAGCGCATAGGCCGCCTGTGCGGCCTCCCGCTCGATCACGTCGCGGCTGGACGGGCTGCCGACTTCCTCATCTGAGGTCAGCATCAGCACGATCGGCCGCCGCGTTGGCACGCCTTGCCGCAGGATTGAACGGACGACATGGAAGGCGAGGAAGCTGCCCGCCTTCATGTCATAGATGCCAGGTCCCGCCGCCTTCTCACCGTTCACGTGATACGGCATCGAGGCCAGCGTGCCATGCGCCCAGACGGTATCCAGGTGCCCCGCCAGCAGGATCGGCGCGCCGGAGCCTGGCGTGCGGGCGATCAGATGGTCGCCGAACCCGGTTCGGCCGGGGATGCGGGTCAGGGCCGCCCCGACCTCCGATAGTTCGTGCTGGGCGATGTCCATCAACAGGTTTACCGCCGCCGCGTCGGTGGTGGGTGTTTCCATCCGCACCCAGATCGACAGTTCGGCCAACAGGTCCTCGGAAGTGCCGATTTGGGTCTGGGGCATGGGATATCCAGTGCGGAGAAGCCGCCACGATCCGGCAACCGCCCCGATTGGTCCAGCCAAACTTTGTCCGCCACCCGCCAGCAATTATCATTTTGGCACGGAACGACGATTATCGTCCTGGTCGGGCTCGACCCGACCATCGCTCCGGACTTCGGGCGCTTAAAACATGCATTATTTCAAATGCCATTCCGCTTGGCGATGGTCGGGTCGAGCCCGACCAGGACGAACGGGCATCAAATGGATGCCAAACGGGAACCACCGCCCCACCCGCACGGCTTGATCCCAGGCCGCGCATTGCCCACAAACAGGAACCCAACAGCGGAACAGGATGCCATGAGCACGGGCACCTTCTTTGAGGATCTGCGGATCGGCCAGTCCGCCAGCATCGGCAAGACCATCTCCGAGGCGGACATCCTGATGTTCACCGCGGTCAGCCTCGACACGAACCCGATCCACCTGGACGCCGAGGCGGCCAAACAGACGGTCTTTGGCGAACGCATCGCCCATGGCATGCTGTCGGCGTCCCTGATCTCGGCGCTGCTGGGCACGCGGCTGCCGGGCCCAGGCTCGATCTACATGCGCCAGAGCCTGCGCTTCGTGGCGCCGGTGAAGATCGGTGATACCGTCAAGGCGACCGTCGAGGTCGTCTCCCTCAACCCCGAGAAGAAGCGGGCGACCTTGAAGACCATCTGCATGGTTGGCGATGAGCTGGTGATAGAAGGCGAGGCCTATGTTCAGGTCCCGTCGCGCGGCTGATGCGTATCTTCACTGACTGGCGGGACCTGCCCGCCGATGCCCGCGGCGCGGCCGTGGCCCTGGGCAATTTCGATGGGGTCCATCTGGGCCACGCGAGCGTTGTCCGCGCCGCCCATTCCGCCCGCCCGGACGCGCCGCTCGCGGTGCTGACGTTCGAGCCGCATCCGCGGGAGGTGTTCCGCCCCGATGATCCTCCGTTCCGGCTGACCCTGTCCGCCGAACGCGCCGATGCGCTGGCGGGGATGGGTGTCGATATCGTCTACGAAATCCCCTTCACCCACGAATTCAGCCTGATGCAGCCCGAGGATTTCATCACCCAGGTGCTGCACCAGGGCCTCGGCGCGCGCCATCTGGCGTCGGGCGCGGATTTCGCCTTCGGCCACCGTCAGCGCGGCGACACGACCTTCCTGGCGGAGCGATGCCAGGCGCTGGGCATGGGCGTGTCCCTGGTGCCGCCGATCACGGATCAGCGCGGCCCGATCTCCTCGACCCGCATCCGGCGCGCCTTGCAGGATGGGTATCCGGAGCGTGCGACGGCTGAACTGGGGCGGCCCTGGGCGATCCGCGGCATGGTCGCGCATGGCGACAAGCGCGGCCGCACCATCGGCTTCCCCACGGCGAACGTCGCCTTGGGGCGGCATCTGGAACCGGCGCGCGGCGTCTATGCCGTGACGATCCGCGTCCCCGGCGGCGCGGTCTATCGTGGCGTCGCCAATATCGGCCGCCGCCCGACCGTGAACGCTGGTCCGGAAAGCCGGCTGGAGGTCAATCTGTTCGACTTCACCGGCGATATCTACGGGCAGGACATCACCGTCGCGCTGATCGCCTATATCCGGCCGGAGATAAAATTCCCCGGCCTCGACGCGTTGAAGGCACAGATCGCCGCCGACGCCGCCGAAGCGCGACGCTTGCTCGCGCATTCATAAAAAAATTCGGAGGATTCCATGCCTGTCCTGCAACGACCCGACGGCGAAATCTACTACGAGACCTTCGGTCAGGGCTTCCCGATCCTGCTGTTCGCACCGGGCGGGCTGCGGTCGAACCTGGCGATGTGGCACCATCCGGCCGAGGGGCCGCAACGGTCGTGGAACGACTGGACCGACGTCCTGGCGCATAAATACACCGTCGTGGCGATGGACCAGCGGAACGCCGGAAGCTCCCGTACGGCGATTGAGGCTGATCACGGCTGGGATACCTACACCCAGGATCAACTCGCGCTGATGGATCACCTGGGGCACCAGCGGTTCCATACGCTGGGTGGCTGCATCGGTGGCAGCTATTGCCTGAACATCATCAAGCTGGCCCCGGATCGGGTGACCAGCGCGGTGCTGCAGAATCCGATCGGCGTGCATCCCGAGCATCCGAATTATTTCCCCGAGAGCCACGCCGGCTGGATCAAGGAAAAGCTCGCGGAACGGACGGACCTGGATCGCGGGAAGATGGAAGCCTTCGGCCGCAACATGTGGGGTCAGGACTTCGTCTTCTGCGTCGATCGCGATTTCGCCCGCAATTGCCACGTGCCGACCATGCTGCTGCCGGGCACCGATATCCCGCACCCGGCCGCGACCTCCGACGAGTTGGCGGCGTTGCTGCCGGGCGTCGAAGTCCTGACCAACTGGCGCGGGCCGGAACATATGGAGGAGCAGCGCACCCGCGTGATCGCGTTCCTCGATCGTCACACGCCGAAATAGGGGAACATCACGTGAAGGTCGGCATCGTTTCCGATATCCATTGCAACGCCGATGGCCTGCGCGATGCGCTCGGCGTCATGGGTGAGATCGACGAATTGCTGTGTCTGGGCGATGCGATCTTCGAATACCAATTCTCCAACGACGTCGCCGCGATCCTGAAGGAACGCCAGGCGCACGTGATCCAGGGCAATCATGAGGAAGTGTTCTTCTCCTCGGCCGGATCGCGCGCGCGGGATCGGGACTGGATCGACCACGACCTGATGGCGTACCTCGGCGGCCAGCCGCCCCGGCGGACGGTGACCTTCGGGACCAAGCGGTTCCTGCTGGTCCACTCGACGCCGTGGGACCCGCGTGGGGAATACGTCTATCCGCACAGCAGCCACCTGGCCCGGTTCGCGGAGGCCGATGCCGATTTCGTGCTGTATGGGCACACGCATGCACAGGTGGTGAAGCGGATCGGCAAGGTCACCGTGATCAACCCGGGATCGGCGGGCGATGCGCGGGATGCGCGGAATGATCGGCAACTGAGCTGCGCGGTGGTCGATACCGAAACGGATGAGGTGCGGGTGATCGACTACGCGGATCGCCGGTTTCCGGTGGGGTAGGGCCTCGATCTTTTGTCGTGGGCTTCGGCGGTGCACCATCGTCGTGGTAGTGCAACGTCGTCGTGGCGGGCGGAGGCCCGCCATCCACGACTTGCTTGTGCTATACAAAGAAAAGTCGTGGATGGTGGGCCTGCGCCCACCATGACGAATGACTGGCGGGTTGCCCTCACGCCTCCCGTTCGGGGGAGCCTGTAAGCCCCTACCCCCCGCAGAACCCTTCCACGATATCCCCGTGCATCCCGGCGATTTCTCGTTGCAGCCAGTCCAGGAAGGGTGACAACCGGCGATCCACCAGGTCGGACACGGTCTTTTGCGTCAGCGTGCTGTTCAGGTGATCCACCCGTTCCAGCGCCGCCATTCCGCCGCGCAGATTGTATCGGGTCCGCAACTGCGACAAATGCCACTCCAGTTGCGCCAGGTTCAGCCCCACCGAGCGGGGGAACGCCGTATTCACCAGCAGGAAGCCCGCGACCTCCTTCGGCTGGTAGCCATTCGGATGCACCCTTCGGTAAGCGTGGTATCCGGCGGCGGCGCGCAGCAGCGTGTTCCACTGGCCCGCGTCGATCGCGCCATCACCCGCGTCCAGACGCGGCGCCATCGCGTTGAACCGCGTATCCAATAATCTCGTTGTCTGATCGGCACGTTCAAGGTAGCGGCCGAGCATGTAGAAGTGCCAGGCCTGGTCTCGGTAGAAGGTGCCTTCGGTGACGCCGGTATGGGCCTGGGCGCCCTCCTTCAGCATCGAGCACACACCAGCGAAATGATCCGGCAGCAGATCGGCCGCGGTCAGCCCGCGGATGCGGCTGTGGAAGACGTTGATCTGAAGCCACATCTCGGTGGAGATGATCGCCCGCAGCGTGCGCGCGTTCTCCCGCCCCGCCGCCATGGCGCTTTGCACTGATGTCGGGTTCTCGCCATCCAGGATGTAGAAGGCGGCGACGTTCGCCAGGTTGGCCTCGGCGTGCCGGGCGTAGAAGGCTTCCTGGTCGCCGTTGATGCGCAGGATCGACAGCCAGTTGCGGGTGTCGTCCTCATCCCGGGCGAAGGTGTTGGTCACGTCCAGCAGGCGGGCGAGGCACTCAATCCGCTCCATGTAGCGGGCGAGCCACAGCATGGCCTCGGCGTGGCGAGCGATCAGGTGGGCGCCGTGGCGGGGCAATACATCGTCGCTCATGCCAGCACCCATGTGTCCTTTGATCCTCCGCCCTGGGAGGAGTTGACGACCAGCGTGCCCTCCCGCAGCGCAACCCGGGTCAGGCCGCCGGGCAGCACCCAGGTGTCGCGCCCGGTGATGGCGAAGGGCCGCAGGTCGATATGCCGCGGGGCCACGCCGGTATCGGTCAATGTGGGGGACACGGACAGTTTCAGCGTGGGTTGGCTGATGTAGTTGTCCGGATCGGCCTTCAGCCGCGCACGGAAATCGGCGAGTTCGGCCTTGGTGGCGTGTGGGCCGATGATCAGGCCGTAGCCGCCGGACTCGGCGACCGGCTTCACCACGAGTTCGTGCAGGTGCTCCAGCGTATAGGCCAGGGCGTCGGGTTCGGCGCAAATGCGCGTATCGACGTTTGGCAGGATCGGTTCTTCCGACAGATAGTATCGGATGATCCGAGGCATATAAGCATAGACCGCCTTGTCGTCGGCAACGCCGGTACCGATTGCGTTGGCGATGGACACCGTGCCGCGCTTCCAGGCATCGATCAGGCCGCGTACGCCCAGCATGCTGTCGGGATTGAACACCGCAGGATCAAGGAAGTCGTCGTTCAGGCGGCGATAGATCGTATGGACAGGCGCCAGTCCGGCGGTGGTCCGCATCCAGACCCGCCCGTCTTCCACGGTGAGATCACGGCCCTCGACCAGGGGGATGCCCATTTCGCGCGCGAGGAACACATGCTCGAAATAGGCGGAGTTGAAGATGCCCGGCGACAGCAGCACGACCTGCGGGTTCGATACGCCAGCGGGCGCGATATCCACCATCGCGTTGTGCAGGCGCAGGCCATACTCGTCGACGCCGCGCACGGACAATCCGGTCATCAGGTCGGACAGCACGCGGGCGGTCATGTGCCGGTTCTCGACGACATAGGCGACGCCGGACGGGGTGCGGGCATTATCCTCCAGCACCAGGAACTGGCCGCTGTCGTCACGGACGATGTCGGTGCCGCAGACATGGACATAGGTGCCCAGCGGCGGCGTGAAGCCGACCATCGCCTGGCAATAGGCGTCGTTGCCCAGCACCAAAGCGGCCGGGATGATCCCGTCCTTGATGATCTTCTGGCCGTGATAAATGTCGTGCAGGAACATGTTCAGCGCGCGCACGCGCTGCACGACGCCCGTTTCGATCTGGTGCCATTCCGGCGGTGTCAGGACGCGCGGGATAAGGTCGAACGGCAGGATGCGATCGATCGCCGTCGCATCGGAGTAAACCGTGAACGTGATCCCCCTTTCCAGCAAATCCCTTTCCGCATCCAACGCTCGGCGGCGTAGGGACTCGATCGGCATGGCGGCCAGACGAGAGAGCAGCAGCGACAGGCCCGGATGCGATGGTTGACCCGGCCGCAACATCTCACAGAAAAATGATCCGGGATCGTAACCTTGAAGCACGCCATGCGGCGATGCCTGGGTTTGGGTCTGACTTCCAGCCGGTGGTGGCATTCGCCGCTCCGTGTTGCGCCGCAACAGGATAGACACAGGATTTGCACCAAGGGAATGGGGTTTGGTGGCCTGTGCCGAGGGATGACCCGGATCGTCCCGTTTTCCTGTCAGGTGTGATGGGTCAGAGAAGACGCGGCCGAACCTCCTGGCACAGGAGACGCAACGATCGCATCATTTCCGGCGCCGGAATGCGGGCACCGAAATTTAGTTCGGCCAGGATGCCGTTGATGCCGAGTTCCTGTTGCAGGCCCCGCAGGCGGGTGGCGACGGTGTCGGGGGAGCCGATGATGACCTTGTCGCGCAGGATGTCCTCATACGTCAGGGTCTTGACCGTCGCGAGTTCGGCCTGCCGGCGGGCGTTGGGGGCGCCTTCCAGTTGCGTGGTCAGCGCCCGGTAGCCGTGCAGCATACTGGCGCGGGCTTCTTCCTGCGCCTGGGCATCGGTCTCGGCCACATGGATGGCGATGCGGAGGTGGACCTGGCCCTGTCCCGGATGGCCTGCGGCGGTGTAGGCCTCTCGGTAGGCGACCAGGTCGGGGGCGAGGGCGGACAGCGTGCCGCTGCGCACCGCGACGAACAGCGGATAGCCAAGCGCGCCGAGGACGGGGAACGTGTCCTCACTGGCGCCGGCGATAAGGATCGGGGGATGCGGCTGCTGGTAGGGGCGGGGGACGGCGCGGGCGTCGTTGAAGCTCCAAAACTTGCCTTCGTAGGAGAAGACGTCCTGCGTCCAGGCCTGTTTCAGGATGTCGAGGGTTTCGTAGAACCGGTCCCGGCTTTCGCTGTAGGGCACGCCATAGGCGGCGTAGGAGCGCGGGTTGCCGCTGCGTCCGGCGCCCAGCAGCAGGCGCCCGCGGCTGATCTGGTCGAGCGTGGCGGTCTCCTCGGCCAGCCGCAGGGGATGAGCTAAAGGCAGGACCTGCACGCCGGTGCCGAGCTTGAGGCGGGTGGTGCGGCCGGCGATGGCGGCGAGGACGGTGAGCGGCGCGGTCAGGACGGAGCGGCCGGATTGCTGATGGATTTCCGCCAGCCAGATGGCGTCGAGGCCCCATGCCTCGGCCTGGACCGCCTGGTCGATGCCCTGGGCCATGGCGTCGGTATCGGACTGGCCGTCCGCCTGACGGTGAAACTCATGATACCAGCCGAATTCCATCGCCAAGCCTTGTTCTGATGTGGGTGCCGGGTCCGGGGGATGTTCGGCCGGGGGTGGCAGCGTAGCAGGGGGTGAGTCATGCGGGCAAACCGGGGGACTTGCCCGGTTGTTCCCCCGCCCGTCATCCCCGCGCTCGTCGCGGGGACCATCTCCAGCACCCTGCCGCGCTTGGTCCCCGCGACGAGCGCGGGGATGACGGGCGGGCGGTCAGCGCGGGATCACCCCGCCGGAAACGCGGCCTCCATCTGGCGGCGGTAGCGATAGGCGGCGTCGGTCTGGTCGATCCGCACATCGGCCCAGGTCACCGGCTGGCCGGCGGGAACGTCACGGATCAGCGGCACCTTGTTCGCCAGCCCGATCGGCAGGCCGCCGATCCGCAGGCTGTCGGCCGCGGTCATCAGCTTGCCCCAGACGCAGGCCCCGCCTTCGCCATCCAGCGTCTCCCCGGCCTTGAGATCTCGCTTTGCGGTCGACACGACATCGCCGCGGAAGCCGGTGGGGGCGCCGGTTGCTTCCTTGCGGAGAGCGGCGGACAGGATCGAGACGTTCAGCTCCAGCCCGATCAGGTGGAACGGGCGATACAGCGCCGATACGCGGCCGGAGGGATCGGTCACGACCCCGTATTCCTGGAAGCAGCGTTTGGCGTAGTCGTTCGGAGCCTCGAACACGACATAGACGCCCCAGCGCAGGTCATTCGCCACCGTGGTGCCATCGCGGTGCAGGGAGGAAATCACCTCCACCTGGCCGGTATGGTGCAGCACGCCCTGGTTGCCCGGGCGGAGCTTGTCGGCGAGTTCGTGGGTGCCGACGGCGGGGAAATCCAGCCCCTGCGGCGCGGGCGTCAGGCCGGAGGCATTGGCGACGGCGGCCATCTCGATCCCCGACTTCGTGCCATCGAGGAAGGAATTGAACATCTGCGGGTTCATTCCGCCGAGGCGCGCCTGCTCGGGTGTCAGGCCGTAGAAGCTCCAGACGGTATCGGGCGTGGAGGCGTGGTACTCTGGCAGGTACTTGGTGCCCTTGCCGGCGGCGATGATGGGGAAGCCGCAGGCCCGCGCCCAGTCCACCAGTTCGCAGATCAGGGCTGGCTGGTCGCCATAGGCCAGGGAGTAGACGACGCCGGCCTGTTCGGCTTCCCGCGCGAGCAGGGGGCCGGCGAGGACATCGGCCTCCACGTTCACCATCACGATGTGCTTGCCGTTGGCGATGGCATGGCGGGCATGGGCGATGCCTGCGGGGGCGTGGCCGGTGGCCTCGACGATCACTTCCACGTCCGGGGAGGCGATCATGGCCATGGCATCGTCGGTGATGCGGGTGGCGGCAATCAGCCCTTCATCCCAGCCGACGGATCGGCAGGCGGCGCGGGCACGGTCGGGGGACAGATCGGCGATGGCGGCGACCTGAAGCCCGGGCGTGGTGGGGACCTGGGAGAGGAACATGGAGCCGAATTTCCCGGCGCCGATCAAGCCGACGCGGACAGGGCGACCGGCGGCGGCGCGTTTTTGCAGCAGGCTGTACAGGTTCATCCCGGGACCCCTTCCCTCATGCGATTGTTCGTGGCCCCATGGCTACGCGAAGGCGGGAGAAATGGCGATGGCCCAGACACGGTATGAATATGAATGGCGCAAGCTGCGCGCCGACCAGTTGCGTGAACGCGCGCGCCAGGACGCGATCGTCGTCCTGCCGATCGCATCCCTCGAACAGCACGGCCCGCATCTGCCGGTCGAGGTCGACTCGATGCTGGGCGAGGAGGTGGCCGCCCGCACCGCCGCCAAGGTCGCGGAAAAGGGCCAGCCGATCCTGGTCCTGCCCGTCCTGTGGACCGGCCTGTCGGAGCATCACATGAGCTTCGGCGGCACCGTCACGCTCGACAACGCGGCCTTTGCCGCGGTGGTGGAGGGGGTGGTGAAATCCGTCCTGCGCCACGGCTTCAAGCGCATCGTCCTGCTGAACGCGCATGGCGGGAACGAGAACGCGCTGCGCACCATCACCGACGACCTGACCCCGAAATACGCCGCAGCGATCGTCCAGTTCACCTACTGGTACGCGGCCGCGGTGCCGATCGCGAAGATCCTCGAAACCCAGGGCGGGCTGTCGCATGCCTGCGAGGCTGAGACGTCCATGATGATGGCCGTCCGTCCGGACCTGGTGGCGACCGACCGCATCCCGCTGGCCAAGGCGAACACGACTCCCGCCGTGGATGACGTGGTCGGCGGCGGGGTCTACCGGTGGCGCTCGATCGGCAGCCGGTCGTCCAGCGGCGTGATGGGCAACCCGGAGGCGGCCACGGCCGAGAAGGGGGAACGGCTGTTCGACGCGATTTCCACCGCGCTGGCGACCAAGCTGTGCAACCAGGAAATGTGGGACCTGCCCTGGACATCCGAAACCCTGACGTAGACCGTGTCCGGCCGCACGCTCAGGCGGTCCATGCAGGCCTCGCCTTTCCCTGGGAGAGGCAAGGCCCGGGCGGACTGTCGGCCTATGGCGCGGGCTTCGTCGGCTGGACCTCCACCGCCACCTCGTTCCGCTTGAACCAGGGAAGGGTGAACGGCGGATCATAACCGAGGAACCACGGCGCGCCGGTGGGCGTCCAGCCGCTGCCGTTCAGTCGGGCGAGCAGCGCCGCCTGCTTCTCGGCAATGCTTGCCTCTGTCGAATGGCCGCTGAAGCGCAACGCCGCGACGGTTGCCGCCTGCGTGGTAACGATCCTGACCGCGGGGTCGGTCGGCACGGGCGGGGATGGCGCGACCGCCGCCGGCAGGAAGAATCGCATGGTGACTTGCGCCTGACCGTTCACGGCGGATGAATCCACCCGCACCGGCGCGGTCATGGCGATCAGGCTCGCCCGCTGTTCGACCGGCGCGGTCATCGCCACCGTCTGGTTTCCGGCGTTCGCGCCGGTGATGTAGTCGAACAGCAACCGGAACGCGGCCGCCGATGCCTTGTCCTTGGTCTCGGCCGCCGCGGTGGTTTCGGCCGCGATCGCGGGACCGTAGGCGCGGATTTCGACATCGGCGCCGAGGTCGCGCGTGACCGTGTAGGCCGGCTGCTCGAACAGCCAGGACGCACCGAACACCGCGAGGCACGCCTCGGCGAAGGTCGTTGCGTAGTAGATCACCTTGTCAAACATCGGGGCCTCCAGGCCATCCACAGATGGGGAGGGGGGCCCGCCGGAGCAATCGCCCATTCCATCCGGGCCGCCATGACGGTGGCCGGCACCGGCACGATACAGACCGGCACCGGCCTGCCCGCTGACGTCTCCGTTCAGTTCTGGCGCGTAGGCAGGGTTTCAGCGCGATCCGAAGATCGCGCTGCCGACCCGGACCCAGGTGGCGCCATGGGCGATCGCGGTCTCGAAATCCGCCGACATGCCCATCGACACCACGCCCAGCCCGTGACGCTGGGCACAGGCGGAGAGCCAGGCGAAGTGCGGCGCCGGGTCCTCCCCCTGCGGGGGCACGCACATCAGGCCGGCCAGCGTGGCGCCGAACCGGGCCTTGCTCGCCTCGATAAAGGCATCCGCCTCGGCGCGGGAGACACCGGATTTCTGCGGTTCCTCTCCGGTATTGACCTCGATGAGCAGGGTCGGGCGGCGGCCTTCCTTCTCCATCGCCGCCTCCAGCGCGTCGGCCAGGCGCGGGCGGTCCAATGTCTCGATCACATCGGCGATGCGGACGGCGTCGCGGGCCTTGTTGGTCTGCAACCCGCCGATGATGTGGAGGCTGAAACGATGGTCGGCGCGCAGGGAGGGGAACTTGCCCTCGGCTTCCTGCACCCGGTTTTCTCCGAACACGGTCTGCCCGGCGGCCAGCGCCGCCAGCACCGCGTCCTGCGGCTTGGTCTTGGAGACGGCGACCAGCGTCACGTCTTCCGGCCGCCGGCCGGCGCGGATGGCGGCGTTCGCGATACGCTCACGCACGTGGGCCAGGTTCTCGATGATGGCTTGGGTCTCGGGGCTCATGTCCGCAGGCTTGCCATCCTGGGGGACGGCGTCAAGCGGTTTGGTGGGAGATCAGCCCGCTTCCCTCCCCAGGCGCACCACCCGGGGAGGGCCGGGGCCGTCCTAGCTGGCGGGACGCTTCATCTTGCAGCTATGCGTCGCGTCCAGGTCGCCGGGCTTCACCACCGTCTCGGTCTTCCAGCCAAGGCCGGTCTTTTCCGAGTCGTATTTCACGTCCTTGGTGAAGCGGGAGCCGTAGTAGGTCAGGATGATCTGGTGATCGTCCTTCCGCATCGTGGCGGGCTGGCCGGCGGCATCGGTGATCGTGATCCCCTCCAGCGCCATCGCGACCTTGAACGGGTCGGTCGAGCCCGCCTTCGCGATGGCGGCCACCGTCATTTCGACCGCGGTGCGCCGATCGCCGAAGATGAAGTCGAAGTCGAACTTCTTCCGGAACTCCTGGATCCAGGCGTCGAGTTCTTTGTTGTTGATTTCAAGGCCCACATTCTCATGCATCGACAGCACGGAATGGACGCGGTTGTTGCCGCCCGGTCCGATCGCGGTCGGGCTGCCGGCCAGATGGCCCAGCATCGTGTGATACTCGACGGGCAGGCCCGCATCCATGCCGGCCTTCACCAGCAGCGACAGGTCCTGGCCCCAGTTGCCGGTCAGCAGCGCTTCCGCGCCCGAGGCCTTCACCTTGGCCACGTAGGACGAAAAGTCCTTGATCTTGCCGAGGGGGATCATTTCCTCCCCGACGACCTGCACATCGGGGCGGAGCAGCGCCAGGTATTTCTTCATGTCACGCTGCGCGGACTGGCCGAAGATGTAGTCCTGGTTGAGCAGATAGACCTTCGTGATCTTCTTCGGCAGCGCCCGGATCATGATCTCGGCCTGCTGGCCGGCATGCATCGAGAACCGGAAATGCCAGAAGCTGCATTGTTCGTTCGTCAACTCGGGCGCCAGGGCGCCGCAGTTGATGTAGAGGACGCGATTGTCCTTGTTGCGGGCGTTGTTCTTGTCGACCGCCCCGATCAGCGCGCTGCCGACATTGGATGGTCCGCAGTTGAAGACGATCTGGATGCCCTCATCGACCATCTTCTGGAGGTTGATGATCGCCTCCCCCGCCTGGCCCTTGTTGTCCATGGGGACCAGAACGATCTTCTTGCCCAGGACCCCGCCCTTGGCGTTGATCCCGTCGATGACTGTCTGGATGGTCTTGATGCCCTGGTCTCCGACCTGGGCGAAGGCCCCCGACAGCAATTCGGAGTAGCCGAAGCGGATCGTGTCATCCGCGGCATTGGCTGGCTGGGCGATCAACCCCGCAAGCGCGAGCAGGGCGCCGGAGCCCCATTTGAGAAGCCGAGACATTGCGTTTCCTCACTGCGTTTTGTTTTCATTGGCGGGCCGGCTTTGATGCCGATCCATGGTCGCATTCGCAGTGTGAGGGGACTTCCCGTCGCAGATCAAGCGTTCTGGTGGGCGGCGCTGATTCGGGCTGTCTGGCGGTCTCCCGCCACGGCCTACGCCGCCTGGGACCTGTCCAGGTCGTCCGTGTCCCGAAGCAGGTAGGCGGGCAGGCATCCTGCCTCGATCTCCAGCAGACGGGCGCCGGTTGCCGGGGGCAGGGGCAGCATCGCCTCTCCCGTCGTCCAGCGGCGGATGGCCTGGCCATCGCGTTCCACGGCCCACCAACCCCGGGTCATCTCCGGATGGTCCAGGGGCAGGTCCGTGACCGTCCCCCCCTCCCGCAGCCGGATGCGGCGGACGGAAAGGCCGAGGGTCCGGCGGTCTTCCCGCCAGGGCTCGTTTTCCGACGGGATCGACGCGCGGGACAGGAGGCGCGGCATGTCGGAACCGGGCGGCAGGGCGAAGACATAGCGGTCCGGCCCTGTCTCGATCGGGCGGAGAACGCGGTCGCCGACGACGATCCGGGGCTCCGGGTCCGCGGTGATGGGCCTGACGGGCAGTGGCACGCCCCGCGCTTTGGCCCGGGCGGCCAGCCGGTCCCACACCGGCTTCACCGTCTCCGGCGTATCGGCAAACGGCGCAACCGACCCGGCGACACGCCCGCTTTGGCCGCGGAAGTCTGGATGCAGGATCAACGGTCCCGCCGCATTCTCGAACACGCCACGATTCCCGGTATCCAGGTAGCTTTCCGCCGGCAGTCCCTCGGCCAGCAGCACGTCATGCGCGTCCAGTTCGATATGCCAGTAGGTCACCGCCGAGCAGGCCGCTTCCACCAGGATCGTCGCCCCATTGACCAGCAGGCGAGCGGGAATGAGCACGCTGTTGGTGAACAGGGCGTGGTCGGGGGAAACCAGCAGATCGCGTGCCGGCACGCCCGCGGCGAAGGCGCCGGCACGGATGCGGATGGGGCGGGCTGCGGCGGGGTTCGGATGGCGGGTCAGGTCCAGATGCCGCCGGCCGATCCAGCGGATCGGGCGCGTCCCGCCGGATGCGAGACATACCGTGTCGCCGATCCGCAGCGCCTCGACCGCGACCGGGCCGTGTGCGGTCAGGATTTCCGTGCCGGAGGCAAAGCAGGCGATCGTGATCTCATCATCGACCAGTACCTTGGCCTGGCCGAACGTATAGGTGGTGTAGCCGCCCGAGGAGCCGCCGTCGGCCCAGGCCTCCGGGCCAAGATCGATGATGTCGCCCGCATCCCCGTCCACCTTGACCGTGTTGGACGTAGAGGAAAGGTTCAGGACCTCCAGCGACGACAGGATCAGGGTGTTGTTGCCTGACCCGGTGATGTCGATCGCCTCGATATCCTGGATGCGGCTGTTGGACTCGGCCGACAGGTCGAGCGTGATCCCCGCCCCATCCAGCGCCATCGTGTCCGTGCCGGTCCCGCCATGCACGCGGGCGAAGGTCAGGTCGGAGACGGCCAGCCGGTCGTTGCCGGCCCCGCCGATCAGGACATCCGCGCCGCCCTTGCCGTCCAGCGTGTCGTCGCCCAGGCCGCCGACCATGTTGTTCGCACCGGCTGATCCGGTCAGGGTCTCGGACGCGGATGAGCCGAGGTGGCTGACGGACAGGGTGAAGGACTTGCCGAAGACCACGTAGCTTTTGCCGGCGTTCGTCCCGCCCGCCGGGTCGGCGTAGCGCGCGCCGACGACCAGGTCATCGAAGCCGTCGCCGTTCAGATCGCCCGCGGCGGAAACCGAGAAGCCGGTCTGGTCGTTGGCACCCAGTCCGGTCAGGACGAAGCCGCCATTCCCGGCCTCGATGTCCGCCAGGTCGACGCTGGCGCCGAAGCCTGAGGAGCGGCCGAACACGACATAGGCCTTGTTGCCGCCCACCGCCCCGATGATCAGGTCATCGACCCCGTCGCCGTCGATGTCGCCGGCGGAACTGACCGAGTAGCCCGAATCCTCGGACGCCGCATGTCCGGCGATGACGAAGCCGCCCGTCCCGGATGCGATATCGGCCAACTGAACGGACGCCCCAAACCCCGCATCCGCCCCAAAAACCACATAACTCCTACCCGCTCGGCTTACCGCCCCTACCGCGGCGTAGTAGGCGCCGATGATCAGGTCGTTGAAGCCGTCGCCGTTCACATCCCCGGCGGCGGCAACCGAGGCGCCGGACCAGTCATTATGGTTCTGGCCGAGGACGACGAACCCGCCGGTGCCCCCGGCGATGTCGCTCAGTTCGATACTCGCCCCGAAGCCCGCCGCCTTGCCGAGGACGACGTAGCTTTTGCCGCCCAGAATGGCGGTTGGCGTCGAGGCCCTGGATGCGCCGATGACGATATCGTCGAAGCCGTCCCCATCCAGGTCACCGGCCGAGGCGACCGACCAGCCTGAATAGTTGAAGGCTTCCTCACCATTGATGACGAAGCCGCCGGTTCCCGCCGCGACGTCGCCCAGCGCGACGGTGGACGCGAAGGCGCCGGACTTGCCGAAGATGAGATAGGTCTTGCCGCCGAACTGCTTGCCGTTGGGGGAGGCGTTCAGCGCGCCCACCAGCATGTCGTCGAAGCCATCCCCATTGATGTCCCCGGCCGAGGCCACGGAGTTGCCGGACGTGTCCGAGACGGCTTCTCCCGCCAGGGCGAATCCGCCCGTGCCGGCCCCGATATCCGACAGGCTGATCGTTCCGGTCAGGCCGGATGCCGAACCGAACATCACGTAGGTCTGTCCGGACGTGTCGATCCCGCCCGCATAGACGAGGGGCGCGCCGATGATCAGGTCGGTGAAACCGTCGTCGTTGACATCGCCGGCCGATGCGCCCGAAACGCCCGCGTAGCCGTTCTCGGGCGCGCCGTTGAGCACGAAGCCCTGCGTGCCGGCCGC
The DNA here is from genome assembly GCA_002422345.1 of Acetobacteraceae bacterium UBA6159. Classification (GTDB taxonomy): domain Bacteria; phylum Pseudomonadota; class Alphaproteobacteria; order Acetobacterales; family Acetobacteraceae; genus Rhodopila. The sequence goes on from DIUL01000014.1 coordinate 32,468, forward strand.
GAGGTCCGCGAGGTTGATGCTCGCCCCGAACCCGTTGGCGGTCCCGAAGATCACATAGGCGCTGCCAGTGTTGGACGTGCCGCCGGTGTCGGCGAAGGGTGCCCCGACCAGCAGGTCCTCGAACCCGTCGCCGTTTACGTCGCCCGCCGCCGCGACCGTTTGTCCTGCCCGATCGTCCGTCGCCGCCCCGTTGATGACGAACCCGCCCGTGCCGGCCGCGATGTCGGCCAGGCTGATCACGATCGGCGGCAACGTGACCGCCGTGTTGAGCAGAACCGTCGCCTGCCCGTTCACATAAGTCGTGTAGCCGCCCGACGTGCCCGCCTTGAACCAGCCGTCGTCCACGAACGCGATCGTGTCTCCGGTGTCGCCATCGACCCGCAGCGTGTTCGTGGTGGAGGAAAGGTTCACCACCTCCCGCGCCGAGAGCTTCAGCGTGTTGTCGCCGGACCCGGTGAGGTCGATGATCTCGATGTCCTGGATGCGGGTGTTGGCGATCGTCGCCAGGTCGAGCGTGATCGCACCGCCATCCAGCGCCACGGTATCGATGCCGGCGCCGCCATGGACGCGGGCGAAGCCGAGGTCGGCGACCTTCAGCCGGTCGTTCCCGCCGCCGCCGATCAGGACGTCCGCGCCGCCCTTGCCGTCCAGTATGTCGTCGCCGAGCCCACCGACCATGTCGTCGGCGGCGGCGGAGCCGGTCAGCGTCTCCGACCCGTTCGTGCCGGCATGGGTCACGGTGCCGGTGAAATCCCGGCCCAGGACGACATAGCTTTTCCCGACATTCGCGCCGGCGTAGTTGGAGTCGCCTCCGGGTGCCCCGATGATCAGGTCATCGAACCCGTCGCCGTCGACATCCCCCGCCGCCGCCACCGTCTGGCCCGACTGGTCCGCCGCGAAACGGCCGTTGATGACGAAGCCGCCGATGCCGGCCTCGATCGTCGACAGGTCGATCGAGGCGCCGAACCCGCCCGCCTTGCCGAACACGACGTAGCTTTTGCCGGCGGTGCTTTCACTCGGAAGACTGGCGAAGCCGGCCCCGATGACGATGTCGTCGAAGCCGTCGCCGTTCAGGTCGCCGGCGGTGGCCACCGACAGGCCGGAATTGTCGCCCGCCGACTGCCCATTGATGACAAAGCCGCCCGTGCCGGCGGCGACGGTGGCCAGGCTCACGCTGGCGCCGAAGCCGGCGGCCTGGCCGAACACGACGTAGCTTTTGCCGGCATAGCTGCCGCCGGCGGTCGTCGCCGCCCGGGCACCGACCACCAGATCGGCGATGCCGTCGCCGTTGATGTCGCCGGCGGAAGAGACGGAACGCCCCGCCTGGTCCACCGCGCCCTGCGCGTTGATGATAAAGCCGCCCGTTCCCGCGGCGACGGCGGACAGGTCGATGCTGGCACCGAAGCCGGTGGCCTTGCCGAAAACCACGTAGCTTTCGCCCGCGGCGGCCAGGCCGGAGGAATTCGCGTTGGGCGCCCCGATGATCAGGTCATCAAGCCCGTCGCCGTTGATGTCGCCCGCCGAGGCGACCGAGAACCCGGAGCCGTCACCCGCGTCGATGCCGTTGATGACGAAGCCGCCGGTGCCGGCGACGATGTCATTCAACTCGACCGTCGCGCCGAAGCCCGTTGTCCGGCCGAAGATGACATAGCTGGCTCCGGCGCCGGAGCCACCCGCGGGATCGTGGTCCTTGGCGCCGATGATCAGGTCGTCGAGGCCATCGCCGTTGATGTCTCCGGCGGACGCGACGGATGCGCCGAAGCTGTCGAACTTCGCCAGGCCGCTGATCGCGAACCCGCCGATGCCGGCGTTGAGATCGGCGGCCTCGATGCTGGCGGGGAAGCCCGAGGCCTTGCCGAAGACGACGTAGCTTTTGCCGGTGTAATTGATGCCTGGACGGTCGGCGTTCAGCGCGCCGACGATGAAGTCATGAAAGCCGTCGCCGTTGATGTCGCCGGCCGAGGCAACGGACCAGCCGAAGCCGTCGTAGACATTCTCTCCATTCAGGACGAAGCCGCCGGTGCCGTCGGCGACAGCGGTCAGGTCGACGGGCGCGCCGAACCCCGTGGCCTGGCCGAAGATGACGTAGCTTCGGCCGGCGTTGGTCCCGTTCGGTGACTGCGCGGAATAGCTGGCGACGATCAGGTCGGCGAAACCGTCGCCGTTGATGTCGCCGGCGGAGGCGACGGAACGGCCCGTGCGGTCGCCGGAGACCTGCCCGATGATGACGAAGCCTCCGGTCCCGGCATCGACATTGGACAGATTGATGGGTGACAGGGCCACGGCGATCGCCTCCGAAACGTCAAGCCGTGGAGGGACCGTTCAGGGCCGACTGCATCGCACGGTATGTGTGGAATACTGCGTTGTCAGCGACTTAGCATCGTTAACAATACCGCACAACCACCCGATCGAGAGGGCGCCTACGCAGCCCCGAGTTGGCGTTGCAGCTTCCGCACGGCGCTGTCGGGCGTGGTCAGCACGGGCCGGCCGGTCGCCTGCTCCACAAGCGGCTTGACCCGGGCGAGGCTGAACTGGCTCAACAGGATCACGTCGCAGTCCTTCAGGGCGACGGACGCCGCGGCGGACAGACGATCGTGTTCGGCCATGTCGCCGCGATCCAGGGCCGCCAGCGCGCCCTCGGCCAGGCAGGGGATCAGGGTCACGCCGGGGGCCACGGCGGCGAATTCCGGCGGCATGGATTGCAGCGTCGGCGGGAAGGTCGACAGCAGCCCGATCCGGCCGGTGGGGCCCGACAGCGCGACGGCTTCCTCGATCGCCGCTTCGTTCGGCTTCAGGACGGGAATGGGGGAGAGGTCGGCGGCACAGGCCTCGATGCACGGCCCGAAGGCGGAGCAGGTGAACAGGATGCCGTCCGCCCCAATGGATTTCTGGTAGCGGGCGAGCGTCAGGAACCGCTCGGTCATCGCCAGGTCGAGCGATCCCTGGCGCGCGAGGTCGGCGGACAGGGAGTCGTCCAGCAGGTTGGTGGTGCGGGCCGCGGGCCAGAGGCGCGCGAAGGCTTCCTCGACCGGGACGACAGAGTGCTTGAGAGCGTGGATCAGGGCGATGCGCATGGGGACTGATTGCACCGGAACGAACGGCTTCGCAATGGAGGCGGGACGGGCGGGGTCGACCTAATTGACGGCTTCGGTGCGCAGGCGTGCCTGGCATGCCGCAAGGATAGCCGGCAGGGCGTCCGGGTCGCGCAACCACATCGCGTACTCGTCGCGATCGAACCCCAGATATTCGTGCAGCGGCAACCCTTCCGGGTTTTCGTGCCAGCGATCGATGAAGTCGTCGATCGTGTCGGGGGAGGTCTGTCCCGACACCGCGAGTGCCACGAAGTGCTTGGGCTGATCAGACATCAATGGATCTCCCTGGAACGGCCTCTTTGATCCAGTCTCCGGTGGTGGCGTGCTTGACCCCGATGTGCTTGCCCCGGGCGTTGAACACTTCGACCTCTCCGTGCAGGCTATCCCAGGTATATAGCCGTTTTCCCCGGTGGCTCGTCCATCTTTGCTGTCCGTGGACGAATCCGAGGAAATCGAATTCGTCCAGTATGGACGGTTGCGGTCGTGGGATCATGCACAACCATAACGCGATCCTGCGTGGTTAGGCCAACGGCGCGGCATCCTGCCCCGCCGCTGGCGTCACCCCCTCCCCCTGGCCCCCTTCCTCCAGGGGATGTGGGAAGGATCAGGGCAGCTTTTCGCCACCCTCGAACCGCCGCCACGCGCTCATTTGAATCGCCGAAGTCAGGCAATGGACCACGACCGGCTTCGTCTTCACCGCGAAGGCCGCGGCGATACCCGACGCGATCTCCGACTCCTCGCGGATCGTGATCGCCTCCGCTCCGAACGACCGGCCCCAGGCGGCGAAGTCGGGGTTGGTCAGCTTCATCGCCTCCATGAACTTCCGCTCCGGGTAGCGCATGTAGGAGTGCATCCCGATCGTCCCGTACATCGAATTGTCCGAGATCACGATGATCGGGTTGGTCCCGTACTGGAACGCCGTCGCGATCTCGTTCCCCATCATCAGCGCCCCGCCGTCGCCCACGAACGCCACGACCTGCCGGTTCGGATGGCGCAGCGTCGCCGCGACCGCCATCGGCACGCCGGACCCCATCGCGCCCACGATCGAGGACAGGAAGATCTGCCCCGGCGCGAAGTGGACATACCGATGCACGTAGGACCCGAAATTGCCGGCATCCGTCGTCACGACCGCGTCCGGCGCCAGGTGCTTGTCGATCTCGCACACGATGGCGGCGAAGTTGATGCCGTCCGTCGTCGGCAGCCACTCCTTCGCCATCAGCCTGGTGCTGTGGCCGTGCAGCCCGTCGACCCAGCCGCGCCGCTTGGCGGCATCCGCCGGCGCGCCCTTGGCCAGCAGGCCCTTGATCACCTCATGCGGAGACGCCGGAATCCCCAGGTCCACCCGCCAGACGCGCCCGATCTCATTCGGGTCGGGCCAGACATGGACGAAGGGAAGCTGCGGCTGCGGCGCCTCGGGGAAGGAATAGGACTGGCTGACCGAGTCCGTCATCCGCTCACCCAGGCTGATCAGCAGATCGGCCTTCTTCATCTCGGTGATCAGGTCCTTGGGCACCCGGATGCCCATGTAGCCGCCGTAGTTCGGGTGGCGGTTGTCGAACAGATGCGGGCGGCGATGGGTCGGGCTGATCGGCAGCACCCATTCCTCCGACAGCCGCTTCAGGTCGTCGGAGGCAGCCGGGTCGGCCAGTATGTCCGACAGCATCGCCCCGCCCACCAGCACGAGCGGCCGTTCGGCCTTCGCCAGCATCTCCGCCAGCCGGTCCAGGTCGGCGCTCCTAGGCCCCGCCACTGCGCGCGGCCGCGGCAGGTTCACCTCGGCATCGGTCGTGTCGTCGAAGATGTCCTCCGGCAGGATCACCGCCACCGGGCCCGGCGTGCCGCTTTCCGCCAGGTGGAAGGCGCGGGCGATCGCCTCGGACGCCTGCTCTGGCTCATTCACCTCGATCACGCATTTGGTGATGTCGCTCAGCAGCTTGGAGTAGTTCTGCTCCTGCAACGCCTGCCGACCAAAATCCTTCCGCTCCACCTGCCCGACCATGATCACCATTGGGGTCGCGTCATGGAACGCCGAGTGCAAGGCCACCATCGCATTCGCCAGCCCCGGCCCGCGGGAGACGATCATCGCGCCCGCCCGGTTCCGCAGCCGCCCGTCCGCCGCCGCCATGAAGCCCGCCCCGCCCTCGTGCCGGCAGACGATCATCCGGATGGAGTTCCGTTCCGCCAGCACGCTGGTCAGGCCGACATAGCTTTCGCCAGGGACGCAGAAGATCTGGTCGACGTCATGCGCCTCCAGGCTTTCCGCCAGCACGCGGGCAACGGATTTTGTCATGGACGGTCTCCTGTGGATTTATTGGGCGGCCAGCCTCAATGGGCGGGGCAGCGGACCAGGGGGTAGGGGAAGGCGGTGCAGTTGGGGAAGGCGATCTCGTTCTCGCCCCGCCGCAGCACGCGCAGCACCGTGGGGCTGCCGCAGCCGAAGCCGGCGGCATCGGCCCCCATCGACGCGCCCAGGCCGAACGGGCTGGTCGGGGCCGCGGAGCCAACGCGCAGCAGGCGGAATTCGACCCCGTTGCCCGAGTCCCGGACGGTTTCAACCAGGCTCTGCGCGTAGCTCGCGTCAAAGGGGTTGGCCCGCATCACGACATCCTTGGTGAAGATGACGGTCGGATTGGCCTGGCATTCACGCGCGTTCAGGGTGATGGGGGCGGGAAAGGTGCCGCCGACCCAGGCGCCGAACAGGAAGGCATGCGGGTACCCGGCATCGGCCTGGGCCACCGCGGGGTGGGGCAGCGCCAATCCCAGCAGAACAAGCAAGCACGTGACATGACGCATCCCGGTATCCTCGGCCAAGCGGAGCCGGCGCACGATAGGCTGGCCCGTGCCCCAGGTCCAATCCCCCCCGGTTTTTCGGCCCAGGCCCGCCATGCGCCCCGAATGCCCAGGTGACCCGTCCCACGGCGCCTGATATGAGGCCGGCCATGCTTCGCAGTCTCTATGCCCGTACCCTTGCGCTGGCCGGATCACCGCGTGCGCCCTGGTGGCTCGCCGTGGTGTCCTTCGCGGAAAGCAGCTTCTTTCCGATCCCCCCCGACGTCCTCCTCGTACCGATGTGTCTCGCCCGGCCTGACCGGGCCTGGCGCTTCGCCGCGATCTGCACGATCGCCAGCGTCATCGGCGGCGCCGTTGGCTACCTGATCGGCTATGCCGTCTTCGACCAGCTCGCTCGGCCGATCATCGCCTTATATGGATATGCCGACAAATTCGCCGCGTTCCAGGCGATGTATGCCGAGTGGGGGCTGTGGATCATCCTCATCAAGGGGCTGACTCCGATCCCGTACAAGATCGTCACCATCGCGTCCGGCGCGGCGGGGTTCGATTTCTGGGTGTTCATGCTGGCCAGCATCGTCACGCGTGGCGGGCGGTTCTTCCTGGTGGCCGGCCTGCTGCACTTCATGGGCGACTGGGCGCGCGACTTCATCGAGCGTCGGCTGACCCTGATCACCGTCCTGGTCGCGGCCGGCATCATCGGCGGCTTCGCGGCGCTGAAGTTCCTGTAGGACATCCCTCCGCATGAGCGATCCGGGTCTCCTGGCGTGGGGCCGAGCGGCGGCGGCGCGGCGGAGAGAGGGGCCGGTGCTGTGGCTGTTTACCGATACGCGGCGCCTGCCCGATCCACGCCCGTCTGCCCGGCTGTTGCCGGTGGGGCGCGCCGGCGTGGTGCTGCGCCATGACGATCACCCCGACCGCGTCGCGATCGGCCGCGACCTGGCGCGGATTTGCCGGCAGCGGCGGCTGGCCCTGGTCGTGGCCGGCGACTCGCGGCTGGCGGCGTCCCTGGGGGCGGGCGTGCATCTGCGGGGCGGCCACTGGCCCGGTCTGGTGAGGCGGCGGGGCCTGATCACCAGTTCGGCGCACGACTCGGCCCAACTGCGGCGAGCCCGGCGCGCCGGCGCCTCCTTGGCCTTTCTGTCCCCCGCCTTCCCGACCGCGAGCCATCCGGGGGAGCCCGCCTTGGGCGCCGTCCGCTGGAACCGGCTGGCCCGATCGGCGGGCATGGCGGTCGCGGCGCTGGGCGGGATCGACGGGAAAACCATAGGCCGGCTGCGGCATTGCGCCGGCGCGGCGGCCATCGGAGCCCTCGCCGCGGGCTGATCCGAGGCACTGTGGTATCGCTGCCACAGTGTTTCGTGAATGCCATGAAAACCGCTTCGATTACCTTGCGTCAAATATGATAACGGGCAATCAATGCGCCGGTAGAAACGGCTGGTCCGTCCCTGGCTTCCGATCCGTTGGGGGGGAGTGGCTGAGACCGCCGGCTTGTTCGGCCTACGATGGAGGACATCATGCGTAAACTCTTGCTCGCGAGCGTCTGCACGCTTGGAGCGTTCGGCTTGGCCGACGTGGCGAATGCCCAGACCCCGTCCACTGGAACCATTGGCCAGCGTCCCGGTGACGTTGCCCGTGGCATGGAAACGACGGCTCCGACCCCGACGGTTCAGATCGCGAACCCGATCCAGGGTCAGCTGATCGGCAAGCCGGGCGCGACCCCGGG
>DIUL01000084.1 GCA_002422345.1 Acetobacteraceae bacterium UBA6159
GTCAGCGTTGAACAGCCGTGGTTCCATGGCCTTGATCTGGAGGGCGAGGTACTTCGAATTGATCCGGCATTGCGCCAGACCGCCGGCGATGAACCACACGCCTTCCTGCGGCGTGCGCTTGAACATGTTGCTCAGTTCCCCATCCGGGCCGATGCCCCAGACCGGGCCGATACGATCCGCCACTTCCTCACCCAGGGCGCGCCGGACGAGTTCCTTCTGCGGATAGTAGCCGGTGGCCAGGACGACGACGTCGGCGGGAACCGTGGTCCCGTCCTTCAGCAGCGCGCCCTCGGCGGTGAAACGTTCGATCCGGTCATACTGCAACAGGCCGAGTTCGCCCTTGATCATCAGGGCGGAGCTGCCGGCATCCAGGTTGTATCCGCCGCCGCGGCGGAAATACTTCATCTGGTGACCGGTCTCGTCCTCTCCGATATCGAACTTGAAGCCGATGCCCTTGAGGCCTTCGATCATCTCCCTATCAAGTTCCATCATGCGCTGTGTCACCGTCTTGTAAGCCTTGGTGATCAGCGTCGGCGTCGCAGAGGAAACGATCAGGTCACAATCCTCGAGCGGCGGGCCTTCGTCCCAGATCGCTTCGTTCAGCCGGGCGCTCGGATCAATCGAAACGACCGTGGTGGAGCCGCGCTGGATCAGCGTCGTGTTCACGCCATGGCTGTGAAGGTCGAGCGCGATGTCGTTCGCGCTGCTGCCCGTGCCCATGATGACCGCGTTCTTTCCGGTCCAGGCCGCGCCGCTGTCGAAGCCTTCGGAATGGACGACCTCTCCCTTGAAGTCTTCCAGGCCCGGGAGGTCGGGGATGAAGGGATAGCTGCTGACGCCGTTGGCGAAGACGATGTGGCGGGGCTTCACCACCCGCTCGGTCCCATCGGCGTGCTTTAGCTGGGCGGTCCAGGTCTTGGTCTTCTCGTCCCACGTGCCGGCGACGAACTCGGTGTTCGTCCAGCAGTTGATTTCCATGGCATCGGCGTAGAACTCGAACCAGTTCCCCAGCATGTCCTTGGGGATGTATTTCGGCCAGGTCGGCGGAAATTCCATGTAGGGCAGGTGGTTGAGGTGGATCGAGTTGTGAAGCGCCAGCGAGTGGTAGCGCTTGCGCCAGCTATCGCCGATGCGGGGCCACTTCTCGACCAGCAGGGTGTCGACGCCAAGTTGATTCAGCCGAGCGGCGATGGAGAGCCCGGCCTGGGCGCCGCCGACGACGAGAACGGTGGGTTCATGATCGGTATAGGCCTGGGCCTTGCGGCGCACGTCCACCCAGTTGTCGCCGCCGAAGTTCCGCGAATAGGCGGCGCCGGTCGGGCGGTTGTCGCCGATCCTCTCCTCGTGGCCCGTCAGGGATTCCAGCGTGGTGGAGATGAGCCACGCCTTCAAGTCCTCGGAGCCATCGGCCGCGGGCGAGAGGCGGATGATGCCGGCGCCCTGGCCCTCGGCGGTTGTGAACTCGAAGATCGCCTCGACGCAATCGATGCCGAGGCGGCGGACGTTGCGGGGCGGCTTGCGGCCGGCCGGCAGGTGGAAGCCCTGCGCGCTGGTGTGGCCCTGTTCGTCCGCAAGGCGCTCGGCCAGCGCGTCCCGTCCCTCGACAGGGGTCAGGTGCCAGGTAAAGGCCAGGATGTCGCGCCAATGGGAGTCCGCATGAAACAGATCGGCGATCTTCGCCGGATCACGCGACACCAACGCGGTTTCAAAGGCCGTCAGCCAACGGATTGCGGCACGGCGGGCGCGTTCCGCTTGTTGGAACTCATGAAAGGATTGATCGAAATCGTCCATCTGGAACCTCTTTCCGCAGCACCGCGCCACAGGCGCGTCTGACCAATATCTATAGGCGTGAGGCAGGACAGGTGTCCATGCACACGGCCGGGGCTGCTAGGACGCCAGCGCGCGCATCACCGTGATCAGGTCGGACTTGCCTTCGAAACCAATGCCCGGCAGTTCGGGCATGACGACATGGCCGTTTTCAACCCGCACGCTGTCGGGGAAACCGCCATAGGGCTGGAACAGGTCCGGGTAGCTCTCGTTGCCGCCCAAACCGAGACCGGCGGCAATGTTCAGGGACATCTGATGCCCGCCATGCGGGATGCAACGGGACGGCGACCAGCCGAACTGGTCCAGCACCTTCAGCGTGCGGAGGTATTCGACCAGCCCATAGGACAGGGCGCAGTCGAACTGGAGGTAGTCCCGGTCCGGCCGCATGCCGCCGTACCGCAGCAGGTTGCGGGCATCCTGGTGGGAGAACAGGTTCTCCCCGGTGGCCATCGGCGCCGGGTAGAATTCCGAAAGGGCGGCCTGCAGGGCGTAGTCGAGGGGGTCGCCCACTTCCTCGTACCAGAACAGGTTGTAGTCGCGCATCATCTTCGCATAGGCGATGCCGGTTTCGAGGTCGAAGCGCCCGTTGGCATCGACGGCCAGCCTCGCCTCGGAGCCGATTTCGGTAAGGACGGCTTCGATGCGGGCTTGGTCGTCCCGCAGCGAGGCGCCGCCGATCTTCATCTTCACGACGTTGTAGCCGCGATCGAGGTAGCCGCGCATTTCGGCGCGCAGGGCGCTGTTGTCCTTACCGGGATAGTAGTAGCCGCCGGCCGCGTAGACGAAGACCCGGGGATCCGCCTCGCAGTCGTGCCGTTCGGCCAGCAGGCGGAAGAGCGGCTTTTGCTCGATCTTCGCGACCGCGTCCCAGATCGCCATGTCCAGCGTGCCGACCGCGACCGAGCGTTCGCCGTGCCCACCCGGCTTTTCGTTCGTCATCATCGCGGCCCAGACCTTGGCCGGGTCGATGTTGTCGCGTTCGGCGTCCTGCAGGGTCTCGGGCGGGGCATCCAGGATGCGACCGCGAAAACGCTCCCGGATCAGGCCGCCCTGGCCGTAGCGGCCGTTTGAGTTGAAGCCGTAGCCGACAACCGCGCGCCCGTCCCGCACAACGTCCGTCACCACCGCGACCAGGCTGGTGGTCATCTTGCTGAAATCGATGTAGGCGTTACGAATGGGAGACGCGATCGGCTGCGTGATCTCCCGGACATCCACGATGCGCATGGCGGTCTTATCCTTTATCAAAGGGATGCCGGCACGTTAGGCGTCGGCGGGCGGAAAGCGGCGGTCACGCATCGCATGCGGGCGGACCGGACAGCAAGAAGGCGTTCGGCGATGCTCGAACCGGCTTGCATCCGGCCGCAGTTGCGCTATCTGCCCCTGGCCGGGGCAGCCCGAACAGGATCCCTCCCTACTGGGAGGCCCAATGGGAGCCCCCACTGGGAGAACCGGAGAGGTGAGCATTGCCTTCCGTCAATGAGGCCACGTTGATCGAGATCAACGGGCTAACCAAGAAGTTCGGCCGCTTCACCGCGGTTGATAACGTGTCCTTCCGCGTCGCCAAGGGAGAGGTCCTCGGCTTCCTGGGTCCCAACGGGGCCGGGAAATCCACGACCATGCGGATGCTGGCCGGGTTCATGATCCCAACCGCCGGCACCGCCCGCATCTGCGGCCATGATGTGCAGACGGATGGGGTCGCCGCGCGCCGGCTGCTGGGTTTCCTGCCCGAGGGCGCGCCGACCTATCCGGAAATGTCCGTCACCGGCTTCCTGGCGTTCTGCGCCAAGATCCGAGGCTTTTCCGGCCGCGACCTGGAAAACCGCATCCAGACCGCGATCGACCGCACGCAATTGCAGGGCGTCCGGTTGCAGCCGGTCGAGACCCTGTCCAAGGGCTTCAAGCGCCGCGTCGGCCTGGCGCAGGCGCTGCTGCACGATCCGCCCGTGCTGGTGCTGGACGAACCGACCGACGGCCTGGACCCGAACCAGAAGTTCGAGGTGCGGAAGCTGATCCGGGAAATGGCGCCAGACAAGGCGATCGTGATCTCCACCCATATCCTGGAGGAGGTCGACGCAGTCTGCACACGCGCCATCATCATCGCCGGCGGCCGGGTGGTCGCCGACGCGACTCCGGCCGAACTGGAACGCCGCCACCCGTCCGGGAAGCTGGACGACGTGTTCCGGCAACTGACGCTCCCCGGCCAGAAATCAAAGGACGCGGCGTAGCCATGCGCGCCATCTCGATCATCGCCGGACGGGAACTCGCGGCCTATTTCGCGACCCCCGTCGCCACCGTGTTCATCGTCATCTTCCTGGTCCTGCAAGGGTCGATGACCTTCAACCTCGGCAATTTCTTCGATCGCGGCCAGGCCGACCTGAGCCCGTTCTTCACCTTCATCCCCTGGGTCTTCCTGCTGCTGGTCCCCGCGATCACGATGCGGCTCTGGGCCGAGGAACGGCGGCAGGGCACGATCGAGCTGCTGCTGACCCTGCCGATCACGCAGGGCCAGGCCGTGGTGGGCAAGTTCCTGGCGGCCTGGGCGTTCTGCGCCATCGCGCTGGCGCTGACCTTCCCCTTCATCATCACCGTCAACATGCTGGGGGAGCCGGACAATGGCGTAATCGCCGCCGGCTATCTGGGCGCTTTGCTGGTGGCCGGCGCGTTCCTCGCGATCGGGTCGGCGGCTTCCGCCGTCACGCGGAACCAGGTGATCGCCTTCGTCCTGGCGGTGGCGCTGTGCTTCGTGTTCGCCGTCGCCTCCTACCCGCTGGTGACCGAGTTCCTGTCGCGCAACACGCCGATCCTGGCCGAGGTCGCGCGCCGCATCGCGGTGCTGGATCGCTACCAGGCCTTCACGCGCGGCATCATATCGGCCCGCGACCTGGTGTTCTTCGCCACGTTCATCGGGTTCTTCCTGTTCCTGAATACCGTGCTTGTCGATCAACGGAAGACGGACTGAGACCATGCGACGCCTCACGTTTTCCATCATCGGTGTCATCGCCGCCCTGGCGATTGCCGTCGGCATCAACATGTTCGCGGATGCGCGCCTGGTCGGCACACAGCTCGACCTGACCAAGGGCGGCCTCTACACGCTGTCCGACGGGACCCGGAAGATCCTGTCCGGCTTGAAGGAGCCGATCACGCTGCGGCTGTTCTACTCCCGCCGCCTGGGCGCCACCGTGCCGGTGTACGGGGGATATGCCGACCAGGTGAGGGAGATGCTGCAACGCTACGCCCAGGTGGCGGACGGCCGCATCAAGCTCGAATTCTATGACCCCGAGCCGTTCAGCGACACCGAGGATCGCGCCGTCGCCTATGGCCTGCAGGGTATCCCGGTCGACCAGGGCGGCACGCAGATCTATTTCGGCCTGGCCGGCACGAACCTGCAGGACGATGAACGGACGATCGCCTTCTTCCAGACCGAGCGGCAGCGCTTCCTGGAATTCGACCTGACCAAGCTGGTCTATGAACTGTCCAACCCCAAGCGCCCGGTCATCGGCGTCATGTCGTCCCTGCCGCTGGATGGCGATCCGCGCATGATGATGATGAGCCGCGGGCAAGGTCCGGCCGGGCAGCCCTATGCCTCCACCATGCTGCTGCGGCAGACCAACAGCGTGCAGACGATCGCGACCGATGTGCAGGTGATCCCGCCCGAGGTCGAGGTCCTGCTGGTCGCGCAGGCGCAGAACCTGCCGGACGCCACCCAGTATGCCGTCGACCAGTTCGTCATGCGCGGCGGGCGGCTGATGGCCATGGTCGATCCCTGGAGCGAGGCGACCGCCGCCACGCCATCCCAGACCGGCCAGCCGCCGACCGACACCAGTTCCAACCTTAAGAAGCTGTTCGACGCCTGGGGGATCGAGTTCGACACCTCCCAGATCGTCGGCGACCTGACCGGCGCCTGGCGCGTCCGCGCCGGGCCGGAGGATAAGAACCAGGCCGTCAACTACGTCGCCTGGTTCAACATCCGCGACGGCGTGAACCACGACGACCCCGCGACGGTCGATCTGGGTCAGGTGGGCGTGGCCTCGGCCGGGTTCCTGCGCAAGGCGGACAAGGCCGACATCACCTTCACCCCGCTGCTGAGCACCAGCGCCCGCTCGGGCCTGATATCGGTGGACCAGGTGAAGCAGCCTCGTCCCGTGCAGATGCTGGCGGACTTCAAGCCGGACGGGACCTCCCGCGTTGTCGCGGCCCGGGTGCGCGGCACGCTGAAATCGGCCTTCGACGGCCCGCCGCCCCTGGCCGAGGGCCAGACCCGCGCCGAGAACCTGCCCGCCCACAAGGCGCAGACCGATGGGGCCGCCAACATGGTCATCGTCGCGGACACCGACATCCTGGCCGACCGGTTCTGGGTCCGCGTCTCCGACTTCTTCGGCCAGCAGCAGGCGATGCCCTTCGCCGACAACGGGCCCTTCCTCGCCAACCTGATCGGCACGCTCGCCGGCGGTGACGCGCTGATCGGCCTGCGGTCGCGCGGGGACACCAACCGGCCCTTCACCCTGGTGCAGGAAATGCAGGCGGATGCCGAGGCGAAGTTCCGCCAGACCGAACAAGGGCTGACCAAGCACCTGGAAGAGGTCGAGAAGAAACTCCGCGGCCTGCGTTCGGGCGGCGGAGAGGGCAGCAAGACCGAAGCCGTGATCACCGCCGAACAGCGCGCCGCGATCGATGAGGCCCGCAAGGACATCGTCGACACCCGCCGCCAGTTGCGCGCGGTGCAGTTGGAACTGAACCGCGACATCTCCAGCCTCGACGCCGCGCTGAAGGTGTTCACGATCGTGCTGGTGCCGGCGCTTCTGACGATCGTGGCCATCATCCTGGCCCTGGTGCAGCGCGGCCGGCGCGCGAGGGCACGGGCATGATGGCTGGCCTTCCGATCCCCCGAGGACTCCCGCTATGACCCCGCGCACGCTTTCGATCCTGGTCGTTGTCGGTGCCGTTGCCCTGGGTGGCGGCTGGTATTTCGGCTCCGCCACCAAGCCGGCCCAGCAGGTCGCGATCGACTCCGGGACGCTGATGTTCCCCAATCTGGCGCCCCGGCTGAAGGACGCCGCGAAGATCGAGATCGTCAGCCAGGGCAAGACGACCACGCTGGTGCTGGCCGACGGGCGCTGGGGGCTGGCCGATCGCGGCGGCTATCCGATCCTGGACACCAAGCTGCGCGGCATGCTGACCGCGCTGACCGAGCTGCGGCTGCTCGAACCCCGCACCTCTGACGCCGAACAGCTTCGCCGGCTGGGAGTGGAAGAACCGGACGCCAATGACTCCAAGTCCAGCCTGCTTCGGCTGCTGGATGGGTCGGGCAAGCCGATCCTGTCGATCATCACCGGCCATCGTCGGGTGCGCGCACAGGCGAAGGTCCCCGAGCAGATCTATATCCGCCGTCCCGGGGAGGCCCAGGCCTGGCTGGCCGAGGGCGCGTTGCAGGTCGATGCCGACCCGCAGCTCTGGCTGGATCGCGATGTCATGAACATCGACAGCAAGCGCATCGCCGGGGCGGTCATCACCCGGGATGGGCAGACGCTGACGCTCGCCCGCAAGGACGATAAGCTGGACGTCACCGACCCGGCCGATCACCCGCCGCTGGACGACTATCGCGTGGAAGATGTCGGGCGAGCATTTGAGCACGTGACGTTCCAGGACGTGCAGCCGAACAGCACGCCCGTGGGCGACGAAATCGGACGCGGCGTGTTCACCACGACCGATGGGCTGACCATCACGGCGACCGTCTTCAAGGCGGAAAAGGACATCCTGGCGCGGTTCGCGGTCACCAGCGACGACAAGGCCAAGGAAGAAGCACAGACGCTCACCACTCGCCTCGGGAACTGGACCTATCAGCTTGGCGCGTGGAAAGAAAAGGCGTTGGTGCCGACGCTGGCCGACCTGAAGAAGGCCGAAGCGATACCGCCCGCCGCCGAAACGCCGCCCGCCCCGGTCGGTGCGACAACCGAGGCTCCGGCGGAAACCCCGGCCCCCGCGGGCGACGCTACAAAGCCGTAGCCGCCGCCCCAGGGGAGAGCCCCGGTTGGGGAGCCCGGTCGAGAGCCGGCTACCCCCGCTTGACGTTCCAGAACAGCGGTCCCGAAGACACGACGCGATCCACCAGGGTCTTGCGGTATGCCGTCGGGATCTGGAACTGACCCAGCGTCACGGTCGGCACCTGCTCATAATTTTCCCGCTGGATGGCGGCGGCCATCTTCTTGCGGGACTCGACATCCGGGGCATCCAGCCATTCCTGGGTCATGCCCTCGATCTTCGGGTTGTCATACCAGCCGAACCACCCGGACAGCCCGCCGCCGCGGAACGGCGCGGTCACGACGGGATCGAGCACGAACCCTCCGGTGAACCAGGTGTGGAATATCGACCAGCCACCCTTGTCCACGGGCTCCCGGCTCGCTCGGCGTTGCACGACGGAGCCCCAATCGGTCGCCACCAACTCCGCGTTGATGCCGATCTTCTTGAGCATATCGTAGGTGATGTCGCCCAACGGCCCGATGGTGGCAAAGTCGGTGGGATTGATGACGACGGCGCGCTGGCCGCTGTACCCAGCCTCCCGCACCATCTTTTTCGCGGCTTCCAGGTCGCCCTTCAGAATCGGCAGGTCGGTCTGGGTTCCATAGGTCGTGCCGCATGGGAACTGAGAGCGGCAGATGTTCCAGTACTCCGGATCATTGCCCGTAATCGCCCCCATATAGTCTTCCTGGTTCACCGCCATCTGCACGGCTCGGCGTAGCTTGACGTCGTTGAACGGCGGATGCAGGTGGTTGAAGCGCAGGCCCCCGAAGTAACCCATCGGATTGGACGGCGCGAGCTGAATGTCTTTATTCCGCTTCAACAACGGGACCAGATCGGCCTGTACCTGTTCGTACCAATCGATTTCGCCGGACTGCAACGCGGCGGCTGCGGTCGCCGCATCCGGAATGATCTTCCACTCGATCCGTTCGAAATGTGCGACCTTCCCGCCTGATGTCCAGTTCGGCGCCTCCTGCCGGGGGACATAGTTCGGGTTCTTGGCCCAGGTGGCGCTGCTACCGGAGTTGTACTCGTCCTTGAGGAACCGATACGGTCCCGATCCAACGATCTCAGTGATGGTCTTGAACGGGTCGGTCTTGGCGACACGTTCCGGCATCATGAAGGGGATCTGCGCATCGGACTTCGCCATGGCGGCGATCAGCAGGGGGAAAGGCCGCTTGAGGGTCACCTTGATGGTGCGATCGTCCGCGGTACCCCAGGAGTCGACGATCTTGGCGACCGTCTGCCCGAACGTGTCCCGCGCCGACCAACGCGCGAGGCTCGCGGCGCAATCCTTTGCAAGGACCGGCTCTCCGTCATGGAACTTCAGGCCTTCGCGCAACTTGACCAGGTAGGTCCGGCCATCGTCCGAGACGGTGAACCCTTCCGCCATCTGCGGCTTGGGTTGCAGGTCGCGGGTCATGCCGAACAACGTGTCCCACACCATCCAGGCATGATTGGCGGTGACCGCGGCCGTCGTGAGGATCGGATCGAGCACCGTGAGATTAGACTGCGGCACGAACCGCAAAACCCGGGAATTGGCCGGTTGCGCGATGGCAATGCGCGGCAGAGACGTCGCGGCGGCACCGGCCGCCGCGCCTTGAAGGAGTGACCGTCGTTTCATGATGATCTCCCAGCCCTATTGCGGCGCAGCATGTCGCGTTCCCCACGCCACCGCAAGCGTTTAAGACGCCGCCCCCACATTCGCGGAAGCGACGTCTTCGCAACGAGGCTGGCCTTGTACTGGCACGGTCGCGCGCCAGTAAACGAGACCCGTCAGAGCGCCCCGGTGGCAGGTGCACCATAGATTTTGTTACGGAGGCGACGCATGCCGGAGAGCCAGCGATTGCGATCCTTCGTCTTGCGCATCTCGTACTCATGGACGGTCTGATGGGAGAGGATCATGAACCGCTCCGCCTCCATCGCTTCAAGCACGATCTGCGCGACCTCGGTCGCCGTCATGACTCCATCGACGCTGGCCGCGCCGGGCCGTCCCGGCCTGGTCATGCCCGTCAGCACCGACTGCGGGCACAGGACGGAAACGCCGATGCCACGGTCGCCATACTGGATCGCCAGATGTTCCGCGAGCGAGACGGCCGCGCTCTTGGTCACGCCGTAGGCCATGGAGTTCATCGACGTCAGCAGCCCCGCGGCGGATGCGGTGTTCAGCAGATAGCCCGACCCGCGCGCCAGCATGCCGGGCACCAGGACCCGCGCGGCGAAGACGTGGCTGAGGACATGGATCCGCCAATTCAGGTCCCAGTCAGCGTCCGAGGCGTCTTCCATGCCAGGACGGGAGATGCCGGCATTGGAATAATAGATGTCAACCGGGCCGTACTTCGCCTCGGCCGCGGCGATCAACGCCTGGATGTCGGCTTCCTTCGAGACATCGGTCGGAACGGCGAGACCGTTGATCTCGCTTGCGACCTTGGCCAGTTTCTCGGCCGCCAGGTCCGCGACGACGACACCGCGGGCACCGGCCGCGGCAAAGGCTCTCGCCACCGCTTCGCCGATACCGCTGGCCGCGCCGGTTACAACGCAGACCTTGCCTCTTGGATGCATGCTTCGAACTCCCGTGATTGCGAATGGCTTGTTGGCGGGATTGTCGCAGTGGGCACCGGAACTGACAACCGGCCGGTGCGGTTCGTTCCCGGGGCCGATGGCCCGCAGCGGGGCTGTCGATCGATCGGGGAGGCGGCCCGTATTTCGCCCAGAATTTATGCTGAACCAGGGAGCCTCCGCACAGTCAGTCTAATTCACACTCATAAAATGTGGCTTCAGAATGCAGAAAGCACTGAGCCGGTCGTCTGATGTACCGCAGATGGCGCGCCTAGGCTTCCCGCCGGTTCCAATACGCTCAAATTTCCATCCATATGTTCAAATTATAATCTCTCTATCGGCCGCCTCCCTGCCGAGCGTCCGGTGTCGCTCGGGGGGCGGGGTGAGCCGGATGGCATTCCTCGTTGCTGTGCGTCGTACGACCCGGTCCCCCATTGGTCTGGCACATCGATTGCAGCGCCGACCCAAAGCACGTGCCCATCCGGCGGCCCAGTGGTGGGTCTCGCGGGCCGGCGCGTGGCAGGAGGCATTGATGGACGAATGGAAAATTGGCCGGCGCGGGAGCCTCGGATTGGCCGCGGCGCTCACCGTGCCAGGCGTGGCACAGGCTCAGCGTCAGCAGCACCTGCGGATCGCCATGACCGCGTCCGATATCCCGACCACGACGGGCATGCCGAACAACGGCGCCGAGGGCATGCGCTTTGTCGGCTATCCGGTCTTCGAACCGCTCGTGGACTGGGATCTGCTCAATCCAGCCGACAAGCGCGTGGGCTTCCGCCCCGGGCTCGCGACCGAGTGGGCGGTGGATGAAACCCGCCTGAAATGGACGTTCAAGCTGCGGCCGGAGGTGACGTTCCACGACGGCAGCGCGTTCAATGCCGATGCCGTGGTGTGGAACCTCGCGCGCCTGTATGACGACAAGTCCCCGCAGTTCGAGGTCGCGGCCTCCGGCATCGCCCGCGCCCGTGTGCCGCAGGTCGCCAAGTGGGAGAAGGTGGACGACTTCACCGTCGCGATCTGGACCAAGCTGCCGACCAGCTTCTTCCCCCAGCTTCTGGCCTGGGTTCCGATCGCCAGCCCTGCGCAATACGAGAAGGTCGGCAAGGACTGGGCCGCCTTTGCTCGGCAGCCCTCCGGCACCGGACCGTTCCGGATTACCCGCGTGGTACAGCAGCAGAGCATCGAGATGCAGCGCAACGCGACCTACTGGGCGCCGGAACGCCGCCCCAAGGTCGATCGCGTCACCCTGTTCCCGATGCCGGAGGCGAATACGCGCCTCGCGGCCCTGCGGTCGGGCCAGGTCGACTGGATCGAGGTACCGCCGCCCGATGGCATCCCGTCTTTGCGCCAGGCGAAGTTCCAGGTCACCACGAAGATCTATCCGCATATCTGGCCCTGGGTGTTCAGCATGCAGGGCGACAGCCCCTTCCGCGACAAGCGCGTGCGCCACGCCGCGAACTGGGCGGTGGATCGCGCGGGCCTGGTGCAGTTGCTGAATGAAACCGCGCTGCCGGCCAGCGGCTTCGTGGCCCCGGGTGACGTGAACTACGGCAAGCCGCCGATCCAGTTCACCTACGACCTGGAAAAGGCCCGCGCCCTGATGAAGGAAGCCGGTTACGGCCCCGACAAGCCCGCCCGCATCAAGGTCATGATCTCCACGTCCGGATCGGGGCAGATGATGCCGATCCCGATGAACGAACTGATCCAGCGCAACCTGGAGCAGGCCTATTTCAAGGTCGAGTTCGACGTCGTCGAGTGGGGCCAGATGCTTCTGGGCTTCCGCCAGTTGCCCGACAGCACGATCAACCGCGGCCGCCACGCGATGAACATCAGCCTGACCTGGACCGACCCGTCCGTCTGGTTCCGCTGGTTCCACAGCGCGGCGGCCACGCCTGTGTCCTCCAACTGGGGGCACTGGAAGAACGACGACTACGACAAGATCATCGACAAGGTGGCCAACACCTTCGATCCGGTGGAAGTCGACAAGCTGCTGGCCCAGGCGCACGAAATCCTGGTTGAGGAAAGCCCGTGGCTGTGGATCGTGCATGACCTCAATCCACGCGCATTCTCTCCGAAGGTGCGCGGCTATCGTCCGGTGCAGAGCTGGATGCAGGACTTCACGCAGGTGAGCATCGACTGAGGCGGCACACGGAGAGGACCCCATCATGAGCGAACTGCATTTCCTGACCATCGCGGAAGCCTCGGCCAAGATCCGCGCCAAGACCCTGTCACCGGTCGAGCTGACGCAAGCCTACCTAGCCCGCGTGAAAGCGCTGGATGGCCAATTGAACAGCCATATCCTGGTGCTGGAAGACCAGGCCCTGGCGGCGGCGAAGCAGGCGGAGACCGAGATCGCCGCCGGCGGCTGGAAGGGGCCGCTGCACGGCATCCCGATCGGTCTGAAGGACATCTACAACACCGCCGGCATCACCACGACCGGACACTCCGACCTGTTCAAGGATCATGTCCCGGCCGAGGACGCCTTCACGGTCAAATGCCTGCGCGACGCCGGGGCGATCTTCACCGGCAAGCTGTCGACGTGGGAGTTCGCGATCGGCGGCACATCCTTCGATCTGCCCTGGCCACCGGCGCGGAACCCGTGGGACTTGTCGCGGGACCCGTCCGGCTCCTCCTCCGGTTCGGGTGCTGCCGTCGCGGCGGGGCTTTGCACCGGGGCGATGGGCACCGATACCGGCGGCTCGATCCGCGGACCGGCCGCCTGGTGTGGCATCGCCGGGTTGAAGCCGACGTATGGCTACCTCAGCCGGCGCGGCATCCTGCCTTTGTCGTTTTCGCTCGATCACGCCGGTCCCATGTGCTGGACCAGCGAGGACTGCGCGCTGATGATGCAGGTGCTCGCCCAGCACGATCCCCTGGATGCCGCCTGCGCCACGGTTCCCTCCATCGACTTCACCGCCGGTCTCGGCACCGGGTTGAAGGGGCTGCGGGTCGGTGTGGTCAGGCACTTCTTCGAAACCGACCTGAGCACGGATGCCGAGACGATCCAGGCGCTGGAGAATGCGCTGATGGTGCTGCGCGACATGGGCGCCAGTGTCGGGGACGTCACGCTGTCTCCGTTCGCGGTCTATGGCGACACGGGCAGCCTGATCTCCCGCTCCGAGGCCTATGCCTTCCACCAGGCGTGGCTGCGCGAGTCGCCCGAGCGCTACGGTGTGTATGGACGGACACGCTTGATGACGGGGGCTTTCATCGCCGCCGCCGACTACGTCAACGCCCAGCGGGCACGCGCCAAGCTCGTGGCCGAGGTCGCGGAGGTGATGAAGACGGTGGACGTCCTGGTGTTCCCGACCGCGCGCTGCCCGGCGCGCGAGATCGGCGAAGACTCGATGGCGTCCGGCTTCCAGCCCTTCTTCAACCGCGCGTTCAACGTGACCGGCAATCCGGGGCTGTCGATCTGCAACGGTTTCAGCGAAAGCGGCCTGCCGCTGTCACTGCAGATCGGGGGACGTCCGTTCGAGGACGCACTGATCCTGAAGGTCGGCGATGCGCTGGAAAAGGCGATGGGCACGCGCGGCAGGCGGCCGGCTTTCGCCTGCTGAGGCAAATGGCGGGACCGAGGCAGGATTGCCTCGGTCCGCTGCTGAACTATCGAATCTGAATGCTGAAACCCGGTGGCGGCAGGTAGATGACCGGCGGCGGATAATAGCGCGGCGCCCCGTAATACCTGGGTCCATACGGCGAACCATAGATGATCGGCGGCGCCCGATAATATCCGCCGTTCCAGCCACGGTGATGGCCGCGATTGCCCTGGTAGTGTCCGCGGCCATCGTTGCCGCGCCCCTGTGCGTGCGCCTGCTCCGCCGCAACGCCCACCCCGAACACCCCGAACCCGAGCAGCAGCCCGGTCAGGATTTTCACGGCGCGACCCTTCGGAAATATTCTATCAACAATAATACTCATGACGCCCTCTCAAATGCTCGCACGCGTTCGACTGTATTATTCGCGCGTTGTCTTGAACACCGCGTCCGCCGTCTCCTTCTGGGCGGCGGGCATGGAATCATAGAGCGTCTTGAAATCATCGATCAGGTTCTTGAGCCCGTCGACATGGGCCTGGGCGAACTTGCGATAGATGTTGAGATCTTCGACAGCGCTGACACTCTCCGGGGACACAGTCCGCGTCGCGGTGATCAGCTTCTCCATCGCCATCGCATTCTGCCGCATCGCCTGCGCGACGGCGTTCCACTTGGCATCCTGGTCCGAGGTGATCTTCAGCGCCTTCTGCAGCGACGCGATCCGCTCCTCAACCGTTTCCCCCTTCGTCTCGGTCGCGCCGGCCGCGGCGGGATGCTGGGGGGCGGCCGCCTGCGCGAGCTGAAACGATGCGTCGGTGACGGATTCGGCGCGGGCGACGGACAACCCACCCGAGATCATCACGGCGCCAAACACAGTCGCGGTCAGGAACGGACGAAGGCGACTGGGCGAGAAAGGTATCATTGCCAAGATAAAATTCCTTGCTTGGTTGAAGTCCGGGTACGCGGACGTCTGGAGCGTCCGCGTCATGACGGCAGACGGAGATATGGTCTGTCGTCAACCAAATGGCAGATGCGGCTTGTACCTACGCCGTCAGGGGCCATTTCCCCGACCAGGCCGGAACCGGCTGGTCAATCACACGCGCGCATCGCCTGGGCGCGCTGCTGGTCGGCCTCCGCCCGCGCCCGTTCCGCGTCCCAGGCTTCCCGGCGCCCGCCATAGACGCGCGCTTCCTGAAGCTCACGGTTGGCGACACGTTGCGCTGCCTGTGCTTCCTGACGCTGCCTTACGCAGTTCGGATCGGGGCCTCGGACAACGACCGGTGCGGGGTGGACGCCCGCCACGCGCACGGTTGGCGGCGGCACGACACATCCGGCGAGCCCGGTCAGGCAAAGCAGCGGAATCAGAAAGCGAGCCATCGTAAGATCCTTTCAGTCGTGAGAAATCAGCAGAGCACCGCCTGATGATTGAATAAGCGGGACAGACCCAGAAAATCATATGAGTATGCCCGGATCGCGCGACAATAGACCCGACCGATGGTAGAAATGTTCATAGGAAACGACATTCAAATTTACCTGGAGCAACCAATTGACACTCCCGGTCCGGACTCGCCGCCGGACCCCGCACTTGCAATGCGGCCGTCGCGACCACATCTGAAAAGGGTGGATGTGAGACAATTGCCACCGTGGGCCGGCTGAAACTCGGCCATGGCCCCGTACCGGTTATTGGTAACGCCTGTGCCGTTACAGGCATAGGGTCTTTCAATTCAATTCCAGCCGCGGCTATCCCTCGGGATGCGCCGCGACGCACTCTTGATAAAGCGGAGAAAAGCCATGAGCGGATCCAACTCTAGTTCTTCCGACATTGAACAGTTGAAGCAGGACCTCACAGCCCTCAAGGCGGACGTCGCGAGCCTCGTGGGCCATCTGACCGCCGGCGCCACGGCCGGGGTCGAAAGCGCCGTCAACCAGATCGACGAAGGGGCACAGACCCTGTACCGCAGCGTCAGCGCCGAGGGTTGCAAGGCAATGAAAGCCGTCAGCACCCAGGTGGAGCAACAGCCGCTGGCGGCGCTGCTGATCGCCTTGGGCGTCGGATACATCGGCGGGCGGTTTCTGTCCCGGTGAACGGCGTATCGACCGGACGCCTGCTGCTCCGGATCGCCCAGGCTTGGACGGATGATTCCGTCCTGCCGCGGGTGCGGGATGCGGGCGCGCGGGCATTGATGGCGGCGGCGGCGATCATGCTCGCCGCTGTTCTCGTGCTGGCGGCCCTGGGCTGCGCCTTGACGGCCCTGTGGCTCTATCTTCTTCCGTTGGTCGGTCCTGCTGGCGCACCGTTGATCGTTTCCGGTGTCCTTTTGAGCCTGGGGCTTGTGACGCTCCTGCTGCCGCGCCTTGGCGCTCGGCAGTCGCCGCCACCACCCGTCGCGGCACCAGGTCCGACGCCCGATATACTGATCGCGGAAGCGAGCCGGCTCGTGAGGGACAACAAGGTTCCCGTGCTGCTTTCGGCTCTGCTCGTCGGACTGTGTGAAGGGGCGCGGAAGAAATAGCTTAGCCAAGGCCAGCTTCCCGCGCCTTCAGTCACTTCGCCAGCGCTGTTCCAGTGTGACCGGCGGCCGAGCGGGCCGCCGGTCAGCGCGGTACGGTTACGCGGCGACCTTGGCTGCGCCTACCGGACCCCATGACTTCAGGACCGGCAGCACTTCCTTCGCGAACAGCTTCAGCCCACGTTCGGCGACGTCATAGGGCGTGCCACCAAAGCGGAACGCGACGTTGAGTTCATAGTCTCCGACCAGGCGACGGCGATCCTCCAGACCGCGCAGGATCTTATCGGGCGTGCCCCAGCTTGCCGCCTGCATGAAGCCGTTGACGGCACCTTCCATGCCGGCCTTGCGCGCGATTTCCGCCTTCTGCTGGTAGGCGTCGTAGCCCTTCACGGTCTTGAAGTGGTCGCCCAGGAATTCGTAGTGGACGAAGTTGCTCTCGACGAACTTGCCCTGGTACTGGCGGGCTTCCTGTTCCGTTTCGGCCAGGTTCGGCCCGCAGACGCAGAACTCGGTCAGCATCAGATGGGGCTGCTCGGTGCCGTGGAACTGCTTGTGCAGCTTGCGGCCATGCTCGATGACCGGGACCCGCATTTCCCAGGGCCGGTCGGCGAACATCACCATGTGGGCGCCCAGCTTGGCGGCCGACAGGACCGAGTCCTCGCTGGACGCGACCGCGTAGATACGGCCATCAAACGAATTCTGCGGCCGGGGGCGGATTTCGATGCGCGGCTGCTTGTAGTAAGTGCCGTTGCCTTCCATGAAACCGGTCTTCAGCGCCTCGATGATCATCGGGGCGGCTTCGTCGAAGCGGCCGCGTGACTCGTCCATGCTAAGGCGGAAAGCCTCAAATTCCCGGCGGGCGAGGCCGCGGCCCATCCCGAAGCGGAAGCGCCCGTTCGAGAGCATGTCCAGCACCGCCGCCTGCTCCGCGACCCGCAACGGATCGTGCCAGGGCAGGATGACCGCGGCGGTGCCCACGTCGATGTTCGGGCACACGGCCGTCAGGTAGGTCATGAGCTGGATGTTGTCGGGCACGAAGGAATAGTCGGCGAAGTGATGTTCGGCCGACCACAGGCAGTCGAACCCCGAGTCCGCGGCCAGGCGCGCGAGCTTGATTTCCTCCTGCCAGACGCGCGCATCGGAGCAATCGTCCCAGCCGTAGCTCGCGAACACCATCATCATGCCGACATCCATGCGGACTCTCCTTCGTGTGGTTTCTGTCATTGGGTGATGCCCGATGGTTTCATGTCGCGGGGGACCATGCAAGCGCACCTGGACAGGGGCCAGCGAATGCCGAAGATGGGCTTCGGGAAACGACAAGAACCTGGGGATGGAATGGCCGAGACCTATGTCCACCACCGCATATCCACCGCCCCGCGCGCGTGGCAGACCGTCGCCGGCCGCCTGTCCGACCGGCGGGCGGCGTTGGCGAAGGGCGGCGGCGCGTTGTACGGCGTGTGGCGCAGCCAGATCGGGCGGCCTCGGGATGAACTGACGGCCGTCACGGTGTGGTCGGTGCCGATCACCGCAGAACGGGCACAGGCCGCCCTGACCGATGGGATCCGAGACATCGCGCAGGCCGAAAGTGCTGCCATGGCAGCGACGCTACGGCCATCCGATGCTCAGCCACCCGTCCGGCAGGGCAACTACGCGTTCCGCTGGTTCGAGACGCCGGAGAAGGACTGGCCGGAGTTCCTAGATCTGTGCGCGCAGGCCTGGCCGGGGTTTGAATCGGCCTATGATTCGCAGGTGATCGGCCTGTGGCGCTGCGCCGACGGCGAGGCCGGGAACGTTCGCAGCCTGCTGCTGACGCGCCGGCCAAACCTGGCGATGTGGGAACGATCGAAGCTGCCCCAAGGCGCGGCCGAGACCGCTGTGCGGGACGCGCTCAGTCGCCGCTACGACCTTTGCACCTGGACCGTCGTCTATACAACGACATTGCTGACGGCGACCGACGCCACAGACGACGCTCGCTGGACCTGAACCGTTTGCCCCTCGACACAGGATGTTGCCATGCCAGAAGCAGATCGCATCGACCCGAGCCGCACCGCCCTGATCGCCTATGACGTGTGCCGTCGCGCGCTGACTCCGCCCGATCCGGCACGAGCCGCGGTGATGCGCCCCGTCCTGGATGCCTGGGTGCGGATGATCGCCACTGCGCGCGCCGCTGGCATGCCGATCATCTACACGACCCCGGTCAGCCGAGCGGATGGGGCGGATGTGGTGATGCTGCCGACTGATCTGTCGGCGGAAACCGGCGTGCCGCCTCTGACCAACGGCATCGAGGGCACCGAGGGTGCCGGCTTCCCCGATGAGATCGCGCCCCGGCCCGAGGACTATATCTTCCTCAAGCGCCGGCCGAGCGCGTTCTATGGAACGGGGGTTTCGGAGTTGCTGCGGATGCTGCGGTGCAATGCCATCATCATCGGCGGCGGTGCCTCCAACCGCGGGGTGGAGACGAGCGTGCGGGAGGCGTTCAGCCAGGACATCGCGACCGTGGTGGCACGGGAATGCTGCTGGAGCGGCGATGCCGCCGCGCACGCCTACAGCCTGGACAAGGCGATGAAGATGTACGCGCGCGTCCGGACGTTGGATCAGATTGAGGCGATGCTGCGGGGGTAAATCCCCCGCTCAGCACTGCATCAGTTCGATGCTGACCCCATCGGGCGCCGAGACGTAGCAGAGCAGGCTGCCGCCCACGCCTTTCTTCAACGGGACGGGGAAGGTGACGCCCTTCGCGGCCAGTTCGTTGCAGAAGGCGGTCAGGTCGCCGTTGTACATGAAGCCGAAATGATCGGTGCCCCAGGTGTTGTGGCTTGAAAAATCAGAGTAGGGCCGGATGGGGCTGCCGGGTGCTGGGTCTTCGCCCGGCCTGCGGCCGCGGATCAGGATCGTGACGCCGCCGAGATCAACAAAGATCTGCGGTGCCCCGCGCGCGATCGTGTCGGCGGCAATCGTGGCGCCAAACATCTCCACATACCAAGCGGCCGAGGCCTTCGGGTTCTCACTGATAATGTGGACGTGATCGAACTTGAACGCGGGGTTGCTCATGGCTGATTCTTTCGTCTTGGCACGCCGTCGGGGCACACTACCTCTTGGTCCTATTCGCGTGAAGCAGCCCCCGCTTGTGCTAAATGGGCCGCGACGTCACGTTGTGCCCCTGTGTTTGGAGGACCGAGAATGAGCGACCCAGCAGAATATACACCGCCGAAGGTCTGGACCTGGGACAAGGCCAGCGGCGGCCGCTTCGCGAACATCAACCGGCCGATCGCCGGCCCGACGCATGACAAGGAATTGCCCGTCGGGAAGCATCCGATGCAATTATATTCCCTGGGCACGCCGAACGGGCAAAAAGTTACCATCATGCTCGAGGAGTTGCTGGCCCTGGGCCACGTCGGCGCCGAATACGACGCCTGGCTGATCAAGATCGGTGACGGCGACCAGTTCGGCAGCGGCTTCGTCGCGATCAACCCGAATTCCAAGATTCCCGCCTTGCTGGACCGCAGCGGACCGAAGCCGATTCGGGTCTTCGAATCGGGCGCGATCCTGATGCACCTGGCCGAGAAGTTCGGGGCGTTCCTGCCCAAGGACCCAGCCCCGCGCGCGGAATGCCTGTCCTGGCTGTTCTGGCAGATGGNNAGATGGGCAGCGCGCCCTATCTGGGCGGTGGGTTCGGGCACTTCTATGCCTATGCGCCCACCAAGATCGAATATGCGATCGATCGGTTCGCGATGGAGACGAAGCGCCAGCTCGACGTGCTGGACCGCCGCCTCGCGGAAAGCCGGTTCCTGGGCGGGGACGACTATACGATCGCCGATATGGCGGTCTGGCCGTGGTATGGCGGGCTGGCGAAGGGATTGCTGTACGGTTCCGCGGAATTCCTGTCCGTGCAGGAATACAAGAACGTCCAGCGTTGGGCCGATGAAGTCGCAAAGCGCCCGGGCGTGAAGCGTGGCCGCATCGTCAATCGCCTGCAGGGCGACCCGGCGGCGCAGTTGCATGAACGTCACGACGCGAGCGATTTCGACCTGCGCACGCAGGACAAGCTCAAAGCCGGAACCTGATCACTCCACGAACCGCCAGCCCCGCTCGGCTGGCGGTTCGCCGTGATCAGACGTTCGGCGCAACAACCTGGTCGGCGCATTCCTGGCAGATGGTTTCCACCAGAGTGGTATCCGCATCGCCGCCCGCCTGCACGAACTCCGCAGCCGCGATCCATCGTGCCGAACGGCCTCCCTCCCTGGGTCGCCACAGGAGTCGCTGGCAGAACGAACACAACGGCACGGGTTGTTCCGCCTCCTCCGGGTGCTTGCGGGCGGCCTTCGTATTGCGCGCAAACAGGCGAATGGCAGGCCGAGCGACTTCGGACAACATTTGGGATTGGTAGAGAACGGCGACGACGGCGGTATCCCCCGTGATCCCGGTGATCGACATCCGCATCAGGCGTTCGGCGATGGGCGAGTCACATCGATATTCAAAGGTGATTTCCGCGCGCCGTCCGCTGACGACGGCAGCATGCAACCTGCGGTAGGCATCAACAACGGGTTCCCCCGCCAAAGCGGTAAAGATGGACATACCGATGACGGAGTCCGACGTCAGCCCCGAAGCACCATTATCCACCGCGAATCGGGTCCAGCCTTGATCACCCACAGCCAGGATGGTGCCGTCCGGGTTCGTCAGATAGACGACACCTTCCAACGCGTTGAATAGCTTTCCAGCCGTCACCTGAACGGGAAACGTCATGCCCGCGGATTTCCCGCTATATTCCGTTCCAGATGATATCAGAGCACCCGCGGCGTGTTAAGCAGGATGCTTACGAAAGGGTCGAAGTCCTCAGTAACGGACCCCGCGGGCAGCTTCAGTCGTCCGTATTTTTGCAACCTGGTTTCTTTTCGGCCTTTCTACTGTCCATGAAACGGAGGACGGGACGATTTCGGGTCAAACGAGATCGCGACACACGGTCTTGCTGATCATATGCCAACCCCCGTGTATCGGCGAACGTCGTACCGACCGGCGCTATGAAATCGTGATCCCACTATCGACCGCATAGACGTGGCCGGTAACCATCCGGGACTCCTCCGACGCGAGGAACACGGCCATGTTGGCGATGTCCTCCGGTTCGATCAGCCCGACCAGATGCGCGGCGGCCATCTTGGTGATGCGCGGCACCCCAGATTCAAGCCGCCCACGGACGCGATCCGTCATCGTCGCGGAGGGCGCGATCGCGTTGACGCGGACCTTCTGCGGCGCGAACTCGACCGCCATCGAACGGGTGATGGCCGCGATCCCCCCCTTGGCCGCCGTGTAGCAGTCACGGCCGGAGATACCCATCAGCGCGACATTCGATGCCATGTTGATGACCGATCCGCCGCCCGAGGCGATGATCGCGGGGATTCCGAAGCGGCAGCCCAGGAACGTGCCGAACAGGTCCAGGCGGATCGCGCGCCAGAATTCCTCCAGCGGCACATCGACCACCGTGCTATCGACCGGCGTCGAGCCGCCCGCGTTGTTGTGCAGGACATGCAGGCCACCGAAATGACGCACGGCCGTTTCGATCGCTGCCTTGACGCTGTCCTCCTGCGTGACATCCGTGGTGACGGCGATGCATGCGCCGCCCGCCTGTGTCACGATATGGGCCGTCTGCTCACCCGAGGCCGCATTGATTTCCGCCACAACAACCTTCGCGCCCTGCGCCGCCATCGCACTCGCCGTCGCTCGGCCTATCCCCGTACCTGCGCCGGTGATCAGTGCGACCTTTCCTTCCAGACGTGCCATCGTTTCGGCTCCCTTTCTATTGCTTCAGGCGGGAGCGTCCGGCGATGCCCGGGTGATGTCAACTTCGGCTGGTCCCCAGCGCCAAGGTGGCGCCGTCGGCCCGCGCCTGGTAGGCCAGACCGCGCTTGGTTGCCCAGGTCGCCGTGCGGTAGCAGATCGGCACGATTGCCCGATCGGCCATCGCAAGCGCCGAGGCCTGCTCCAACAAGGCTCTCCGCGCATCATCGTCCATCGTGCGCAGGGCGGAGACGACCAGCGCATCGAAACGCGGGTTTGAGTAACCGCCGCGATTGACGCCGCCCAGGCCCTTGGCCGGGTCGCGTGTCGCGAGCAGCATCCGCAGGCTGTAGGACGTCTCCCCCGTCACCGATCCCCAACCCGACAGGCCCATGCAGAACTCTCCCTTCGCGGCGCGGGCGTAATAGTCCTTCCCGGCCATGACCTCCGCCTGACACAGGATGCCCACCGCGTTCAGCATCAGGGCGATGGCGCGCGCGGCCGCGGGACCGTTGAACGAGCGGTCGCGGGAGCCATGCAGCACGATGCGGAACCCGTCCGGATAGCCGGCCTCGGCCAGCAGGGCACGGGCGGTCGCGGGATCATAGGGATCGGGGCGAGCCGCGGGGTTCACGCCGAACACGCCCGGTCCGGCCACATCCCCGACGGGACGCGCCTGGCCCGCCATGATCTGCTGGGCAATGAAATCCCGATCGATCGCCAGGGAAATCGCCTGCCGCACCAGCGGGTCCCGCAAGGGGTTCCGTGCCAGCGGCACCCCAGCATGGTCCGTGATCCAGGCGGAGATCTCCGACGCCTGATCGAGGAACAGGTACCAGACCCGGCTAGTGTCGCAACTCGACAGGACCACGTCATCGCGGGACCGCAGTTCCAGCAACTGGTCGGGCGTGACGTTGTCGATCAAATCCACCTCACCGGCCAGCAGAGCGCTGATGCTGGCAAGGCCGTTCTCGTCGATCAGGCGGAACTCGGCCTCTCGCCAGGCTGGCGCGCCCGCCCAGTAGCCATCGAAGGCCTGGAACAGCAGGTTTCGCTCGGTTGGGCGGCCGGACAGGCGGAATGGCCCCGTCCCGACCGTGGCGTCCAGGCTATCGAACAAGGAAGCCGGAGCATCACGGAACCGGCGGGAGATGATCGCGACAAAGGCCAGGTCGATCGGCAGCAACGGGCTGGGGACCGCGGTTTCGAGTTCCAGCACGAACGGATCGGGTGCACGCATATCCACCACCGGCCCGAGGAACGCGCCATACGGACCGCCGGTCGCGCGCACTCGTTCAAACGTGGCCATCACGTCAGCCGCGTCGAAGGCCGACCCGTCATGGAACTGCACACCCTGGCGCAGGAAGAAGCGCCAACCGCGGTCCCCCATCGTCTCCCACCGTTCCGCCAGGCCGGGTCTCAGCCGGCAGGCCGCATCCATCGCCGTCAGCGCATCGAAATGATGCATGGCGATCATCTGGTTGGTGTTTCGCAATTGCAGATGCGGATCGAGCGATCCCAGATCCTCGGTATGACCGATCACCAGCCGCTGTTCGTCGCGCACGCGGGGGATATGCGCGGTGCGGGTGCCGATCGAGCGGGGCAGAACGAAATCGAAGACCGAGCCCTCGCCCTCCCGGCTGGTCACCGACATGCGGCCGCCCAGCATCCGGGCATAGCGTTCCGAGATATACAGCCCCAGGCCGGTGCCGCCCGCCCGCGGCGCATGCGACCCGCTGACCTGCGAGAACGCCTTGAACAGCACTTGCAACTTGGTCGGCGGGATGCCGGTCCCGGTGTCCTCCACCGCGAACAGCAACCCGTCCGGATCGTCCGACACGCGCAGCACGATCCGGCCGGCGCGGGTGAACTTCGCCGCGTTGCCAACCAGATTCAGCAGGATCTGCTTCAGCTTCAGCCGGTCGCTGTACATGCTGCCAAGGTCGGCATCCGTATCGAGCATGAACAGCACGTCCGTGCCCTCGGTCAGGGCAATGCCCATGTCCTCGATCTCCAGCAGCAACGGATCGAGTTCGAACCAGGTGGGTTCCGTTTCGACCTTCCCCGCGTCCGCCTTCGCCAGGTCGAGCACGTCCGAAACGATATCCCGCAGATGGGTGCCGGCCCGTTCCAGCGTCGCCAGCCGTTCCAGCAGGGAACTGTCGCCATCCTGTTCGGCACGGGCACGCAACAGGCTGATATTCGCGAAGATCACACTCAGCGGGTTGCGGATTTCGTGGCTAACGGTGGCCAGGAACTCGCGTTGAGAGAACGCCTCCGCCTCGGCCGCCACGCGCTTGGCGATCTCGGTCTCCCGTTCCTCGATCGCGGCGACCCCACTGCGCCAGACATCGGCGAACAGCGCGCCGAACGGGTTGTCGAGCCGCCCGCCCCGTCCCTCGGCCGGTGAAAGCGGAACGATCGTGCCGAGCACCGTCCCGATCCGCCGTTCGGCTCGGCGGACGGCGTTGCCGCTCAGGAAGAACCAGCGCCAGTGCCCGTTGGCGCAACGAATGCGGGAGGCGCATTCCAGCCGGACATGTTGGACGAAATGGGCATGCATCGCCGCGGCGTGGCGGTCGCGGTCGGCGGGATGCAGCAACGCCAGGAACGCCGAACCGGTGGTCACCGGCGGCCCATCCGGCCCCTCGATCGTCTCCCGCAACGCGCGGCCCAGGTTCAGCGTGTCGTTCGCGGGCGTCCAGGACCATTGGAAATCGCCCAGCGCGAGGTTCACCGCGGGGGGCTGGTTCGGCGGCGCGCTGTCTGGGGACGGCATGGTCTTTCCGTGCTCGGATTTGTCCGGGATCATGGCGCGTGCGTCGCCGTGACGCAAAGCGGAAACAATCGAGGCTTATGGGCGTCGTTTTCTCGATGGAGCAGGGCTGTCCATGCCATTGCCGCTTGAAGCGGTCCGATCAAGCCGTCCCCCGTCCGCGCGGGGTGAAGGGTTCGTAGACATACCCATGTCCGCGAGCGGTCCTGATCGTGTCCGTCGCCAGCTTGCGGCGCAGGCGGGAAACGCGGTTGTCGATGGCGCGGTCAAAGACCTCATCATCCTCGCCCGGCGCCAGGCTGAGCAGCGTCTCCCGGTCCAGCACCTGGGCCGGATGGTCGGTGAAAGCGCGTATCAGTGCGATCTCGCCCGGCCCCAAGCTTTCGATGCCCTGCCCGTCCCTCAGCAGCTTTTGGCTTGTCAGGTCGACCAGCACGGTTTCCAGCCGGATCAGCCGGCGTTGCGCGTGCCCATAGCGGGTCAGCAGGCCGCTGATCCGGGCCGACAATTCCCGCAATTCGAATGGCTTGACGATGTAGTCGTCGGCCCCGACCTCCAGCGCGACCACGCGTTCCATCGCGCCGTCGATCGCCGAGGCGACCAGGATCGGATAGTCCTTGTTCGGTACGATCCGGCTGAGGATACCGCCGCCGTGCTCCCCCGGCAAGTTCATGTCCAGGACCAGCAGATGAGGCGTGCCCTGTTCCGCCACCAGCGCATCGAAGGCGGCACCCGTGGGCGCGATGGCCACGCGGTAGCCGAGCGCGGTCAGGTATTCCGCGTAGGAGTCCGCGAGATCGGCCTCGTCCTCCACGATCGCGATGAAAGCGCCGCGCGCCATGTGATTCCCGTGTCCCGTGGACTGTTCGGGCCGATCCTGGCCCATGCGCCGCGACCGTCAAGGCGGGTCGAGCGCGGCATCCTGCGCGCCCCTCCCCCCGTCGTGGTGGGCGCAGGCCCACCATCCATGACTTGCGATTCCAAGCGCCGCAAATCCGTGGATGGTTGGCCTGCACCCACCACGACGGAATTGGCGATCCGTGTCTCCGCAGGGACGAGGTCATCCGCCCGCACCCCAACCCCCACCCGCCGATGGAGGCAGCCATTCCCACGATAGCCATCGCCGAGGACGAGGACGATCTTCGGGAAGCCGTCGTCGAATACCTCACCGACCGGGGCTTCAACGTCCTGCACGCGGGCAACGGCGTCGCCTTCCGCGCTTTGATCGAGGCGGAGACCGTCGACCTGGCGATCCTGGACATTCAGATGCCGGGAGAGGACGGGCTGTCGCTCGCGCGGTGGCTGCGCGGCCGTTCCCGTGTCGGCATCATCTTCGCCACCGCCGCCGACCAGCCCGTGGACCGGATCATCGGGCTGGAACTGGGCGCGGATGACTACATCACCAAGCCCTATGAACTGAGGGAACTGCTCGCCCGCGTCCGCAGCATTCTTCGGCGGATGGGGGATGGCATAGCGGAACCCGTCGTGGCGCCACCCACTCCCAACCGCGCAACCCACGCCATCGGCGCCCTCACCTTGGACACCTCCGCTCGGCGGCTGCTGCGGGCGGACGGATCGATCGTCAAGCTCACGCAGGGGGAATTCGACCTGCTGACCGTGCTCGTGCAACGGCCCGGCCGGACCCTTGCACGCGACCAACTGGCCGAACTGCTGCATGAGACAGGCGGAGAGGGCGGGCGGGCCATCGACATCCGCATCGTCCGAATCCGCAAGAAGCTGGAGGAAGACCCCGCCTGCCATGGCTGCCTGCGCACCGTCCGTGGCCAGGGCTACATGTTCGTATCAGGAGGCCGCACATGAGCCAGACCAACTCCGCCGACGGGCGCCTCGCGGCGGCGCTGCTGCTGTCGGCGCTCGACGCGATCATCGTGATGAATGAGAACGGGCTGGTCGTCGAATTCAATCCGATGGCAGAACAGGTCTTCGGCTATACGCGCGAACAGGCCGTCGGCCAGCCCTTGAGCGAGTTGATCGTCCCCCCGGCCCTACGTGAGCGCCATCGGGCGGGCTATCGCCGCTATGTCGAAACCGGCGTCGCCACGCTGATCGGCAAGCGGATCGAGATCGAGGCGATGCGCGCCGATGGCTCGACCATCCCCGTCGAGATGACGATGACCGAGGCGGTCCTGCCCACCGAGCGGCTGTTCGCCGCGCATCTGCGTGACCTGACCGACCACCGCCAGGCCGCTGCCGAGGCGGCGGCGCAGCGGGAACGCATGCAGGGGCTGGAGAAACTGTCCGCCCTGGGCACGCTGCTCAGCGGGGTCTCGCACGAACTGAACAACCCGCTGTCGATCATCCTCGCGCAATCCACGCTGTTGCTGGAAAAGGCCCGCGATCCGGACATCAAACGCCGAGCGGAACGGATTCATGCGGCGTCGGAGCGGTGTTCGAGGATTTTGCGGAGCTTCATGGCGATGGCGCGCCAGAAGCCGCGGGCCCGCGAACCGGTGTCCATCGCCGACGTGATCCGCGACTCGCTGGAACTGACCGCCTATGGACGCCGCAGCGCAGGGATCGACACGCAGGTATCGGTGGCGGACGGGTTGGGGCCGGTGGAGTGCGACCGCGATCTGATCGGACAGGCGCTGTCGCATCTGCTGGTCTTCGCGCAAGGGCGGTTGATAGCGACCGGCGGCGCGCGGACGATCTCGGTCTCGGCCGTGGGGAGGGATGGGTTCGTGATGGTCGAGGTCGCGGATAACGGCCCCGATGTCCCCGATGCGATCGTGCCGCGGTTGTTCGATCCGT
Source organism: Acetobacteraceae bacterium UBA6159 (assembly GCA_002422345.1). Taxonomy (GTDB): domain Bacteria; phylum Pseudomonadota; class Alphaproteobacteria; order Acetobacterales; family Acetobacteraceae; genus Rhodopila. The sequence continues at coordinate 27,765 of DIUL01000084.1, forward strand.
TCGCACCGACCGATCCCTCGGGCGCGGGGACGGGCATCGGACTGCATCTGGCGCGGGACGCGGCGGTTTCCCATGGCGGGCGGTTGATCCACGAACACCGGGACGGTGGCGGGGCACTGTTCCGGATGTTCCTGCCGATGGCCGAGGCCCAGGTGGATGCCGTTGCGGCCTCCAACGGAACCGGCCAGCGCACGATCCTGATCGTTGATGATGAACGCGATGTGGGCAACAGCCTCGCCGAACTGCTCGAAGCGCTCGGCCACGCGACCGAGGTCATCGACAATCCGAATGAGGCTCTGCGCCGGTTGGCCGAGCGGCGGTATGACGCGGTGATTTCGGACTATCGGATGCCGGTGATGGATGGGCGGACGTTCCTGGGCAAGGTCGTCGTGGCCGAACCATCGTTGCGGGGGCGGTGCATCCTGGCCACCGGCGATGTGCTGGGGGCGGAGCGGATGGCGGACGGGTTCGGAGACGACTCACCGCTTTTGTTGCCGAAGCCCTTTTCGCTCGCCGACGTCCGATCCGTGTTCGGGCGCCTGGACTGGGGTGGTTGATCCCGATCGACGTTGATCCTGGCCGAACGGCGGGGGGCTGATGTGCTGGCGGACCCCCGTCATGACCCGCGCCCCCGCGTCATGGCCCGCGCAGGCGGGCCACTCAGGATTTTTTCTCACTGAATCAACGAAATAGGGGACGGGTCCACCACACCTGGTTGGCCCTGCCATTGCTCGGATCGTGTCGTACCCGGGCGAAGACGAAACGCGCCGGCTTGGGCCTGAACCGCCGGGTACCCCCGATTGTTTCCAATCCATCAACCAGACGGAAACATTCGAAACAAAACAGCGTGTCGCGTGGGATCGAATGGAAACAGAGACCCGGCACATTGCCTCCATCGCAGGACGGCAACCCCGCCGCCTCAACGGAAACACAGGAGACCCTACAATGTTCAAGACCTTCGCGATCGCCGGCCTCGCCACCGCCCTGCTGTTCGGCGCCGTTCCGGCCCAAGCGCTCATCACCGGGAACGGTATGTCGGTCAACGCCCTGACCCAGAACGCCCTGACAGACAATGCCCTGACGGAGAACGCCCTCACCGAGAACGCCCTTGGCGGCAACGCCATCACGGAGAACGCCTTGACGGACAACGCTCTGACCGAGAACTCCTTGACCACCAACGCCCTGACCCAGAACAGCATCCAGCCGACCGCGGTGGCCGGGCGTCAGAACCTCGGCACCGCGACCGGGCTCCATATCATCTCGGTCGAACTGCCGGCGGCCCGCTGACCCCGTTCGTCACGAGCCACCACCGCGCGATCAACCTGCCTCCACAACGCCCGCCAGCCACCCTGGCGGGCGTTGCCACGATCCTGGACCAGCTTCACACAGTCCCAGCCGCGGGGCCGAGGCCAGGTCCCCTCCCCGAAACACCGGCACCTCAAGATGCGGGAGACCACGCCATGATCCGATTTCCCGGTTTCGCCCTGATCGGTGCGATCCTCGCCCTTCTTGCCCCGTCCCTCGCGCGAGCCGCCCCAACGGGGACAAAGGTCGAAGTGACGGCGGTCGCGGCCGAGGGCACGCAATTCCGCCTCACCCTTTCCGATGGCCGCATCCTGCGCTCCCCCGAACTCGCTGGGGCTACGCTGACGATCAGGACCGCCAACGGACCGCGCCGGATCAAACTGGAAACCGTGGAACGCGACCCGGACGCTAAGGCCGAGGGCGTCTGGCTACACACGATGATGGTTGAGCAGTCCGACGGCTCCATGGTCCCCCTGTGCAACGCCGGTCCCGACGGCCGGCGGCAAGGCTTCCCGCTGAGTTCCCGGATGCACGACGATGGCCGCACGGAAATCACCGCGCCCGAGGTCTTCGACCTGGTCTGCACCGGCGGCGCCCGCGCAAAATGCGTCCGTTTCGGCTACCGGCCCTGGCTGGCCGACGAATCCGCCCTCTACAGCAGCTGCGTCCGCATGGTCCGCGCCGATTATTGTGGTGACGGCGCCGGAACAACGCGCGATGGCATGTCGATCGACCTTTACGACGACAAAGGCATCCAGGCCGCCGACAACCAGCCCGACCAAGCCTTCGAAGCCGGCTGGTCCCCCGAGGGCGCGGTCTGCGTCGCCCATGTGCGGGTTAAGGAGCACACCTCCCTCGAAACCCTTGCCCACACCTGCCCCCGCCTTACCGGAAAGCTTGGCCCCACCTGCACCGAGGACTCGGCCCGGGCCATGGGCGCGCGGTTGTTCAACCGGTCGTTCCGGTAGGCCTCGTGGGATCGGAAATCCCGGTTGCTTCCGGCCGATGGAGCCGTATTGTAAGGAGAATATGTGATGGAAAACCCACGATGATCAGCCGACGCGCCCTCGTGGCCACCGCCACGGCCACCGCCGCCCTTCCCGTCGCCTCCTGGCATGCCGCCGCCGCAACACCCAAGGGCGTCCTCGTCATCGTCAAGCAGATCGACGACATCGTCAGCTTCGATCCCGCGCAGAGCTTCGAGTTCACCAACGGCGAAATCAACGCCAACTGCTATCATCGCCTGGTCCGACCGGACCCCAAGGACGCGAACAAGGTCGCCCCCGACCTCGCAACATCCTGGGATGTCAGCAAGGACGGGCTGGAGATCACGTTCCACCTGCAGGAGAAGGCCAAGTTCGCCACCGGCAAGACGGTCACCGCCGAGGACGCCGCGTTCTCCCTGCAACGAGCCGTCATCCTCAACAAAACCCCCGCCTTCATCATCACCCAGTTGGGCTTCAACAAGGAAAACGTCGAGAAGCTGATCCGCGCGACGACACCGAACACCCTGGTGCTGACACTGCCGCAGCCCTGGGCGACGAGCTTCGTGTTGTATTGCCTGTCCGCCACCGTCGGTTCGATCGTCGAAAAGGCCGTGGTGATGGCGCACGACGAAAAGGGCGACCTGGGCAATGCCTGGATGCAGACCCGCACGGCCGGCTCAGGCGCATATCAGTTGACGTCGTGGCAAGCCTCCGACCGGGTGATCTGCGACGTGAACCCGCATTCCAGCGTGGAAGTGTTCAACAAGCGCGTCGTGATGCGGCACGTGCCAGATCCGTCGGCGCAGATGCTGATGCTGGAAAAGCAGGACACCGACGTCGCCCGCGACCTGACGCCCGAGCTGCTGCGGAAGGCACGGGCGAACAAGGACTTCACCGTCACCTCCGCCGGCCTGGGACGCGTCATCTACATCGCCATGAACATGGCGACGCCGGAGTTCCAGAAGCCCGCGGTGCGCCAGGCGATCAAGTGGGCGCTCGACTACGACGGGATCGCGACCAACATCACCCCCGATACCCATGTGGTCTGCCAGTCCTTCCTGCCCGCCGGCCTGCCCGGCGCGGTGCCCGGCAAACCCTTCAAGCGCGACGTCGCGAAGGCGAAGGCCCTGCTGGCCGAGGCCGGCTTCGCCAACGGCTTTGAAATGACCCTCGATCACTTCAACCAGCCGCCGTACAACGACATCGCGCAGGCCTTGCAGGCGAACCTGAAGGACATCGGCATCAAGGTGACGCTGCTGCCCGGTGAATCGCGGCAGGTCATTACCAAGACCCGCGCCCGCACGCACCAACTCGCACTGCTCGCCTGGGGCACGGACTATTTCGATCCGAACTCGAACACCCAGGCCTTCCTGGCCAACCCCGATGACTCTGACGCATCGAAGCTGAAGATCCTCGCCTGGCGCAGCCACTTCGTGGACGCGGAACTGACGGCGATGGTCGAGCAGGCGGCCAAGGAACTCGATACCGCCAAGCGCATGGCGATGTACGAATCCATGCAGCGTGCGGCGCAGGAACGGGCACCGTTTGCCTTCATGCTCCAACCAATCGCCTCGGCCGTGATGGGCAAGGGCGTGTCCGGATTCGTCGTCGGCGCCGTGGCCGACTTTACGAAGTACTCCGCCGTCAAGAAGGCATGACATCACGCCTGCGCTCGGCCGCGTCCGTCGCGGCCAGTGTGCCCATCACCCTGTTCGGGCTCGTCTTGGTCACCTTCCTGATCGGGCGCGTGATGCCGATCGACCCCGTCATCGCGATTGTCGGGGATCATGCGGCCCCGGACGTAATCGCCGAGACGCGGGCCGAACTCGGGCTGGACGAGCCGCTGCCGATGCAGTTCGTCATCTATGTCGGCAAGCTGCTGCAAGGCGACCTCGGCCGGTCGGTCATGACGTCACACACCGTGGCGCATGACATCGGGCAGTTCTTTCCGGCGACGATCGAGCTTGCGACAGTCGCCATCATCATCGCGATGCTGATCGGCGTGCCCCTGGGCGTGCTGGCGGCGGTGCGGCAGGGCAGCTTCACCGACCGGGCGATCCGGGTGTTCTGCCTCGCGGGGCACTCGGTGCCGATCTTCCTCCTCGCCATGCTCTCCCTCCTGATCTTCTATGCCAAGCTCGGCTGGGCCCCCGGCACGGGGCGGATCGATGTCGCGTTCGACGGACTGATCGACCCGGTGACCGGCTTCCTGACTGTCGATGCGCTGATCGCGGGGGATTGGGATGCATTCCGGGACGCGGTCGCCCACCTGGTGCAGCCGGCCGGCGTCCTGGCCTATTTCAGCATGGCCTACATCGCCCGGATGACCCGGGCCTTCATGCTCGATGCCTTGGCCGGAGAATACGTAATCACCGCCCGCGCCAAGGGACTGTCATCCGCGCGCGTCATCTGGCGCCACGCCTTCGGCAACATCGCTGTCCGCCTGATCACCGTGCTGACCCTGACCTATGCCAGCCTGCTGGAAGGCGCGGTGGTGACCGAGACCGTGTTCTCCTGGCCCGGCCTGGGCCAATACCTGACGGTGTCGCTGCTGAACGCCGACATGAACGCCGTGCTGGGCGCCACGCTGGTGGTCGGGATGATCTACCTGGCCCTGAACCTGATGGCGGACATGCTGTATCGCCTGCTCGATCCGCGGGTTGCGTGATGAGCACACCAGCAGCCCTGCGCGACTGGCTGATCACCGAGACCCCCTCCTCTCGCAGGCAGGCCGCCTGGGGGCGCCGGTATCGGCTGTGGTGCGACTTTCGCCGGAATCCGCTGGCGATCGGCGGTCTGGCCACGGTGGTCCTGCTGATTGTGCTGTGCCTGGCCGCCCCATTGCTGGCCACGCACGACCCGGGGCAGCAAACGCTGACCAATCGCCTCGCCGCGCCATCGGCCGAACACTGGCTGGGGACCGATGAGTTGGGCCGCGATGTGTATTCGCGCCTGCTCTACGGCGGCCGTGTCACGCTCGGCATGGTGGTCGCCGTCGTGCTGTTGGTCGCGCCGCTGGGCCTCGCGGTCGGGTGCATCGCCGGCTACTTCGGCGGACTGGCCGACCGCGTGCTGATGCGGGTGACCGATGTGTTCCTGGCCTTTCCCCGCCTGATTCTCGCTTTGGCCTTTGTCGCCGCTATCAAGCCCGGGATCACCAGTGCCATCGCGGCCATCGCCCTGACCGCCTGGCCGCCCTATGCCCGCCTCGCGCGCGCCGAGACGATGACCGTCCGCAACACCGATTACATCGCCGCGGTCCGGCTGACCGGAGCCTCCCCCTGGCGGATCATCCTGCGGCACGTCACCCCGATGTGTACCCAAAGCCTGATCGTGCGCGTCACACTGGACATGAGCTCGATCATCCTGACGGCTGCGTCCTTGGGCTTCCTGGGAATGGGCGCGCAGCCACCCTCCCCCGAGTGGGGCACGATGATCGCCACCGCTCGCCGCTTCATCCTGACCGAGTGGTGGGTGCCCCTGGTGCCCGCCATCGCGATCTTCGTGGCGTCCCTGGCGTTCAACCTGCTGGGCGACGGTCTGCGCGACGTGCTGGACCCGAAGCAGCGATGACCGCAGTCGTCATCGACAACCTCTCGATCGCCTTCCCCACCGCCCGCGGCATCAGCCACGCCGTCCGCGGCGTATCCCTGACCATCGGCACCGAGAAACTGGGCATCGTCGGCGAAAGCGGCTCCGGGAAATCCCTGACCGCCCGGTCGATCCTGCGGCTGCTGCCGGCCTCCGCCCAGGTCACCGCCGACCGGTTGAGCTTCGACGGCATCGATGTCCTGCGCGCCAGTGAGGCGGAGATGCGGGCCATCCGAGGCAAGCGCGCCGGCCTGATCCTCCAGGACCCGAAATACTCCCTGAATCCGGTGATGACCGCCGGGGCCCAGATCGCCGAGGCCTGGCGCACCCACCGCAAGGGCAGCCGGCGGGCGGCCCTGCAAGCCGCCGAACACCTGTTGGAACAGGTCCAGATCCGCGACCCGCAGCGCGTCGCCGGCGCCTATCCGCATGAGCTTTCGGGCGGCATGGGCCAACGCGTGATGATCGCCATGATGCTCGCCCCCGACCCTGAACTGCTGATCGCCGATGAACCGACCAGCGCCCTGGATGCCACGGTGCAGGCGGAAATCCTGCGCTTGATGGAGGATCTGGTGTCTCGGCGCGGCATGGGTCTGATCCTGATCAGCCACGACCTTCCCTTGGTCTCCCACTTCTGTGACCGGGTAGCGGTGATGTATGCGGGCCGCGTGGTGGAGGAACTGCGCGCCGCCGATCTCCGTCGAGCGGGGCATGCGTATACGAGGGGGTTGCTGGATTGCCTGCCGACGCTGTCGGACCCGAAGGTCCGGCTGAACGTCATGACCCGCGATCCGGCCTGGCTGACGTGATCACCGTCGAAAATCTCTCCGTCCGGTTCGGCTCCGTTGAGGCCGTGAAGGGCGTTTCCTTCCACGTCCCAAAGGGAGCAGCGTTCGGCATCGTGGGCGAGAGCGGCTCGGGGAAATCCACCGTGTTGCGGGCGCTGTCAGGCCTGAACCCCGACTGGACCGGCCGGATGGAGATTGACGGCACCGCGCTGTCTCCGCACCGATCGAAGGACTTCTTCCGCCGGGTGCAGATGGTGTTCCAGGACCCCTATGGCTCCCTGCATCCACGCCAGACGGTGGACCGGGCCTTGTCTGAACCGTTGGAAGTGCATGGCATCGCCGATATCGAGCCGCGTATCCTCCGCGCGCTGGCCGAGGTCGCGTTGCCGCCCGCCGTGCGGTTCCGCTACCCGCACCAGCTTTCGGGCGGGCAACGCCAGCGGGTTGCCGTGGCCCGCGCTCTCATGAGCGAACCGGACGTGCTGTTGCTGGACGAACCGACCAGCGCGCTGGATGTCTCGGTGCAGGCCGAGGTCCTGAACCTTCTCTCCGACCTCCAGGTTCGGCGTGGCCTGACCTATGTGATGGTTAGCCACAACCTCGCCGTGGTGGCGCATCTGTGCGGCACCGTCGGGGTCATGCAGGGCGGCGTGATGGTCGAGACCGTGAGTGCCGATGACCTGCGCGCCGGGAACGTGATGCATGCCCATACACGGGCGCTGCGGACGCTCTGCATGGCGTTGGAAGAGCCGGCGTAGTTCAGTCGCTGGCTAGCCCCGCGGTGGCGGCGTCGTTGTCGGAGAGAACGGCTGCGTCGGCGGACTGTTCGGCTGCGACTGGCCCTGCGGAAACGGCTGGGTGGGTGCCGCTGGCGGGAACGCGGCTCGGCAGTCGTTCAGCGCATTCATGGCGGCGCTGCTGCCCCGCAAGCCGCCTGTCCAGGGGGGCTCCGTCCCACTGGGGAAGAACACGCGCACCACCTGGCCGGTACGGACCGCGCGCATGAAGCCGATCGACACGCCGAAGGAAACGCGCGCCCGCACCTGATTCGTGGACCCGACCGAGCGGTCCGGACGCCAGGACTGGCCATCGACCTGCACCACGACCTCGATCGACGTATTCTCTGGGATCGCCCAGGATGGCTTTTCCAGCACCAGTTCCAGGTCGGCCTCTCCGGACAATTGCTGAATGGCGATCCTGCGTCCGTCCGCGCCAACGGTTGCGATGCCGCAAACCGCCCGCTGGCCTTCATCCGTGCCGCCATAGGCGGACCAGAGCCCGGAATCGAACAGAGTGCGGGTTTCGGCCTCTGCCGGCGTGGCGAGTGCGGCCCCGCCGATCAGTGTCACGGCCGCAAGCATGACCATCGATCTAGTCAATGCCTGTCTCCTTCCGGGATGCAGCGGAACTCGCGCGGCGATCAATAGCGATAGCCGGGGCCAGGCTGCTGGTAGTAGCCAGGGGGAGGTGGCGGCGGGGTCGGGGTCGTTAGCGCGCCACCGGCAGCCCCGACGGCGCCGCCGATCAGCGCGCCCGTCACCGCACCGCGGCCACCGCCGGCGATGCCGCCAATCGCGGCCCCGGTGCCGGCACCGATGGCCGCCCCGCCGAGCGCACGCTGTCCCGGGTCATACGGGTTGGTGCAGGCCGAAAGAGAGGTCGCGACACCGATCGCGACGATCGCGCAAAATACGCGTCGCATGGAAGACTCCTGTCATTCGTTAAACTTATTCGGGCGCTTGCCCGAACTGTCAGCGCAGCGGGATGTTCACGCCAATCGAAATCCCGGGAACCGGCGCGACCATCGGCGGAGGATAGCGATACACCACCGGCGGAGGCGCATAGACAACCGGCGGCGGGGCGTAAACGACCGGCCGCCGCGGGTAGTAGACATGCGGAGCAACGTAGCGAGGGGCCCGGTAAGCATAACCGCCGCACCATTCGTGCTTGCGCCAGCCGCGGCCGCACGGGGGATCCGCCCAGGCCATGGACGGAGCCAGGATGCCGGCCGCGATCACACTCGCCGCTATCGTCATCAAACCTCGGTTCATCGGCCAACTCCTCGTTGCGATGCGTCGACCCCAAAAGCGGGTCACCTGTAGGGTGCAATGGGCAGTGTCAATCGTTGAGTTTAACAATGGTACGTGAGCGGGGCGAAATAAAGGCATGGTCATTTCAAATGATTTCTAATCTTGGCTGCGGGAGACCCCGGCGCTATTGCCGTTCCATCGATTTGATCAGCGCCGCGATATTGATCGTTGCGAAACACGAGAATGTATCAGAAACCGCGTAGGGCAGGATCACGCGTTCACCGTGGCGGATGGCACCGCATGTATAGACGACATTCGGCACGTACCCCTCCCGCTCCGAGGCCGCGGGCCGCACCAGTGGCTCCCGTGACCGCGCGATCACCTTGGACGGATCCGCCTTGTCCAGCAGCGCCGCCCCGATGGCGTATCGGCGTACCGGCCCGACCCCGTGGGTGAGCAGCAGCCATCCCTCATCCAACTCAATCGGTGATCCGCAGTTCCCGATCTGCACGAATTCCCACGGAAAACGCGGGGCCAGGACGGGCTGCCCACCATCCCAGGTGTACAGATCATCCGAGTAGATCAGATAGAGGTTCTCATTGTCCTGACGCGCGATCATGGCGTATTTGCCGCCGATCTTGCGCGGGAACAGCGCCATGCCCTTGTTCCGCGCCGCGCTTCCGCGCAGTGGTACCATGCGGAACGACAGGAAGTCGGTGGTTTCAATCAGTTCGGATCGGATCGTCCGGCCGGTATAGGCTGTATATGTGGCATAGAATGTCTGCTTGCCGGCGTCATTGAACGCGACGAACCTGGCATCCTCGATGCCGTTGGATTGCGATTCGGTGATCGGGTAGATGACACGTTCACTGATGTCCCCGTCGGCAGGAAATACGACCTCGACATCGTCGCCATGCGGACCTGGCACCCAGTACCGAATGGCCGGAACCGAGGCCAGGCGCGCGGTCGGATCAATCAGGACGCAACCATCCGACAGGATCGATCCCGACCGGAAGGTCAGGGACGAAATATGGCCCTCCCCGACAGCGCGCAGGCTGAGGATGAAGCGACAGCCGCCATCCGGCGCACGGGACTGGTCCGGGTGCAACACGATGCTCGGATTGAAAAGCGCCGAGGCCTCAAAGGAGTATTCGTGAAGAAAATATGCCCCAACCAGTTGGCGTTGGATGCGAGAGAACGCAGAGTGCGTCGCCAGGGCCACTTCCATCTCATCAGCCCGGGTCTCGAACGTCGCCAGCAGATTCCGGTGACGCCCCTGGAAGTTTTCCAGGACATCCGCCAACTGGCTTTCCGCCGTCTCCACATCGAGAGCCAGGACGCGATCGACGATATGATTGGCTCGCGTCTTGTCGGTGGGGTTGAGATCGCGGGGTTCCGTCGCGGGCTTGAAGGGGCGAACGAGCACCCGCGACGGATCAGGATAGAGATAGAGGGCTTGTCGATTCAAAAACGTGGCTTGGGGCAACGGCGTACTCGCCTTCATTGGGGGCCGGCTGGAGCTAACGCTTAGGCGCGAAGGACCTGGACGGATAGCGGATTCTCAAATGCCTGTGTCGAGCGGGCCAGTTCACGCATCTCCGCCAGGCTGAGCAGATAGGACACAACTGACTCGCCACCCCGGTTCTCATTGGGGCGATCAGGGTGCAGACCATCGCGGCACGCGCCGGTGGAATCATCGATCAACGAGGTCGACAGGTCGTTGGCACCCCGGAACCACGCAAAGGCGGATGCCGCATCAGCCGTCCACGCGTCGTCCCCATCCGCGCGCCAAGCGGCCAGGCAGGCTGAAATCGTCGCGCTCGCCTCGATCGGCTGCTGATCGAACATTTCCGGTGGCTTCCGCGTATCCTGAAAACCCGCGGTGCCAACGGGCCGAAAAAGACCGGCCTTGGTGGTTTGTTGCATCATCAACCACCGCAGCGAGGTCAGCCCGACCTCAATCTGCGCCGCGTTCCTCGTCGCGAGACCGCATTCGATCAGCGCCTGGGGCAGGCGAGCATTGTCATAGGCCAACCCCTCCTCGAACCACAGCCAATCGGGTGTAGCGACGGCCTTGAACACGGACATCAACCGTTCCGACAGGAGCCGCCGAAGCCGGTCTGCCTCCGCCTTGTCCTCCGCCACGGCGCAGTAGGCATTGAGCCCCAGAAGGGCGAAAGCCCAGGCGCGCGGGGAACCGAATGTCAATGCGGTCGGCATGGCTTCAATGAACAACCACCGTGCCCAGCCGCGGCGCGCTTCATCGGCGTCGCCGCGGGCACATTCCCCGACTGCCCAAAGGGCGCGCCCCTGGCTGTCCTCGGAGCCCCGATCCTCCAGCCAGCGCCGATCGAACCCCATGAAGTTGCGGAACCGCTTTGTATCGGGGTTCCACGCATGCTGGATAAAGGAGGCAAACCGGGAGGACACACTCTCCGGAAAGCCTTGCTCCCGCGGATGATCGAGCGCACAGGACAGCAACAGCGCCCGCGCATTGTCATCGATGCAATAGCCGTGGGACCGATCGGGAACCGAATAGACCGCGTGCTGGAACAGTCCGGTATCGTCACACATGGCGAGGAAGTGACTTGTCTGAAGCTCAGGCAAGGCCTTGGAGTCCCGTGCCGAAGCGGTCGATCCAGTCCCTGGTATCACTCGGAACTTTTGCCCAGGAACCGCGGTCTCGAAGACCTTGAGGTAGCGGTCCGCCGAACAGGCCCAGGTCATCGGCCGGCTGGCGGTGTAGGCCTGCTCCCCCATGGCCTGCCGACGAACGCCGTCGCACAGAAGGTCCGCGGTTGCCTGCCCGATCGCGGTGGCGTCGCCGAATGGCACGATCGTGCCCCGACCATCGGCCAGCAGTTCCTGCGCGTGCCAATACGGTGTCGACACAATAGGTTTGCCGCATCCAAAGCTGTAGGCCAACGTCCCTGACGTCATCTGCGCTTCACTGAGGTACGGTGTCACATAGACGTCGCACATGGAGATGAAGTCCAGCAGCGTGGCCTGATCCACGAACTGGTCGAGGAACACCACACTCTCCTCCACACCCCGTTCGCGCGCCCGCGCCACCAGGTCCTCACGGTAGGCCTCGCCTTCGTCCTGCACGAGGTTCGGATGCGTGGCACCAAGAACCACATAGACCGTGTTGGGATGACGAGACAGGATGGCCGGCATGGCATCAATCATGACCTCGATCCCCTTGTTGGGGGATAGCAGGCCAAATGTCAGGATGACCGACCTGCCACCGAAGCCCAGCTTTTCCTTCGCCGGACTGGAACCGACAAGAGGGATATCGGGAATGCCGTGCGGAATGACCTCGATCTTCTCCGCCGGCACGCGATAAATCGTGCGCAGCAGATCCCGCCCCTTGTTGGCCATCACGATAACCCGCGACGAAAGCTCAATGATACGGTTCAGCACATCACGTTGCGCGGGGGTTGGTTCCGCCAGGATTGTATGAAGTGTCGAAATGATCGGCATGTTCAGCCGGGAGAGGAGAGCGACGATGTGGGAACCGGCCTCTCCTCCAAAAATGCCGAATTCATGTTGCAGGGACACCGCGTCAAACTGACCGCCGTTCAGGGCCGCCGCCGCATCGACGTAGTCCTGTAGCCGATCGTCCTTGATCTCGATGCGTACAACCGGCGGGTACTTGTAGGTATGACCACGGTTCGTCATCGCCACGATGCAGGCATCGACATCGGGCTGAAAAGTTGCGACCGCCTGCCGCAAATCAGTGGTGAATGTTGCAATTCCACATCGGCGTGGCAGCGAGTTACCGATGAACGCCAGGCGTTTGATCGACGTCATGTGAGTGCCTCCAACTGACGGTCAAGAGAAAGGCTCTCTTCGTCCCTGTGGGATTCGCAAAGCAGGGAGGGAGAAGGCATGCCGCCGACATAGGAGAGCAGGCATTGCATTCCGTCGGGTCCGACCAGGATCCGCGCGTCATCGTCGTCAATGAACACTGCCGAGCCGATGGACAGGTCCATGACTCCAAAGACGGCGGTGCCGCTCAGGACCAGCACCCAGGCCTCGCTCTGCGCTGAACATAGCCAGGTCGAGTGCGGCGGCAGGCTGACGTGCTCGATTGAAAAGCTCGCGGTACGGACCAGGAGCGTCCGGGCGTCAGTCAATTCAATTGAAGCAACTTGAGCATTGGCCGGCCCGGGATTTGCCACTGCCACCGCCCGTTCCACGTCCAATGGACGTCCGCGGCCGTAGTCGAACAGGCGAAATGTCGTGTCGCTGTTCTGCTGCACCTCCGCGATCACGAGGCCCGCGCCGATCGCATGTACCGTACCAGCGGGAACAAGGACAACGTCGCCCTTTGTCACCGTCCGCCATTGGATCAACTCTTCGATTGATCCATCCTCGATCGATGCACGCAGGTGGAGCGCATCGCACTCTGTCTTCAGGCCCAACGCCACGCGCGCATCCGGTACCGCGGCAAGAACATACCAGGCTTCGGTCTTTCCGTTTGGAGATCCCATCGATCGGGCATACGCATCGTCGGGATGCACCTGAATGGACAGAGGTGCGTCGGTGAACAACAGTTTCAAAAGCAACGCGGGCCTTTCAGCGGCAGCATCTGTCCGCTGAAACCAAACTTCACCAATGGGAGAACCATCCGCGTGCCCTGTGTACCATGGGCCGAGGTCACTCCGACCCCAGGGCTTATGTATCGCCTGGACGAGGCACCTTTCTACTGTCATCGGCTGTGCCTCAGGATTTCTTCTGCGGCAGGACTTTCTGAACCGCGATGTTCTTCGGTGAGAGAACTGAGGATGCGACGACCGTCGGATTTTTGGCGGATTTCGGCTTCTTGGCTTCGCGATTACCGCGATTCTGTCCCTTGGCCATATGCTGTCTCCTAAGGATCGGCTTTGTCCACGCGCGCGACTGACAGCACAGCGCACGGCCCGCCGCTCATCGGCGAGCCACACATGCCCGAGGCTGGCTTTGGACAAAACTCAAATCGGCATCTCACTCGGCCTTCTGACCGACTGATCGATATGACTGACAGCTTGAATTGCGTTCACCTGTCCCAGGCTGAAATTGCCCAAGTTCCGCTGTCTTGTCTGCACTTGGCGACGAACGCATCCACCTTGAGACCAGATATGCGGTCCAGCCGGCATGAATACAAGTGCGATACGCTCCGCGAAGCGCTCGGTCGCCGGAACACTCCCCCTGCCTCGAACAAGTTCGATCGGCGACATTGTGGCAAGGTGCCGGTTGGACGCGATCTTTTCCAAATATAGGAATCGAATCACCCCGCCAGCCCGTGGGCCCTCCGGGTATGAAAGCCGAGTTCCATCGTGTTTCCTGGCGAAGAGCCATGAACCCTTGGCCGGACCATTCTATCGCTAACGCCGCGGACCCAATACCTGTTACGACTGTCGCGTCATGGTCTGAGGCCTTTCGTTCGATGTCCGGAATATCCCCACGCAGGCATCACGTGCCCCAACCCAGCTCTGGCCAACCAGGTAACAGCGGTGATCCCCCCGCCGTGCCATTCAGCGTCGTGGGAGTAGGCGCATCAGCTGGCGGCCTGGAGGCGTGCGGTAACCTGCTTGATGCCCTTCCGTCCGAAACGGGAATGGCATTCATCCTTATCCAGCACCTCGACCCATCGCATGAAAGCATGATGGCGGAGTTGCTTGCCACCCACACCGAAATGCGCGTGTCGCAGGCGGTCGACGGCATGCCAATCGAGCGTGACAACGTCTATATGATCCCGCCTGGCACGTCATTGTCAGTGACAGCCGGGACGCTTCATTTATCGCAACCAGTCGCACGTCACGGCGCGCGGATGCCATTTGATTTCCTGCTGGAGTCCTTGGCCAATGCATATGGCCCCCGCGCCATGGGGGTTGTGCTGTCGGGCACCGGCTCCGACGGCAGTATCGGCATGCGGGCATTGAAGGAAAAGGGGGGCTTCGTGATCGCCCAGGATCCCTCGGAAGCCGGGTATGATGGGATGCCACGCAGCGCCATTCTAACCGGCGTAGTCGATCGTGTGCTGCGTGTTGCGGACATTGCCACGGCACTCCTCGAACATGATCGCGATTTGAACGCAATGCCCGAGCAGGTGCCTCCCCCCCAACAAGCAGGCCCGCCTGAGGCGATCGCCCGGATCATCGATCTTGTCCGATCGAGAACAACACACGATTTCCGACTGTACAAGCCTGGCACACTCCAGCGCCGGATCGAACGGCGTATGACCATGGCGGACATGAAGACCAATGAGTTCGACCGCTATCACAGCCTGCTCCTTGACGACCGTGCGGAACTCGCAAGCCTGGCCGAGGACCTTCTGATCAACGTAACTGATTTCTTCCGTGACCCCAACGTCTACGAGACACTCGCGGAGAGAATAATCCCGCCCCTCGTTCAGTCGCAGCCGCCCGGTCAGCCAATTCGAATTTGGGTGGCCGGTTGCAGCACCGGCGAGGAAGCGTACTCCCTCGCGATTCTCTTCCTCGAGCACATTACGCAGTCCGGTCGTGACGTGAGGGTGCAGATCTTCGCCTCAGACGCCGATCCCGATGCGGTCGCGCGCGCACGCGAAGGTGCCTACCCGACCACGATCGAAACTACCGTCTCCCCCGCTCGGCTTGCACGCTTCTTTGAACGGGAGACTGATCGCTATCGGGCATCGGACGAGCTTCGTTCCGTTATCATCTTCACCATCCATGACCTCCTTGTAGACCCACCATTCTCCCGTCTTGATATGGTTTCGTGCCGCAATCTTCTGATTTACCTTCGGCCCGAGGCTCAAGCGAAGGTGCTCTCGCTTTTTCACTTCGCACTGCGCGACGGTGGGATCCTGCTGCTGGGTGGGTCCGAGACGGTTGGCACGTTCGAGACTCAATTCTCCGTGGTCGCAAAGGCCGAACGGCTGTACCGCCATGTCGGCCATGGTCCAACTGAAGAGCGACGATTCCCGATCGGTTCATCCGATATTACCCGACTATCCACCCGCGTCGGACAGGGTCCAGGTCCACGACGCCTGCCAGCGCTTACCGACCTCTGTCAGCGGCTGGTGCTGGACACATATGCTCCCGCGGCAATCCTGATCAATCGTAATCGCGAGTGCCTCTACACCATCGGAGCCACGGACCGCTATCTGCGCGTACCCTCCGGCCTGCCCACGCACGATATCCTGTCCATGGCACGAGAAGGATTGCGTGGAAGACTGCGAATGGCCATCGAGCAGGTCGAGGGTACCCGCACTCGCGTGATCGTTCCTGCCGACGACCTGCTCGACAGGACCGCCGCGGGATCATTCAACATCGATATCCACCCCGTCTCGCATGAGGGCGACGACCTGTTGCTCGTGTGCTTCATTGACCAGCCTCCTCCAGCTCAGTCTCCTTCCTGTCCGGTGAAACCAGAAGAGACCTCACGCCTGGTTGATCTGGAGCAGGAACTGACGACCACACGAGAGGCCCTGCAAAATACGGTCAGGGACCTCGAAGCTTCCGCTCAGGCGCAGAGAGCGAGCAATCAGGAAGCATCATCCATCGCCGAGGAATACCAGTCCACCAATGAGGAACTGGTGACCTCCAAGGAGGAACTGCAATCACTGAACGAAGAACTGACCGCCCTGAACAGCCAATTGCAGGAGACGCTTGACCGACAGCGCACGACGTCGAACGATCTGCAGAACGTGCTCCACAGCACGGATGTCGCCATTCTCTTTCTGGATGCCGCGTTGCGGATACGGTTCTTCACTCCGGCAACCCGTTCCCTGTTCAGCATTATCCCGGGCGATATCGGACGGCCCTTGGGTGATCTGAAGTCCCGCGCGTCCGACGACATGCTTCTTGGCGACGCCCAAACCGTGATGAGCACCCTGCTTCCGATTGAGCGGGAGACCCAAGCACAGGATGGTGCGTGGTTCCTTCGCCGCACCCTCCCCTATCGGACCCAGGACGGCCTTATAGAAGGTGTCGTGATCACGTTCTCCGACATCACCGAGCGGCGGCGAATTTCCGCGGCACTCGAACAGGTCAGACTGGATGCGGAACGTGCCAATCTCGCGAAGTCCCGCTTCCTGGCGGCTGCTAGCCACGATCTCCGCCAACCGCTACAGACCCTGGTGCTGATACAGGGGCTGCTCTCCAAGACCGTGAAAACCGAGCAGGCCCAGAAACTAATCAAGCGCCTGGACGAGACGCTCGGCACTATGGGCGCCATGCTCAACACAATCCTCGACATCAATCAGATCGAGGCCGGCAATGTGCGCGCCGAGATGGTGGACTTCGAGATCAATGATATGCTGGAACGTATCAGAGTTGACTTTCTCGATCAGGCGATCGCCAAGGGCATCGCCCTTCGTGTCGTCCCTTGTAAGCTACCGGTCCACAGCGACCCACGCTTGCTTGAGCAGGTGCTTCGGAATTTGGTATCCAATGCTATTAAATATACCGAGCGTGGCAAGGTTCTGCTCGGATGTCGCCGACGGAATGGAATGCTCAGTGTCGAGGTCTGCGACACCGGCATCGGCATTCCGCAGCAGGAAATGCAGGCGATCTTTGATGAGTACTACCAGATCGATAATGTCGCAAGGAAGCGGGAGCGTGGACTAGGCCTTGGCCTGTCGATCGCACAGCGCCTCGGCAAACTGCTCGGCCATCCCATACGCGTCGCCTCAAAGGTCGGGAAGGGTTCCGTGTTCTCAATCTCGGTCCTGCTCCCAACCCGTTTGCCCGTGCCCGCGCAAGCAACGGTACCAGCGATCGTAGTTCCTCCGAGTGTTGCCACGGGGCGGCGACAAGGAAGCATCCTTGTGATTGAGGATGATCGAGGCATGCGGGATCTCGTCGAGGCGCTGTTGACCGACGAGGGTCATCATGTTGTCGCGGTGCCTGACGGTGCGGAAGCCTTGGCCCTCGTATCAAATGGAACATACGATCCGGATCTTATCTTATCTGACTACAATCTGCCGGATGGACCCAACGGCGCCGAAACCGCGCTTGAACTCCGCAGAGCATTGCATCGGTCGGTACCTGTCATCATTCTGACCGGCGACATATCAACCGCTACACTTCGCGAACTCGCTGGGCATGGGTTTCGACATCTGAACAAGCCGGTTCGGCCAGGAGAAATCACCGACGCCATCGACGCGTTGCTACCACCCATGGAACCAATGCCGCCTCCGGCTGTCGTCGACGCCGTCCCAGTCAAAGCCAGGCTGGACTCACCTATGGTCTTCGTCATCGACGACGACCCGACCATATGCCGGGAATTGCAGGATGTGCTGGAACAGGCCGGCTATGCGGTGGAGGCCTATCCAGACTGCGAGTCATTCCTGGCAGGCTACGCCCCGGTGAGAGAAGGATGCATCCTGATCGATGCCTATCTCCCTGGGATGAGCGGCCTGGAACTGCTCCAGCACATTCATGATGCAGGACGATTTCCGCCAGCCATCATGATTACAGGCCATGCGGAGGTGTCGATCGCAGTACGCGCGATGAAGGCCGGCGCTTTTGATTTTATCGAGAAGCCTGTCACGCCAACAGCGCTACTTGAAAGTCTGTCTCGGGCGCTTGAGCAGTCCCATGATGCGAGCAAACTTCAGTCTTGGCACGAAACAGCCGTGACGCACCTGAGGACGCTGACCAAACGGCAGCATGAGATCATGAAGATGGTACTGGCAGGACACCCAAGCAAGAACATTGCCGCGGACCTCGGCATAAGCCAGCGTACGGTCGAGAACCACCGAGCGGCCATCATGCGCAAGACCGGTTCAAAGTCGCTTCCGGCCCTCGCCCGCCTGGCCTTGGCAGCCCGGCTGGAGGTCGATTACTGAGCGCTCCGTCCAATGGGTCTGACGCGGTCACGTAAGAGAGAGACGTAACCGCGTCCTTGGAAGATCAGGCGTGCGTCGATACAGTGGTCAGACCCCTGCGATCGGACTCAAGCCGCCATACGCCTCAAGATGCGTACTTGAACTCCGGAAGGGCCTTGAGGGATTCCTTCGTGGCACCGGGCAGGATCAGGTCCTTTCCGAGAACCTGCAGCATGCTGCTCGGCACGACCACAAGCTTGTTTCCCATGCCAAGGAAGCCACCGACAGAGAGGATCGCGAACGGCACCTTCTCATTGGGTGTCACGATGAGATCATCGATAGTACCGACAACCTCCTTGGCTTCATTCATGACACTGCTGCCGACCATCTTGGACGTCCGATAGCCTGTCGTCACGGTCGCCGGGTCGATCTTGATCAGGCCAACCGTCTGCAACGTACCCTGCGCGATCGCTACCGAGGAGAGCAGACCAAGGCCAACAATTGCCGCGGCCGCGAACTTATAGGAGATATTCATCTTAGTTCCTTGCGTAAGTTCCCTCATCCGACACTCGGATCAGGACAGGATCGTGGGTCATCCGTAACGCAGGTCGACCCGACGACCATCCGACACACCATTACTAGGGAGTTTGGCTCCGCTGGATCGTGGTGGTTGTGGTGGAGACGACCGGCGCCGGCTGTTCGAGCGTGAACTGCTCGGTCGTGGTCGTCCGTGTGACTTGCGGCGCTGGGGCAATACACCCCGCGAGCGCCACGATGGATGCCATCGCTATCACGCTTCTGGTCAGGCAGCACTTGACTGTCGTGGCGCTCATGAAATCACTCCTAGTTTTAACTATCTTGGCGATGCAGTCTCATCCGCGGTCTATTCCGAAAAGCGAACAAACCGGTATGGGTGAGCAGTCCTGACCGCGGACCCGTTGTGTGGCCGCACCTGGGAGATATGCTCTGCTGGATCAGCGGGATCGGTCAGGATTTCTCTATGTGATGACAGGCTACCCTCGACACCGCCACCGGCGGCTACAAACGGTGGCATATTCTCCGTGGCGCGGACGCGCTGCGGAGTTACAAGGTATGCCTCCGACCTGTCGCTCTCTGAACCAGTTGCGAGTGTGAACAGTATCGCTAAGGCGAGCACCTGCTGGATCACATCCACCTCCCATGCCGACCCGCCATTGCTACTTATACGCAACAACAGGGCGACTCTGATCTCTCCGCTCACATGTGGTTGGCTTGGAAGCCGCCGAACAGCCAGAGGACGAGGAGAATGATCAAGATCAGACCCAGAACGCCCCCGGCGCCTTGCCGACCGTAACGGCTGTAACCATAGTATCCACCGCCTCCGCCGAGCAGAAGGACTACTAATACTATAATGATGATCATCGTCATGACACGTCGCTATCCCCGCAGGACTTCAGTCACCGTGCGATGACGACATCGATCAGACCGATGGCACGCGTACGATCTCCTTGTCCCAAGGCAAGACGAGCGTCCCTGATCTCGGCCACTGTCAGGTTCTCGATGGGAACATTGGTCTGGCCTTCAGGGACCGACCGATCAAGCATCCGAGTCTCGGCCATCTCCAAGGACTGCTGCGCCTGGCCCGTTCGGCCGGCGACGAGCGCGGTCCGCGCCACCTTCAAGTACTCCATCGCCTCAGCATTTTCTCCCAAGCCGGACTTTGGCAGGGTCGGGGCAACGCTGGATCGATTCTTGCTTGTCTGGATGTTGCTGGCCTTGTCGGAATGGGGCAACGAGTCCCCAACGCCGGGGACATGGCCCGGTCGAGCCCCAGCCTGCACGTCAACCGCCGGTGCCTGTGCGAGGGCCGAACCAGCCGAGATGCTAAGGAACGCACCTGCAGCCAGATTGATGTAATTCATGGGATGATCCTCATCTAATAGACAATTCTATGTTCACGACCGGGCAGATCCTTTGACCGGGGTGAGCACTGCTTGGGCCCTAAACGGCCGAAGTCGAGACACGCCACCATGCGAGGTGGCATCCTCTGCACGGGATGGTCGCAACATGACCTATGAAATTAGCGCCAGGAAGCGTCGGATAATACTCACAAGCTACGCGTCTGCATGGCTGACATCAGTACGGTCAGTCGGTGATGTCGCGCGGGCGACCGCTCGGGCCTGATAGGCGACAACCGTCAGATCGTGCTTGGCTGACCGCGTCCGCCTAACGCGCGCATAAGGGCCACGGGGACCACCCGCCGAGCTGTGCCCGGTCGGCGGGCCGGACCGCGTGTCGACGCCGATGGCTGTAACCGTTCAGGCCCAGCCAGGCGACCGATCAGGAACCACTCGAATTTGCCTCGGTGGACATGACTGTCCCCGCGAACCACCGATGCACAGACGTCACGGCTAGCGGCCGGTCAAAGTAATACCCTTGCACCTCCCGGCAGCCCGCGGTGCGAACATGTTCCAGTTGTTCCTTTGTCTCAACACCTTCCGCAGTCGTGATAATTCCCAGCTCCGACGCCAGCGCGGCAATCGAGTTCACAATCGCTCGGCAGTCCGGCCGGCTTCCCATCTCTCTCACAAAGGACTGGTCAATTTTAATTTTATCGAACGGGAAACTCCGCAGGTAGCTCAAGGACGAGTATCCGGTTCCGAAATCGTCGAGTGCAATTCGCACACCCATCGCGCGCAACCGATGCAACTGCGCCAGGACGATCTGGTTATCCTGCAGCAAGGCCGACTCCGTAATTTCCAGCTCCAAGCGGTCCGCGGCCAGACCAGAGTCAACCAGCGCATCCTCCACAATCTCCACCAGGCCATCAACGCGAAACTGGACCGGCGAAAGATTGACGGCCAACTTCAGATTGTCAGGCCAGGACGCCGCGTCCCTACACGCTCGCCTCAAGGCCCATTCACCGATGGGCACGATCAAGCCCAGCTCCTCGGTCAATGGGATGAAGTCCGATGGCGATACCACACCTCGCGTAGGGTGCTGCCAACGCAACAGGGCCTCAAATCCAACGACCCTATTGAGGTGGAGGTCGAAGACCGGCTGATAGAGAAGCATGAAATTGGCGAGTTCAATTGCTTCCCGGAGGTCCATCTCCATCGCATGACGCGCTCGCATCGCGGCATCCATTTCCGAGCGGAAGAAGCGATAGGTCCCGCGACCGTCCGCCTTCGCGCGATACAACGCCATGTCGGCGTTCTTCATGAGTTGATCAGCATCAGTCGAGCGGTCCGCTGCGATCGCGATGCCAATGCTCACGCTCACGATCGCGCGCTGTCCCTGCAGATTGTATGGCTTGCACAAACTCTCAATGATCCGCTGCGCCAACTGCTCAGCCTGCCGAGGATGGTCGGCCGAACGTTGGAGGATGGCGAATTCGTCGCCGCCAATGCGCGCTACGAGATCCTCCTCTCGTACGGAGTTGCGCAGCCGCTCTCCGACGATCTCCAGCAACGCATCACCGACCGGATGCCCCAATGTGTCGTTGACGTGCTTGAAGTAATCAAGGTCCAGATACAGGACAGCCAGCTTGTCCGCATCCCGGCCAGGTTCATCAAGAATGCCTTCCATGCAGTCCCGCAACTGACGACGGTTGGGCAGGCCGGTCAGAACATCATGATGTGCCATGAAGCGCACACGCGCCTCTGCCCGCTGTCGCTCCGTCACATCTTCATAGGTCGCGACCCACCCACCTCCGATCATCGGTTGATGCGAGACGGCCAAGGCCGAAGCATTAGCTTCCTCACGCAGGAAGCTCCCTCGGCTATGAGCGAACACGAGCGACTGCTGCTCACGTCGGATTTCAGCGATCAATGGCGCCGCGTAGCGACCGCCGACTTCGATTTGACGGAAAATATCCGCGACTTGGGTACCAGGAACCGCGGCCTCGGCCGTCAACCCGAACAATTCCCTGAATCGAACATTGCAGACGATCAGCCGCTGATCGGCGTCCACCATGCACAAGGCCTGTGACATGTTATTGAGAGCCGCATCAAATCTCGCATTTTGCGTGTGAAGTTCGATATCGCGTAGGCGCAGAATCCGGTTTTGTTCCTGCGCTTCGTCCATCGCCTCCAGCGCACGCTGGTTGGCGTTCGATACTTCGGACGTCCGATGCTCCAGGTCTACGACAAGTGCCTGCACATCGGCATGGGCACGACGAAGCACCTTGTTGTGCCAGGTCAGAACACCGATAAGGCAGAACTCGCAGAAGATCAGGCCAGCAAGCACACCGGCGAAACTCCAATGGAGATAGCTCAACTGCGTCAGATCTGCCGCGGCCAGGACGCCGCTCTGGGAATAGGCCGCCGAAGACAGGCGCATCAACTTCGCGTGCAGAGGCGCCAAGGTTTCGAGCAGCTTGATCGCCGAACCTGGCTCGTCGATCCGATCGACAAGCACTTGGGCTGCCTGTACGGCGGTACGGAAGTCCTGCTCTATTGCAACCAGATCCGGGAATGCCGCAAAGACCGCGCGCACCTCCCCGCTGTCCAGGAGGCGGACGCGGTTGGCAACGATGTCCATACGCATCTCGATGGCATCACGGCCGGCGCCATTGATGCCCAAGGCATAGGCGCCAATGGCACCTTCAAGTCTTCCGACTTCGACCCCCGCCTGCGACAGCAGCCACGTTGAGTCGTAACGCGATACAGCTTCAAGCGATCGTTGCCGTTCAGCGGCCAGAAGGGAGATATAGATCGCGGCGCACACCAGGAAGGCCGACATGGCGATAAACACCATTCGGAAAATGCGAGGGCTGACCCCACCGGTGAGTGAACGGTCTGCCGGCCGACCTCCCTGCGGAAGCGCCCATGACATCATGTTATGACGATACGCGCGAGTTGCCAGGCGGACCGGCTGTAGTATTTCTGATTTTTCAGAGTACGATTGCTGTCGAAGGGATAGATAATGAACAAGGGGCCTTTGTCCCGCACGGGCATGTACTCTCCGTTGCGCTTGAGCGCCAGCAACACATTAAACTCCGCGAAGTCGGAAAGCGGGATTCGTGTTTCATAGTCGTTGAGCGCGGTCGCGATCAGAGAGTCGCCGGATGCGCCCACTGCATCCATCAACGTCGTCATCCGAATGCCGTCAAAGCGGACCGGACCATCGTGCCACGGCGTGGTGGTCACGAAACCGCTCATGCCGAGGCTCTCCAGCAGTGGGCGATCAAAGACAGCCTTGTCACCGGCATTGAATGTGTTGATCTTCCCCGACACGGTCAGGATCGCCTTCTCCGTGATCGGCGGCAGGGGCGCGGCTTCGGCCTGCGTGATCGCTCCGATGCCCACCAGGGTCGTGACCAGCGTACGTCTCGTAATCGCCATTCCAGAGGTCCCCTCCGAGGTGTTTGATTATGATGTGCCGAAGCGATACTGGGTTGGTCGCTGGCATAAGCCACGGGGGCAGACCGCCCGCTTGGTATCCACCCCATTTCGCTCAAAACCAGTATTTTGGATACCCATTTCATCTGGTCCACGGGAAACCCGCCGTCTGAGGCTATGTCGGCCTTCCCAGTTCGGCGCACTCACTCATGAACTCCGCCTTCAGAACGGGGTCCTTCGCCATGACACCAAAGTAGGACGTCGTGACCATTCGGCTACGATGGTTGGCACGCACGCCTCGATGGGTCTTACACATGTGGACCGCGCTGATCCGGACAGCCACGCCACGCGGAGCCGTCTCCTCCATGATGAATTGACCAATCTGCTGTACCAATTCTTCCTGTATCTGAAGCCGTCCACAAAAATGGTCGACGATCCGATCATATTTTGACAGACCGACGATGCGCCCTGCTTCGGATGGCAGGATACCGAGATAGGCCTCCCCGTAGATCGGCATCAGATGATGTGCACACGTTGAACGCACGTCGATCGGGCCGATCACGATAAGCTGGTCAAAGCGCTGGGGGTTGGCAAACTCGGTCATCTCAGGTGGCTTCAGGAAGCGGCCACGCATGGTTTCATCGACAAACATCCGGGCAACCCGCGCCGGCGTGTCACGCGCATTGTGGTCATTGCGATGATCCACCCGCAAAATGTCAAACAACTCCGCGATCTTCACCGCCGCCGCCGCGATCATCTCCGCACGCTCGGCCTGGTTGAGCGGCGTGTCGATGGCCTCATTGGACAGACGGGGCCGCACCAGCCGATGAATGAGGGACATTACGCCGGGACCCGGGCACGGCGGCCCTGGTAGCTGCACCCCTCCCCGCTCCCTTCCGTGCCACGACGGACCAGCACCCGATCGAGGCCCGGCAATACCTTATCGAGCCGGTTCCAGATCCAGATCGCGACATTCTCAAGCGACGGCACCGCCAGTCCTTCGATATCATTGAGGTAGCTGTCGTGCAGGCAGCGCTTCGTATCCTCCAGGATAGCGGCCACGTCATAAAGATTGTGAGACCACCCGAAGACCGGATCGGGCTCGCCAACCATGAAGACAACAACCCGGAAGGAATGGCCGTGCAGCGTCGAATAAGGCGGGATTTGATGCGCGGCCTCGAACGTGAACTCGACGAATGTCTCGAGCATTTTGGACCCCAGCAAGTTCACAACGGATAAATTTGCAACTTACCGTAAGGACCGTACCATATCATACGAATCTATGCAATCTGATTGGATGTCGTCAGCCTGCTATCTGTATTACAGATTATATCAGGGATGACCGGCGCGATCAGTCTCCCTCCGGCCGAGAGAGGACGGTTGGGATTCGCCCGATCGTCTGGATGACCTGCGCGGACGTGATCAGCCGGGAGCACTCGAATTGCCGATCGGTGCCGGCATGCCGCGGGCACCACATGTAGTCCTTGTGATCGAACCGCAGCCGCACGTCGTTCCAGCAGGAGTTGCAGGCGTGCCAGTTGATGATCCGATAGGGGCTATGGAACTCATTGTTCGGATGCGTGAATCCGCTGATCATCACCACCGGCGCGCCCGCCGCCCAGGCCAGCCAGGACAGGCCGCTCGATACGCCGACAAAGAACGCCGCGTGACGCAGCCACCTTACGCGTTCCGCCAGCGGGCGATCGCCCGTCTCGTCCTCCGCCCCATGCGGAATATGTGTCCAGATCAGACCGGAGCCATGTTCGGCCTTCTGGTCGATGCAGATGACCCGATAGCCCCGAGCCTTGAGGTCGGCGATCACCTCCCGCCAGCCATGCGGGTTGTTCCACTTCTTGCAGGCGCCGCTGCTTTGCACGGCAATGACAACATAAGGTTCGGCGATCGGGCGTCCCTCGTCCGGCACGCCCAGGATCGGCCGCACCTCGGCGGGATCAACGCCCAAAATATAGCCAGCCGTGCGATGCAGCCCGACATGGCGGAAGTCGGTCGGTTGCCAGATGTTTTCGGCGTCGTCGAAAAACAGGCCCATGTAGTAGGTCGCATAGGCGGTGTCGGTCAGGCCCTGCGCCATCACTTCCTCGTGCGTCGCGAAGGTGATCCCCGGATACGCGTCACGAAACAGCGGGATCAACAGCTCGGACATCGCGCAGGTCACCTGGGCGCCGTGCTTTTCAGCGAAGGCAGCGGCATAGGGAACCCAGCCCAGGATGTCCCCCAGCGTGCCAACCGGGAACTGGATCAGGACCGGCTTGTCACGGCAGTCATACGCGTGTTCCAGCACGACGGTCGCCTTGCCAGCTTCGTCGATCCGCCACAGGTCGATCGCGAACCGGACATGGAAGTGCTTCGATGAGGCGACCAGCGCGCCCTTGTTGGTGCTCTCGAACAGGATGTTTCCCGTATCGAGGTCACGGAGCCGGATGTGCCATTGGTCGGCTTCGAGCGGCGGCAGCAGCACCCGCGCACCCATGTTGAAATCGAACCGCACGCCCGACGCGTCCAACTGAGTTGGCATCGCGGCTGGCGTCGGATAGGCCGGAGGCCCCTGCTCCTCCGCTTCCGACGTGGTGGCCGGCTGTTCGGTGTCGCTCATTGTCCGGCCACTGCAATCATCGGTCTCACGTCCTGAAATCATGGATCAAATCCGGCCGTCCCACGGGAACACGGCCGGCCTGGGTCAGCACAAGGAACGGGTCACAAGCGTGTCTCCAAAGGCATCGGAACTGAATACAGGGTTCGACGCCGTACGGTACCCCGCTATCCGACGCTCTATGTGCGCAGTCCGGGGTGGGTTAGATTGCGCCAGGCGGCCCAGCAACCCGAGTGAGAAGCGGCAATGCGTGACGGCGTAGATCCCTGGCGTACCAGCGACCTCGTCTATCTGGAACGGGAAATCAACTATTGGACCGGGCCCCGGGGATACGCGGCCTGTGCCGCGGGCATCCAGGCGGCGCGCGCCCATGCCGCCAGCCATGGCATGAGCCGGGTGGCCGTGCTGCCAGCATGGGCCGCTCGCTATGACGGGACCCTCGGCGACATCGTGGCGGGGATCGACCCAAAGGGCCTGATCGCCGACTGCGATGGCGCCGAAATCATTGTCATGCCAACCGAGGAAAGCCTCGGCCGCCTGGTCGACTGGATCAGGCATCACGTCACCTGGCGCTGACGGCCACCGCGCCCGATCCGCCCTGGCGGTCGGACGGGTGGCGACGCGGGCGTTGAGCGCGGTCTGAACCTCGTCCCCCGGTCATTCCGCTATCTTTGGCAGCAGCACTTCCTTGATCGTCCGGGCGAACCGCTCCCGCAGGGCGGGCAGGAAGGTGATGGTGTAGATCAGCCTCAATGAGGCCAGGAAATACTTGTTGCTCTCGAAAAGCTGGTACTCCTCGGCCGGCTTGTCCGCGAAATAGTGGTGCAGGAAGCGCTCCCACAACGCAACGCCAGCCTCCGCGGGGATCTTGGTCGCCATCTCGCAGATTTCGAGCTCGGGCACCCCGTAGATGGTGGCGAGCAGCCCGACGTCGAACAGATAGTGTCCCCGCGACAGGTCGCCCATGTCGATGATCACCGGCTCCCCGCCTCGGATCATGATGTTGCTAGTGTGCAGGTCGAAATGGACGCAGGTGTCGGCGTCGGGGATGGCGGCCAGCTTGCGATGCAGCAACGCGATCTCATTCGGTGACAGGAAGAAATCCATCTGGTCGATATAGCTTCGCAGATGGTCCTTGATGTCCGGAAATACAGCAGGGTCAGCCGGTGTTTCGTGAACGGTCTGGGTGATCTGGGCGAGCGTCCGGGCATGCTGGTCGATATTGGTCAGATCGGCCCGGATCACCGCGCTGAACAGCGTCGCGTCCAGCATCTCATACACAACGCCGGTCCGGGTGCCGCAGGCGACGACGTCATAGGAAATGGCCGTCGGTATCCCGGCCACGAACGCGGCCTTCGCGAACGCCTTTTCCTTTTCGGCGACGTGGGGCTCGATCCCCTCGTTGTACAGCTTGACGATGGTCTCCTGGTCCAGCCGATAGCACTCACCGCACACTCCAGCGGAAATGAACTCCAGCCCTTCGATCGAAATCTCCCGCACCTTGCGCCTGCTCGGAATGAACTTCGAGAACCCGGTCATATCCAGGACATCCTGGACCTCTCGCGAGACGTTGGTCAGCAATATCGTGCCGCCCGACGCCGCCATGCGCTTCTGCGCCCGCAGCAGTTCCCGCAAGCCCGCGCTGGAAACATAGGGGCACGCGCCAAAGTCGAGGATGAGATGCCCCACGCCCTCCAGCGCCAGCGCGTCCGCCAGCACCGCCGACGTTGTGGAGTCGAGCCGGCCGGCCAACCCGAGGGTCAGTGTGCCGTCGACCCGTTCTGTGCTGATGTGCATGCCGCTTCGGTCCCCTATTGCTGGCCCCAGCTTGAGCGCGAACCGCCACTTATACAGGAACCGCGGTTGACCGACAGCGCCGCCCAAGCGCCGTCACAGGGGGGCGGTTCCGTGTCTGCCTGCGACGCCGCAAGCTCGCATCCCGGCCCCTGAGATTGCTGTTGACCCATACGGTCCGGTTGTGGTGGCTGACTGGCATGATGCGCCTGCTGCTCCTCCTGTTCATCGGCTTGTTGTCATTCGGGTTCTCCGCGGAGGCCCAGCGACCGCCCTCCGCCCCTCCCACCGTTCAACCGCCCCTCACCCCCGACGAAGCTCGGCTGGTCCTGGATGTGTTGAACAATCCGGCGAAGCGGGCGGCATTCACGGCCACGCTGGACGCCTTTCTGCGCGCGCGCGGCCTCGCACCGGTCGATCCGTCGCCACAACCCCGCACGCCAGCAGCCACCCAACCGCCGACCGGAACCGCTGTAGCACCCGCCTCCGTCGCACCAGCCGAACAGCCCGCCGCCGGGCCCGCCGCCCCGGCCGCACAGGCCGAGGACACCACCACGGCGCTGGCCCTCCCCCTCGCGCCGAACAGCCTTGGCGCGCAGCTCCTCGTCTCGGCATCGGGGCTGATCAACACCCTCAGCACCCGGGTCCGCGACGCGATCCAAGCGGTCCGCAGCCTGCCATTGCTCTGGGGCTGGATCGAGGTCATGGCCACCAGCCCGATCGCACGCGACTTCATGATCGACATGACCTGGCGGGTGCTGCTGGCCCTCGGGCTCGCGATCGGTGTCCAGCGCACCATGCGGTACCTCCTCCGGGGACCGATCGAACGGCTGGAGGCAGCGGGTTGGCCAACGCCCGCCGCCTCCGCTGCGGTCGTCACTCCCACTGTTGAACCCCGGGCCGAATCGGATGAAGCAACCGCCCGCGCCGAGGCCGGCCATGTCGAGCCACCCTTCGCCTACCGACGCGGATCAGCCGTCCTCGCTTCCCTGCGACGCATCCCGCGCCTGTCGGGCCGGCTCGGGCTGGAGCTGCTGCCCGTCCTGGCGACGGTCCTCGTTGGATACCTGTTCGCCGGATCGGCACTGGGCGGCCAGACCAGCACGCGCCTGATCATCCTGGCGACCATCAACGCCTATGCGATCTGCACGGCGATGCTGAGGCTCAGTCGCATCCTGCTGGTGCCGACGCATTCCAGGTTCGCGGTCGTGACGACAAGCCCCGGCGCATCGCTGCGCATGATGCTGTGGCTCCGGCGCCTGATCGTCGGCGCCGTTGTCGCCTATGCCTTCGGTGAGGTCGGCTTCCTGCTCGGCATGTCGCCAGTGGCGCACGCCGCCCTGCAGAAGGGGATCGGCCTCTACATCGTGGCGATCCTGGCAGTCATGGTGATCCAGAACCGCCGCCCGGTCAGGGCCTGGCTCGCAGGGCGGGAGGATGCGACCGGGACCGTCGCCACGCTGCGCAAGCAGGCTGCCAAGATCTGGCATTGGGCCGCCTGCCTGACGCTCGCGAGCGGGTGGATCGTCTGGAGCCTGGAACAGCGCGAAGGGGCCGGCACGTTCCTCCGCATGGTCCTGCTGACGATCCTTGTCGTCACGATTGGCCGCTTTGCTCGCCTCGCGCTGCACGGACTGCTGGAAAAGGCGCTCACCGCCGCCGAGAAGGACGGGCGCGATTTCGGCGTCCTGGCCGGCCGTCTGCGCCTGTACCATCGGGCCCTGCATCGAGGCCTGTCGGTCGCCGTCTATGTCCTGATGATGCTGATCCTGCTGCAGATCTACGGCCTGGGCGGACTCAACTGGCTATTGACCGCGCCGCTCGGCCGCCGGTTCCTGTCGGCGCTGGGCACGGTGCTGGTCACGGTCGTGCTCGCCATCGCCGTGTGGGAACTGGTCAATGGCGGCATCCAGGGTCACCTCCGCCGGCTGGAGCGTGATGCCATGGGAACCCGCGCCGCGCGCCTGCGCACGCTGCTTCCCCTGCTGCGAACCACGCTGATCGTGGCCATCGCGATCATCAGCGGGCTGATGGTGCTGAGTGAGATCGGGGTGAACATCGCACCATTGCTGGCCGGTGCCGGCATCATCGGCATCGCGGTCGGCTTCGGCTCTCAACGGCTCGTGCAGGACCTGATCACCGGCGTGTTCCTGCTGCTGGAAAACGCGATGCAGGTCGGCGACGTGGTCAAGGTCGGGCTGCTGACCGGCACCGTCGAAAGCCTCTCGGTCCGCACGATCCGCCTGCGCTCGGAGGATGGCTCGGTTCACGTCATCCCGTTCAGCGCCGTCACCACGGTCACCAACATGACAAGGGAGTTCAGCCGAGCGGTCATCCAGGTGATGGTGGCGTTCGATGAGAACTATGACCGGGTCGTTGGAATCCTGCGCGGGATCGTGTCCGAGATGCGCGAGGAGCCGGCCTGGGGCGGCATCGTCCTGGATGATCTGGAGGTGTTCGGACTCCAGGAAATGGACCACGTCGCCATGAACATCCGATGCCGGATCCGCTGCACCGCCTTTGGCCGCTGGTCGGTCGGGCGGGAGTTCAACCGCCGCATGAAGGTGGCGTTCGAGGCCGAGGGCGTGCGCCTCGCTTCCATGCTGCCGCGGTAGGCTGACCTGGCGCCGGCGGGAGGGCCGGCTTGGCCAGGGTGGCAAGGCGAGTCACACTCCCGCCAACGAACGCGAGAGCGTCTGGCGGCCCCGGGGTCGTCTTCGGGAAGGGAGCGTGGCGGTCATGATCAAGGAAAACAGCATCCACCGGGCGGTGCGCGAGGGGCGGGCCGCGCTGGGCACCGGGTTGAAGGAATTCGCCTCTCGTGGCGTGCCGTGGATCATCGAGGCGTCCGGCTTCGACTACTGCATGATCGACCACGAACACGGCGCCTTCGACATGGAAACGATCGCCGACCTGGCCGGATGGTTCCAGGCGACGGATGTTTCCGCGATCGTGCGGATACACAAATCCTTCGCGAACCTGATCCCCGTGATCCTCGACCAGGGGATCATGGGCATCCAGGTGTCGGAGGTCGATACGGTCGAGGAAGCCCGCGCGATCGTGCAACTGGCAAAGTATCCGCCGATCGGCAATCGTGGGATTTCGGGCCAGGGGATGCACACGGGATATCGGAGCCATGGCGCCCGTCACGCGACCGAATACGCGCCCTGGGCCAACGCGAACATCATCGTCTGCGCGGCGATCGAGTCACTGGAAGGCCTGGAGAACGTCGAGGCGATCGCGGCGGTCGAGGGCATCGACATGATCGCCTATGGCCACTCGGATTTAAGCGCGCGTCTTGGGGTTCACCTGCAGCTTGAGCATCCGACGTTCAAGGCGGCGGTGCGCCGGATCGTGGAGGCGTGCCAGGCGCATGGGAAACTCGCCCGCGGGTCGGCGGAAACCGAGGCGCAGATCGAGGAATACTGGCAGCTTGGGTGCCGCGTGCTGAACCTGCCCGGGACGGATGTGAGCACGTATCTGGACGGGTTGAAGGCCCGGGCGGCGCGGGCGAACGCGCGGCTGAAGGGGATTGGGGTGCCAGTGGGGTAACGGGTGGGGTAAGGGGATCGGCGGCACGAGTCCGGACGGCGGGACCACCCGGCGGTGGCCCCGTTGTCCGGGTGACTTCAGGGGATCAGTGGGGGGCCGGTGCCGGCCGGGGATGGCCCGTCCCAGGCCCTCGGCAGCGATGCCCAGGGGTCATACGGCAAGGCCGCGAGGAACGCGGATGCCGCGCCCAGCCACAGTTTCAGCATCCGCGACAGGCTGCCGTCATAGGCGATGATGGCGTTGCGGATTTCGTTCCACAGCGGATGGGTCGCGTTGATGCCAAGGTCCCGGCAGATTTCCACGATCACCGCACCGGCGGAGCGATTGCGGACGTGGGCGGCGATTTCCTCGGCTGACGGCAGGGAGCGGAGAAGGGCTGCGTCTTCCTCGTCGGGCGTGGGACGGGCTGGGCGGGGTTTCGATGGCGCGGGACTGGGGGTGTTCCGCTGGACGCTCCGCGCGGGCCGGGCGCGCGACAGCCGTGTTTCCAGGGCGGCGGCGAGGCTGAGGCCTCGGGCAATGCGCGCGATGATCAAGGCGAGGTTGAAGGTGCCGAACCGCCGAGCGAGGGGGGTGCTGGGGGTGTTTTGGCGTTGGAGGGCGGTGACGAGATCGCGGCCGTAATCGATGATCCTGCGCACCAGGCCCAGCAGGGGTCCGTGGCGGTTCTGGCCCTGGACAGGGGCGGCAGGCTCAGCGGCGGGTGGCGCGGCGAACATGAACGTAAAGTGAACAATCTGGTTTTGGGTGTCAAGGAATTTATTCCGGACGACGCTTTTGCCGTTTCGCGTAGCAACCGTTCGGAGACGGGTTGGTTATACCAGCCGACCTTGGCGATGACCCACGCGGTCTCGACCTCGTCATGCTGGGCCCCCGGGTCCAGCCCGAGGACAGGCTCCAGCCCAGCACCCACGATTTTCCCCTGTTCTGAACAGCAAAGTCGTGGATGGTGGCCCGGAGCCTGTCCTCGGGCCGGCTCTTCGCCGGACCCGGGGGGCCACCACGACGAATGAGCGCTGTTCGGAGAGTCGATGGTTACATCGCCGGATACCACACCCAATGCCTCGCGTTGGCGGCCGCCACGTTGTCCAGCACCCACCGGACCGCCCCGGAAATACGCCGCGCGGGCGGCTCCACGATGGTAGCCATGGACGCCCGGTTTTCCTAAACTCCCCACCGGAACACGACCCGGTCCGCCCGGTCACAGGCCGCCCCAGGCACGCAGGAGCACATCATGTCCGCTCGTCACATTCCGGTTCTCGTTGCGCTGATGGTCCTGGGTGGAACCCCCGCCATCGCGCAATCACCCGGGAACCCCTTCGCCGGCCGTCCGGCGGGCGGCCTCGGACCCTATGGCAACGACACCGGCGCCGGCGTCCACCTGATACAGGCCATACCGGCGCTCAGGTTCAAGGCACCCGCCGCCGCGGTCGCAACCAGCACAACCGTCGCCGACGCGGATGAGGCGCGGGAAATGCCTCACCGCGCCGAACTCCGCGCAGGATCACCGGTGTGGGAGGCGATGTTCGTCGGCTGTTCGGCGGGTGCCTTCCTGGGTGGCTATACCGCCTGGTCGACCGCGGTACCGGTCGTCGGCGCCGAACTGGCCGTGGTTGGCGCGCCAGCCGCCGGCGCCGTGGCGGCCACGTTGGGTACGGCGTCATTGATCGGGTGCGGCCTGGGCGCCGCGACGGCCACGGTCAGCGTCACCGCCGCGTCACTGTGGTCCTGGGCCTTTCGATAGGCGCAACCGGCCGGCCGGGCTATACATCCGGCAATCCGGTTTCAACCGAAAGGACTGACGATGGCGAAGAACACCATTTGCGTCTGGTACGACAGGGACGCCGAGGCCGCCGCACGCTTCTACGCCGAAACCTTCCCCGACAGCGCGGTCGGCCCCATCCTGCGTGCCCCCGGCGACTATCCGTCCGGCCAGCAGGGCGACGTCCTGACAGTTGAATTCACCGTCGCCGGCGTCCCCTGCCTCGGTCTCAACGGCGGTCCCGCGTTCAAGCACACCGAGGCCTTCTCGTTCCAGATCGCCACCGACGACCAGGAGGAGACCGACCGCTATTGGAACGCCATCGTCGGCAATGACGGTCAGGAAAGCGCCTGCGGCTGGTGCAAGGACAAATGGGGCATCTCCTGGCAGATCACGCCGCGCGCGTTGACCGAGGCGCTGGCGGCCGGCGGCGCGGAAGCCAGCCGAGCGTTCGAGGCGATGATGGAGATGAAGAAGATCGACATCGCCGCGATCCAGGCCGCCCGCCGCGGCTGAGCCGCTTGACCCACCGATCCGCAACGGCCACGGTCCGGACAGGGAGGAACCTCGGATGCGAAACAGCCACATAGAAGTCGCGCCCATTGCCGGCGCGCTGGGTGCCGAGATCAGCGGTGTCGATGTCGCGCAGGACCTTGATGACGGCGTGATCGGTGAAATCCGGCAGGCCCTCCTCGACCACGGCGTGATCTTCTTCCGCGACCAGACCCTCAGCGTCGATCGCCACAAGGCCTTCACCCGCCGGTTCGGTGATATCTTCATCCACCCGAACTACAACGGCGTCAGCGCCGACCCCGAGATCGTAGACATCAGGCGCGAACCGGGCGACCGGAAGATCGTGGGGGAGGACTGGCACACCGACACCACCATGGTGGCCGACCCGCCGATGGGCGCCATCCTGTATGCCATCGAGGTGCCGCCCTATGGCGGGGACACGCTGTTCGCGAACCAGTACCTCGCCTACGAGGCCCTGTCCGACGGGTTGAAACACACACTGGAAGGCCTGAAGGCGATCCATACCGACCGGATGGTCGCCGGCCCGCAGGCGGGCATGAACGCGCAGCGATCGACCAAGGTGCGCGAGGATTCCGCCTGGCGGGAGACGATCAGCGTCCACCCCGTCGTCCGCACCCACCCGGAAACCGGGCGCAAGCTGCTGTTCGTCAACCGCTCCTACACCGTCGGGTTCGAGGGCTGGACCGAGGCGGAGAGCCGGCCGCTGCTGGATTTCCTGCTGGAACACGGACACCGGCCGGAGTTCACCTGCCGGTTCCGCTGGACGAACGGCGCCATCGCGTTCTGGGACAACCGCTGCACCAAGCATCTGGCTGTCCATGACGCCGGGCCGTTCCGCCGGATCATGCGACGCACGCAGATTTCCGGCGATCCGGTCTACTGACCACGCTCAGGCATCGGGGGCGCCAGGTCCGGTGCCCCCGCCGCCCGCCTACACCATCCCGCGGATGCGCCCGCCGTCGACGCGGATCATGCTGCCGGTGATGTACCCCGCCTTCTCGCTGGCCAGGAACGCGCCCATCGGACCGTAGTCGTCCGGCATGCCCACCCGGCCGGCGGGTGTCTGCCGGACCGCCTCGGCCAGCCGTTCGGTCAGCGCTTCCTCGAAGCTGATGTTCTTCTGCCGCCCCAGCAGCGCGGCCGCGTCCCGCGTGCGATCGGTCAGGATCGTCCCCGGGGCCAGCACATTCATCGTGACGCCGTCCTTCGCGACCTCTCCCGACAGGGTCTTGAGCCAGGCCCAGATCGAGGCGCGCAGCGTGTTGCTCAACGCCAGGTTCGGGATCGGGTGCTGCATGCCGGTGCTGCCGACCACGATGACCCGCCCCCAGCCCTGCTGGCGCATGGCGGGTATCAGCCGGTTGGCGATACGGATGGGGGAGACGACGATGTGCTGGAACCATTCCACCAGCGCGGGCTCTGTCATCTCGGACGCCGTGCATTGCGGCGGGCCGCCGTGGTTCAGCACCAGGATATCGACGCCGCCCATCGCGGCGACCGCCGCATCCGCCAGCCTGTCCATGGCCTCGCCGGTCGCGACATCGGCGACGACGCCCACCGCGCTGGCCGCGCCGAGCGCCTTGAGCGCGGCGGCGGCCTCATCGAGGCGGGCCTGGTCACGGCCGCTGATCACGAGCGCCGCGCCTTCCTCGGCCAGGGCGTCCGCGATGGACCGGCCCAGCCCCTTCGTCCCGCCCATGACGAGCGCTCGGCGGTTCTTCAATCCGAGATTCATGTTTTCCTCCCCCCTTCGGGTCGCAAGGACGTGACGATGATGCGGTTGGGGCGATTGCGCGAGCACTTTTGATCATGGTTGTGGCCGAAGACCGATCTTCCCCGAAACAGGGAAAGACGCGGGGGAAGGGCCGACCTCACCCGGATTTTTCGGGCGTAAATCGTCCAATTTATAGAAACATGGAATAATTTTATCGCATTTCTCAGGTCTACGGCACACCGAACGTGCTTATAATGAAAAGACAACGGGCGGGTCTGAACCGCGCTCGACCGGAGCCACCGCCCCTGCCAGCCCGGGGCTCGATGCCGGAGACCCCGACGCATGCCGAACGTCACGATCACCGGGACGACTGTTGCCTCGTCCGTGCCAGCCTATTCCTTTGGTGGCAGCAACGTCACCCTGTTCAACCTGGGCTCCATCGAGAGCACGGGCGCCTTCGCGGTCCTGAGCACGCTGGCCAGCAACGCCGTCGTGAACAGCGGCACGATCGGATCCGGCAACACGCAGCGGATCGGTATCCGCATGAGCGCGGGTGGCGCGGTCACCAACCAGGCGGGCGGCACGATCCGCTCGGGCGTTGGGGTGCAGATATCCGGGGCGGCGGGCACGGTGGCGAATGCCGGCGTGATCACAGGCACCAATGCCAACCTGTTCGGGGTCAGGCTGCAGAATGGCGGGACGGTCAGCAACCTGTCGGGTGGCACGATCAGCGGACCGCTGGCCGGTCTTTACATCGGCCGCGTAGGCCAGACGACGGTGACGAACGCGGCGGGCGGCACGATCACCGGCAGGAAGGCCATCTTCAACGGCGGCGATACCCAGATCGTCAACGCGGGCAAGGTCCTGGGGGAAACGACGATCAACACGTTGTCCGCCGGCGCGGGCGCCTACATGCTCGCCGGATCGATCACCAACCAGGCCGGCGGCACGATCTCGGGCGACTGGGGGGTCATGCTGCGGGATTTCGCGGGCGGCGCGGATAATGCCGGGGTGATCCTCGGCCTGGGGGGCGGGCAGAAGGGCACCGGGATCGGCGTCTATGTAGAAACAACGATCACCAACCGCTCGACCGGCACAATCAGCGGCGCCTCCAACGGAATCGTCAACCAGTTCGGCGGGACGATCACCAACCAGGCTGGCGGGACGATCGCCTCGGCGAACAGGGGCGTGTTCCTGGCCAAGGGTGTCGTGGACAATGCCGGCCGGATCACCGCCGACAGCATCGGAATCCAGAGCGGAGCCTCCGGCGCGCTGAACGTGACGAACCAGTCGACCGGGCTGATCAACGGGACGCAGATCGGCGTGGCGCTGGCGGGCGGGGGCCTGGTGGTCAATCAGGCGGGCGGGACGATCTCCGGCAGTCGGGCGGTGCATGGCACCATCACCGCACTGGACAATGCCGGGCTGATCACCGCGCGGGACATCGCGGTCCGGTTCCTGAACGAAGGATCGTTGACCAACAGCGCCACCGGCACCATCACCGGCACCAGCCTGGGCCTGCTGATGAATGTCGCCGCGACGGTGGACAATGCAGGGTCGATCGTCGGCAACCACGCCGTGCGGATGTTTGGCGGCGGAACGCTGGTCAATCACGCCGGCGCGCTGATCGAAGGCGGGTTCGATGCGATCGACGTCACGACCGGCGTCGGCACTGTCATCAACGCCGGCGATATCGACGCGCTCGGCTTGGGCGTTTTGTTCAACACCGACGGCAAGGTCGTAAACCAGGCCACCGGCACCATCACCGCCAGCTATGGCGTCGTGATGGGGATCAAGGCGACCACAGTGTCGCTGGCTGTCGAGAATGCCGGCCTCATCGCGGGCCACACGAGTTCGGGCGTTGGCGTCTTCAACGTCCAGGGCACGGTCGCCAATCTGGCCGGCGCGACCATCAGCGGCGCCCATGCCATCCATGCCCGCTATGACGGGGCCATCATCGACAATGCCGGCCTGATCGCCGGTGGCGCCGGCATCGCGACCAATGTCGGCTACACGGACGCGACGGCAGCCGGCATCTGGCTGCCCGGGGGGGGCCGCATCACCAACCACGCCGGCGGCACGATCACCGGCGAAGCGGGGATCGCGACGGCCGGCACCCTGCATGCCACCATCGCCAATGCCGGGCTGATCGCCGGCGGAACGATGAACGCCAGCGGCCCCGACAACCCCCGTGCCGGCCATGGCGTCTACCTGACCGCCGGCACGCTGACGAACCAGGCCGGCCGCGTCATCACCGGGCGCCAGGCGGTCGGAGCCAAGGGCGGTTCGGCCACCGTGGTGAACGCCGGCAGCATCGCCGGCACCGTCCAGGGCGCGACCCTGGCCAACGGGGCCCTGCTGATCAACCAGTCGGGCGGAGTCGTCTCGGGCGGCACCAGCGGCGTCGTGCTGGGCAGCGGCGGCCGGCTCATGAACCTGGCCGGCGGCACGATCACCGGCGGCATCGGCCTGTCGGGCGTGGGCACCGCCAGCACCGCCGGCAAGATCATCGGCACCAGCGGTTCGGCCATCGCGATGGAGGCCGGTTCGGCGAACCGCCTGATCATCACCCGCGGCGCCACCTTCACCGGCACCGTCAATGGCGGCAACACGCTCGGCTCCTCCGTCGTCAGCACGCTGGAACTCACCTCCAGCGCCTCGGCCGGCATCCTCACGGGCCTGGGCACGACCATCACCGGCTTCGAGCGGATCGAGGTGAATGCCGGCGCGACCTGGGCCATGACCGGGGCGTTCAAGGGCACCGTCGTCAATCACGGCGCCATCTCGCGGACCAACGCCACCGCGCTGGTGTTCGGCGCGGGCCACGCCAACCGCCTGGTCATCGAGGAAGGCGCCAGCTTCGTCGGCACCATCAACGGCGGCAACGTGGCCAAGTCGACGGTGCAGAGCACGATCGAGCTGACCTCCTTCAGCACAACGGGCACGCTGACCGGGCTCGGGACCCAGTTCATCAATTTCGGGCGGGTCGAGGTGGATGCCGGCGCAAGCTGGGTGCTGCCCGCCGGCATGACCGGCACCGTGTCCAACGCCGGGACGATCATCGGCAACGCCGGCACCGCGCTGGTGATGGGCAGCGGGGTCGCGAACCGGGTGATCGTGCGGGAGGGCGCGGTCTTCGACGGCGTCGTCAAGGGCGGCAACACGATCGGCTCGTCGATCGTCAGCACGCTGGAGCTGACCGGCACCGGCGCGACAACCGGCCTGACCGCCCTGTTCAACGATCTCGCCGCGGTCGAGATCGGGACGGGCGCGGATTGGACCCTGGTGGGCGCCTATACGCTGGCCGCCGGCATGACGATGACCAACAACGGGTCGCTGACGGTGCTGGGCGGGCTGACCAACGGCGGTACGATCCGCAACGGCTTCACCGTGAACAGCGGCGGCAGCGTGACGAACACCGCCACCGGCTCGATAACCGGCGGGTTCGCCGTTGATGCGCGGTACAGCGATGGCGTCTCGGTGACCAACGCCGGACGCATCACGGCCGATCCCACGGGCATCGGCGTCTTCCTGGGTGACAACGGCTTCGTCACCAACGCGTCCACCGGTACGATCTCCGGGCTGCGCGGTGTCTTCGCCCTTGGGACGGATGCCACGGTGGACAACAGCGGCCGGATCATCGCGACCGTCACCGCCGGCAGCCGCGGTGTGTCGCTCAACGACGGGGGCACCGTCACGAACCAGGCAAGCGGGACGATCAGCGGCGACCTCGGCGTCATGCTGCTGGGCGGCGGCACGCTCGACAACGCGGGGAAGATCATCGGCTCCGGCGGTACGGCGGTGGTCTTCAACGCCGGGGTCGAGAACCGCGTGATCCTGCGCCCGCGCGCGACCTTCACCGGCGTCGTCGACGGCGGGAACGCGATCGGTGACACGGTGGTCAGCACGCTGGAACTGGCCGCCGGCACCGTGACCGGCGTGCTATCGGGGCTTGGCACCCAGTTCGTGAATTTCGGCCAGGTCGACGTCGATGCCGGCGCAAGCTGGTCCTTCGCCTCCGGTAATCTTGTCCAGGGCTCCCTGAGCAACGCCGGCACCATCCGTGGGCCGGTGCGGCTGGGCACCGATGCCTCGGTCAGCAACGCGGCCACCGGATTGATCACCGGTCAGGACGCGCTGGACGCGGCCGAGGGCGCTGTCACGATCGCCAATGCCGGCCGCTTGGTCGGCCAGGCATCGGGCACCGGCATCCGGCTGAGCATCGGCGGTTCGATCAGCAACGCCGCGACCGGCACGATCTCCGGCGGCATGGCGATCTACGCCGCGCCGCTGGGGTCCGCGACGATCGTCAATGCCGGCAGGCTGGTGGGCAACGCCGCGAGCGGCTGGGGCATCAACCTGAAGGAAGGCGGCGCGGTCACCAACCAGGCCGGCGGCACGATCACCGGCTATTATGGCGTCAGCGCCGGGTATCTGGCGTCCGACCTGACCAATGCCGGCGTCATCCGGGCAATGACTCGGGCGGCCTCGGCGTCGGGTTCAAGACGGGCGGCAGCATCACCAACCAGGCGGGTGGCACGATCCGCGCCAAGCAGGCGATCTATGGCGGATCGTCCAGCCCGCTGACCATCGTCAACGCCGGCACCGTGACGGGCGGGGTCGCGAACGGCGTCGGCGTCCGGTTGAAGGGCGGCGGCACGCTCACGAACCAGGTCGGAGGCACGATCACCGGCTACAACGGCATCTATGCCAGCGGCAGTCCGGCGACGATCATGAACAGCGGCGGCATCCGCGGCAGCGGCGCGGCGGCCTTCGGCGCCTATTTGTCCGCGGGCGGATCGGTCACCAACAACGCCGGCGGCACGATCCGCGGCGGGATCGGCGTCATGATCGGGGGAGAGGCCGGGACGGTCCGCAACGCGGGCGCGATCATCGGGTCCCTGGGCACCGCGGTGGCGCTGGCGGGCGGCTTCGCCAACCGGATGATCGTCGACACGACCGGCACCTTCAGCGGCGTGGTCGATGGCGGCAACACGATCGGCTCCACGGTCGCCAGCACGCTGGAGCTGGCGGTGGGCACGACCACAGGGACCCTGTCCGGCCTGGGCGCGCAGTTCATCAACTTTGAGCAGGTCACCATCGACGTAGGCGCGTCCTGGGCGATCCAGGCCACATCCGCCGTCCTGGCGGGCACCACGATCAGCGGCAGCGGCGGGACCAGCGCCCTGACCATCACGACGGCCGGCACCTTTGGCCTTGGCAATGTCAGTGACATCCCGACGATCCAGCTCGCGGCGGGGGCCAATAGCGTCACCCTGTCTGACACGACGGTGGCGGACGGTCCGGTCACGGTTCTCGCCGGGGCCACGGGGACGAACACCATCGACGCCTCGGGCCTGACGGGCGCGAGCACCGGGCACAGCCTGACCTACGTGTCAGGCTCGGGTGCCGACACCTTCATGGGCGGAATGGCGGACGACACGATCTTCGCCGGCACCGGGGCCGCGAACGTCACCGGCGGGGATGGGTTCGACAGGCTGGTGTTCGTGTCCAGCGCGCTGCCGACGCAGACCTTCACCGACTTCGAATCCGGGGAGGACTCGCTGCTGCTGTACGGCATCCACGCGGTGGGCGGGTTCGACCTGGGCGCGATCGACAATGCGCTGGACCCGAGTTCGCCAACCCTGATCGACCCGTCGATCTTCGTTGCGAACGCCACCGGATCCTTCACCAGCGCCGACCAGCGGCTGGCCTACAACACCGCCAGCGGAGAGCTGTCGTACAGCGCGACCGGCAACAACGTCGGTGCCTCGGTC
Source organism: Acetobacteraceae bacterium UBA6159 (assembly GCA_002422345.1). Lineage (GTDB taxonomy): Bacteria > Pseudomonadota > Alphaproteobacteria > Acetobacterales > Acetobacteraceae > Rhodopila. Next base: position 69,329 of record DIUL01000084.1, read on the forward strand.
TTTGCGTCGCTGACCGGGGCGCCAACTTTGTCCGCCACCGACATCTTCTTCGAGCGCTGACGCCGCCCCCCCGGGCCGTCATGCCGGTTCGTGCCGGCATGACGGGGGCGGAAGCGGGCCGCAACCCCTCCTTGCCGAAGACCGAGAGGGCCGTCACAGTCGCCCGCAAACGCCATGAGGAAATCGTCCATGCGCCCGAATCGTCTCCGCCAGAAGCTCGACGCCGGCCTGCCCACCCTGGGCACGCATATCCTGTCGAGCTGGCCCACGCTTGTTGAACTGATCGGCGCGGCCGGCGGTCATTACGACTACGTGGAGTTCACCGCCGAGTACGCACCGTTCTCGCTCTACGACCTGGATAATCTGGGCCGAGCGATGGAGGTTGCGGGGATCGGGGGGATGATCAAGGTGGAGCAGGGTGAGTACACGCACCAGGCGATGCGCGCAATCGGCTCGGGCTTCCAGTCGGTGCTGTTCGCCGATGTCCGCACGGTGGAGGACGCCAAGGCCTGCGTCGCCGCGGTGCGCGCCGAAACCCCCGGCAATCGCCGTGGCTTCGGCCTGACCGGCGTCGGCATGCGGCGCGACGTCGGCACGACGCTGGAGGGCGGGTCCCCGGCCTACGTCAAGGCGCTCGATGAGGTCGTTGTCGTGCTGATGGTCGAGAAGCGGGAGTGTGTGGAAGACCTGGACGCCATCCTCGCGGTGCCGGGCATCGACATGGTGCAGTTCGGCGGCTCGGATTACTCGATGTCGATCGGGCAGACCGGCAGCCGCGGCCACCCGGATGTGCGGAAGGCGGAACTGAAGACGATCGAGACCGCGCTGAAGCTGGGCATCCATCCGCGCATCGAGATCGGCGATGCCGAACAGGCGGCGCCGTATATCGAGATGGGCGTGAAGCATTTCTGCATCGGCTGGGACGTTCGCATCCTGGCCGATTTCTGGCGGACGCGGGGCGCGACCATGCAGGGGATGCTGTCCGCCGCGCCGGCCACGCCGACCGCGAAGCCGACCGAGATCAAGTCCGCCGTCGACAACTATCGCTGACCAGGGGTCGGCACCAGCCCGGGGCGCGTGACCCTGGGCTGGTGACCTGCCTGACGCTCAGCGGCGGTTGAAGATGTAGTTGATCGTCAGTTCCAGCGTGACCTGGTCGTCCCGCGTGTTCGGCGGAAAGGGCGGCACGGTGGAGCCGCGGAACACATCCTGCGCGCCCATGTTGAGCCAGGGAGAGTCCGAGGCTCCGAGGAGCTTCACCGTCCGCACCTTGCCCGACCGCTCCACCACAATCTCGATCCGCACCTTGCCGGCCTGTTGCAGGGCCACGGCCTGGGAGGGGTAGTAGCCATGCCGCTGCCACCACTCATGCAGGGCGTTCATCCAGCTTGGCTCCACATGCCCGGCCGTGAGTTTGGCGAACTGGCCGAACGAGGCCTCTCCGGTCATGGCTGATCCCGGGCTCGCTGGCTGCCCGAAGGAATAGGATTGCGGCACCGGGAAGCTGGGGGCGGCTCTGGGGGGTGCCGCCCTGGGGGGAGCGGGCGTGCTGGGGCGTGCCGGCGCCGCGTCCGGCTGCCGCGCTGCTGGTGTGGGTGGTGGTGGGGGCGGGGGAAGCGGCAGGGCCTCGGCCGGTTCCGCCCCCTGTGCTTGCGGCGGTGTCGGAAGGTCGGTGGGGCTGGGTGTCGGCAGGGCGCGCTGCCCTTCGTTCGGTGGCTCAAACACCATCGCCACGGGGGATGGCAGGTCCGTTGGCGGCTCGATCGGGTCCAGGCGGGGCCAGAGCAGGATCAACGCCGCCAGCAACGCATGCAGCAGGACCGAGACCAGGCCGATCAGCGCCAGGCGCCGCCGTGTCGCATGGCGGGCGATCAGGGCCGCGAGGCGCCGATGACGCGGCAGGACAGCGGCCGCGTCGGGGGACGGACGCGACGCGAAATCCCGCGCCCGCCATCCGACGGGGCGTTTGCTGCTGCCTTTCAACGTGGCCGTTCGTGTCACGGGAGCCTCGATCGGTCCGGGACAGTGCTCCTACTACGGCTCACGCGACGCTTCGACCCCGTGTGTGGTGCGTGCCCTGGTGACGATAGGGCGAGGCCGTCCTATCCGGTGGCGGCTGCCTTTCTGTCACGCGATGCCAGCAGGTGGCGCACGCGATCGACCTCCGGCCCCGTCACCCGCAGCGGCGCGTAGCCGAGGGCATCCCAAATCCGGGCGCCCTCGCCGGGCGGCCGGCCCCACTGGGGATGCAGGGTCAGCGCGCCGCCGCCATTGGCGAATGACGAGCGGTCGTCGGTGTCGAGGTAGCTCTCGGCCGGCAGTCCTTCGGCAAAGACGACGGCGTGACGGGGCAGTTCCACGTGGTAGTAGGTCACGGTCTTGACCTTGATCTGCCGGACCGTGGTGCCGTTCACGAGATGGCTCACCGGGATCAGGACGCCCTCCGCATAGATCGCATGATCGGGTGAGAGGAACAATTCGCGCCGCGGCAGGCCCTTGCCGAAGGCGTGCGGGGCGATCCGGATCGGCAGCACCTTGGTCGGCGCGGCGTGACGCAGGCAGTCGACGTCGCGGTGGCCGATCCACTGGACGGGCTGAACGAGGCCGTCGACCGTCATCACCCGATCGCCTTCCCGCAGGTCCTCGACCGCCACGTCGCCGTCGGCGGTCCCGATGCGGGTGCCGGCGGCGAAGCAGGCATAGACAGTATTGCCGGAGATGGTGTTGTCGGAACTGCCGTTCACCATGATCGGCTCCCCAAAATTGGGCAGCACGGGCGCGCCGGCATGATCGTAGCCGATGAAGTTGTTCAGGATCTGCGTAAAGCTGGTGCCGGTTTCGAGCGTGATGCCATTGCCGCCATTGCCGCTGATCAGAACCGCGACCGGACGGGTTGGGGTGGAGGCGACGTCGCCGATGGTGTTGTCGGTCGCATCCTGGCCGATCAGGATGCCGCCAAGCTGGTTGCCGAAGGCGTTCTGGCCCCTGGTGTCGGTGCCGACAAAGCTGTTGAACACCTGATTGTTATGCGCCTGGCCGATGATCGCGACGCCATAGCCGAAGTTGCCGGAGAATATATTCTGGGGAATGACCGAGTCCTGATGCCCGCCCACGACGTTGTCGTGCGCGGTGCCGTCGATCTCGATGCCATTGTTGTGGTTTGGCAGCAGCGCCTCGCCGGTCGTGGTCAGGCCGACGATGTTCGGGTCGACGGTGACGCCCCAGGCGTCCCCCGCGATCTCGATACCGTTGTTGAGATTGCCGGAAAACACGTTGGTCTGGACGGTCTGGTTGCCGCCCGTGGCGGTGATCAGAAGGCCATTGTTGCCATTCGGCGCCGCGCCCTTGAAGGCCAGCAGGCCGCCGAAGGTATTGAACGTCGTGAAGCCGCTGACGGTGTCCCGTACCTCGATGCCATTCGCACCATTGCCGGATGATACATTGCCGAGCGGGATGACACCGCCGACCTGGACGTCCTGGGAGGCGCCATCGACCAGGATACCGTTCAGGGCATTGCCGATGATGGACGTGTTGTCGGCCCCAACGCCGAAGAAATTGGCCTGGACGGTGATGCCGGCGGAGTCCGTGATGTGCAGGCCGTTCGCGCCATTGGCGCTGACGACGTTGTAGTAGACGAACGGGTTCTCGGCGATCGTGCAGCCGATCAGCGCGTTGTCGTCGGCATCGTGGATGGCGATCCCATCCAGCGTGTTGCCCAGGGGCCCGTCTCCGTCGGCCGTGGTTCCGACGAAATTGCCGCTGAGGACGTTGTTCCGGGAGTTCGCATCGATCCGGATGCCGCTCTGCCCGTTGCCCGATACCAGGTTGCCCAAAGGCGGCACGACGAAGACCGGGGCAGTGGTGCCCTTGTTACCGGTCGGGTCGTTGATGTCACCGGTGCTCGTGTCGACGAAGGCCGCGCCGCCGATCGTGTTGCCGTTCGATCCCGCGGTAACCCACAGGCCGTTGCCGCCGTTGGCGATTGCGACATTGCCTGACGGGTCCGTACCGATGTGATTGTTGACGAGGGTGTTGCTCGCCGAACCATGGAGGCTGATCCCGTTGCCCAGGTTCCCCGAGATGACGTTTGAAATCACCCCGGACGCCGCCGTGGGATTGAACCCGATCAGGTTGGCCGAGGAGGTCGCGGAGACGTAGACGCCGTCTCCCGCGTTGCCGGCCGCGGCGCCCGCCAGGTTGAGGCCGATGTAGTTGCCATCGAGCGTGATGGAGCCCGCGTTCAGCGTCACTCCGTTCCCGACGGCATGGGTGATCGCCAGGCCGATCAGCCGGGCGCCGTCCGACCCCGCCTCGAAGACCAGCCCCGCGTTGCCGTTGCAGTCAAGCTCGACGACCGGCGCCCCGCCACTGACGTGCGAGGGAGCGGAGGCGCCATCGATCGTGACGCCGCGGCTGATCGAGGGAAGGGCCGTTGCGAGTGTAATGACCCCGTTGACGGCGAATTCGATGACGGTGGGCGTGCCGGAGATGTCGGCATTCGCGGCGCCGATCGCATGACGCAGCGACCCAACGCCGGCGTCATCCAGGTTGGTGACAGTGAATGTGCTCACGGCGTCGTCCTCACCTGTTGCATGGGACGGACGTCTTCTGTCCGATCCAAGCGTTTTCATGATTTCTGGTTGTGTGCTGGCCTGCCGCCCCATATGGCGGGCGAGGGCTTCCAAGGATGCCCTTTACGCGGCCGAAGTCCCGCATCGCTGGAAGCAGGACGTCACGCTACGCCTGCGCGTCCTGGGGTGGCAGGTTCGGAATATACTCTGACCGCCACCGATCCGCCCCGCCGGCAACTGGGAGTTACGAAATCTTGCAGTCAGACCGCAGGGATTGCGATGCCTATGTAGTTTCCGATCCTGCCCCCCTGCCCCGGACTGGACTATGACGCGGTGATCCGAGGAGCGCTGGAACATTTCATCCCCTGAACATCCCGTCGATGCCACCCTGACAAGCATGACGCCTGCATCCCGGAGAAGGCGCACGAGCCTCCCGATCATGTTTGCAAGTATATTTTGCATTTCAGCCAGTGCCGGAGCGACCTTACCGCCACCCGACCCCGACAGTATCCTGACGATCAAGACCGAAAACGACGTCATCGCGCACACCGACCAGAACTATACGGCCGGACTGCGCCTGGGATGGACCTCCCCCAGCGTCGACCGGGCTGGCGGCCAGTTCCTGCCTTCGATGCTGACCGATTTGGGGGAGTTGGTTTGGGGACCGGGACGCCAGCGGATGTCGCTCGATCTGTCCAACACGATCTACACGCCCAAGGATACGGACCTGACGATCCCCGACCCGCGGGATCGGCCCTACGCCGGCGTTCTGCTCGCCACCGCATCCTTGTTGCACGACACAACCACCTCTCGCAGCGTAATCGGCTTCAGCGTCGGTGTGCTCGGCCCGTCAGCCCGCTCGTCTGATATCCAGAACGGCTGGCACGAACTGATCGGTGAGGACACCGCCAAAGGCTGGGACTACCAGATCAAGGACATGCCGATCGCCGAGGCGTTCGTTGGCAAGGTCTGGCGCTTTGGCCTGACGCCGAACCCCGGCACCGGGATCGACTTCGATGTCCTGCCATCCGTCGCGGCGGGGGTCGGCACGCTGCGGAACTTCGCGCAGGTCGGGTTCCAGCTACGCGTCGGGCAAGGCCTGGACTCGGATTTCGGCACCGCCCGCATCCGCGTCGGCCTGAGTGGCGCGGACGCCTATACCCCTACCCGGGAATTCGCCTGGTACCTGTTCGCCGGTGCCAACGGCCGAGCGCTCGCGTGGGACGCGACTTTGGATGGCAACCCGTTTCGGTACGGCCCGCATGTCTCCCGCCAGCCGTTCGTCGGGGAAGTGGAGGTAGGGTTCGCCGTGATCTACAAGGGCGTTCGCCTCACCTATACCCATGTCGCCCAGACGCAGTCATTCCACGGCCAGCGCAGCGGATGGTTTCAGTTCGGGTCAATCGCGGCCGGTGTTCGGTTCTGACGCAGGAAGCGCCGCCTGCTCCGACTTGAACGGGGCCAGGTACCGCAAGGTGGCGAAGGTCATCACGCTGATCACGATGGCCACATCCGTGGCACCCACCCCGACGGCGACGCCGACTCCACCGGTTGCCCACAGGCTGGCCGCGGTGGCCGTTCCGCGCACCGAGGAGTTGATCTTCAGGATCGCGCCGCCGCCGATGAAGCCAACGCCACCGATGATGCCCTCGACCACGCGGGCCAGCGCCTCGGGTTCATTGTGCAGCATGCGCTCCGTGGCCTGGATGAAGCCGCAGGCGGCCATGGCGACCAGCGGGAAGGTCCGCAGGCCGGCGCTGCGCTCCGCCCGTTCCCGGTCCCATCCGATCGGAAAGGCCAGCACATAGGCCACCGTCAGGGCGACGACGTGAGGCACCACCCGGGAAAAATCCAGGCCAAGCACAATCAGGATTTGCGAGAGGTCCATCGGGGGGGATGCCTTTCCGGCAAGGGTCGTCCGGCGCGATCAGAGCCTGTAGGTCAGCAATGTGCCTCCCCGGCCATCGTCGGACATCACAAAGTTGTTTTCTGAATGATACGAGCCAATCAACAGCGTCTGCGACGTTCCGAGCCCGAAGACGCCGCCCTTGACGGTCAGCACGCCGTAGCCAGTCTGCTGCGTGTAGGACAGGGTCGATCCGAAGAAGCCGCTGACATAGCCTGGACCCAGCAGGTCGATCGTGTCACCGACCGAGAACGCGCCGATGATGGCATTCACCGAAGCATTGGCGCGGACTTCCAGCCAGTTGTTGGTGCCCTCCATCGCCAGCACCTGGCCGCCGCCAACGTGTGACTCGGACGCCAGGGTCACCCGGCCGCCGGACATCGTCAGGCCGCCCGTTACCGTGCCGGCGACGAACAGGCTGGCGCCGCTGATCATGCGGCCGCCGCTCAATGTGCCGGCCGATGAAATGAACGCGAGGGCGCCGCTGCTCAGGAATGTGCCGACCGCGATGCCGCGGGCGTTGACGACTTCCGATGCGCCCCCGTTCACCACCGTGTCGATCAGCGTCCCGCCATCCAGCGCCACGAGCGACATGCCGCTCGATACCACGACACCCGAGACGGTGGTCCCCTGAACCCCGCTGATGGACCCTTGGGCGAAGACGGCGCCACTGATGGCGCCGCCGGCATTGACCAGCATGCCGCCGCCCGAAACGACCGTGCCGAACGCCGAGGCATTGGCCGAGACATACGCGGCACCGCCGCTGCTGATCGTCGTGCCATGCGTGGTGCCGCCGCTTCCGACCGACTGGACACCGCCGCGCAGGATCGTGCCGCTCGCGACGCCGCCACCAAGGATGATCTGCTTGCCGCCGACCACGGCCGAGGTCGCGATGCCCCCGCTGCTCACGGTCTCGGTGCCGCCGAGATGGATCGTCGTGCTCAGCGAACTGCCCAACAGGGTGGACTTGCCGCCCGACATGATGCCCGTGCCGACCGTCGCGCCACCGGCATCGACCGTCTCGGTGCCCGAAAGGGTCGTGCTCCGCGCCAGGCCGCCGGCCGAGACGTTCAATGTGCCGGACACATTCACCAGGGTCGCCGACGCAACGCCGCCGGACAGGACCGTCGCGACGCCGCGGGCGACGGTCGTGTTCAGGACGTTGCCGCCGGAGGCGACGGTCAGGGTGCCTCCGCCCATGACGGTGCCGCTGGCCGATCCGACCGCCGATACGATCATGGCGCCGCTGGCATTGATGGTCGTGGCCGCCGCCATGGCGCCGGCCGACACGATCTGCGTGCCGCCCGCGTTGACGATCGTGGCAAACGCCAGGCCGCCGCCGCCGGAGGATATCGCGGAATCGCCCAGCAGAACCTGAACGCCGGTACCATGCAGCGTGGCCGCACTGGCATAGCCGCCATGGAACACGGCCTGCTGGCCGACGACGTCGGTGCGAATCGCGATGCCGCCCTCGGTCACCCATTGCGCGCCGCCGGAAAGCAGCCTTGTCGCACTGGCAACGCCGGCAGACCCGATCGTCTCCCCGCCGCCGTTGTCGACGATCGTCCCGCTGGTCTCTCCGCCCAGCGTCGCGCTCAGCAGTCCGCCGCCATGGACATGCACCGCGTTTGCCCGCCCGCCATCGGCGATCAGGGCCACGCCGCCGCTGTTCACGACCTTGGCGGATACCATGGCATCCTTCAGGACCATCAGCTTGACGCCGCTGGCGACGCCGCCGCCGCTTTTCGTGGTGTTCCGCAGCGCGCTGGTGGCCCCCGCCAGCAGGATCGAACCGGTGAAGCTGCCGCCGAAATCGAGCACGGTGCCGCCGCTGCCAACCGTCATGGCGGTCACGATCCCACCGGCCGACACCACGGCGAGGCCATTGGCTCCGACGGTCGTATGGCCCGCGGAGCCACCGCTCAGGACAATCTCGGACCCGCCGGAGGACAGGATGGTCCCGGCCGTCGCGCCGCCCGAGGACACGATCTGCGTGCCGCCGGCAACGACAGTCGCGTTGGAGGCGAGGCCGAACGCCTCGATCGACTGGATACCGCCCGAGATGAACGCCGAGACCGACCGACCGCCATCCAGAACGACATCCAGCCCGCCGCTGCCGACGACCGTCGCCGTCGCCGTCCCGCCGGACGACAGCAGCGTCATCCCGCCGGATAGGACCGAGGTGTTCATCAGCTTCCCGGCCGATACCGCCATCAATGTCTCATCGGCCCGGACCACCAGGCTGGACCTGGTCAGGCCCTGCACGCCGCGGACGCCGCCATTCAGGATGGTGGCGCCGGTGATCGTGCCGCCGGCATCGACCAGCGTGCCGCCGCTGGAGACGACCACGCCGCTCACGATAGCGTTGCCGTGGACGATCATCCGGCCGCTGTTCGCCACCGTGGTGTTGAACGTCCGGCCGCCGCCAAACACCGTCGCGACCCCGCCAAGCTCCACGACGTTGCCGCTGAAGTAGGCGCCATTCAGGACGGACACGCTGCCGCCGCTGTTGATGACGCCGGAATACGATGCGCCGTTCAGGAGCAGCTTCCCGCCGCTGTTGACGGCCGCGCTGGTCACCGAGCCGGCAACGATCGCCGACCCGCTGTTGTTGATGATCAGGCCGCTCGCGCTACCACCGGCGTTGACCACCAGGACGCCATAGGTCAGCACGGTCGTGCCGACCGCCAACCCGCCGAGCAGAACCCGGCCGACGCCGTTCAGGTTGGCACCCGTCATGACGCCGCCCGAGCTGACCGTGATGGAAGCCGATTCCCCGACGCTGACATCGGTGATCGTGCCGCTGATGGTGGCCACCGACCCGGGATCGACGATGGCGTGAATGACGCTCCCGCCGGCCTGCACCGTCAGGTCGCTGTAGGTGGTTACGAATTCCCGGCGCGGGTCGTTCGCCAGCGGTGAGTCCGATGGGACCGCCGTTCCGCCATATGCATTCGGAATGACATAGAGGTAGGGCGTTCTGACAGCCACGCCGTCGGCATGGCCGCCGGAATGAACGGTCATCAGGCCGCCGTTCAGCTTCACATTGTAGGCAATACCGCCGGAATGCACCTCCTCCCGGCTCTTGAGGAATACGCCGTCCACCAGCCAGCCGTACAGCGTGTCGTTGTAGCTGGTGCCGTGGACGGCGATCTCGCTGTTCAGGGGCGCGATGTTGTCCCTTCCGATGCCGCCGGCCTGGATTTCGATCTTGCCGCGGCTGGGGCCGAGCCCGTTGCCCGTGGCGGTGATATGGGAGTTCGTGGCGGACAGCGTGCCGCCGGAGAAGGCCGCCAGGGTATAGGCCTGGTCGCCGCCCAGCCGCTGGCCGATCAGCGCGTTCCCACCGCCCACGGCGTAGAAGCCGCCGGCCGAGATGTTCGCGTTCGTCACGTTGCCGCCGGCCCAGATCAGCGCGCCGCCGGAACTGACGGTGACGCCGGCCGCGCTACCGCCGGCGGAGACGATCTCGGTGCCGCCGCTCAGGACCAGCGTCGCGGACAGGACACCGCCGGACAGGGCCGCCAGAACCTGGCCGCCGCCAACCACCGAGCCGATCTGCGTGACCCCCTGCACCCCGCTGATCGCGCCGGAGGAGAAGGTCGCCGCGCTGATGGTGCCGCCGGCATTGACCAGCATGCCGCCGCTGCTGACCCTGGCGCCGATGACCAGGCCGCCGTTGGACGCCACGATGGCACCGCCGCTCAGGATCGTGGCCGCGTTGAGCGTGCCGCCTGTCAGGGCCGCCAGCACCTGGCCTCTGTCGACGCTGTTGCCGACGGAGGAGATGCCCTGCAGGCCGACGATCGCGCCCGCCTGCAACGTCACCGTGCTGGTCGTCCGGCCGCCGGCGCTGACCAGCATGCCGCCGCTGGAGACGATGGCCCGGTCCGCCAACCCGCCGGCGGACAGCACCAGGTGCCCCCCCTGACTGACGTAGGTGTTGATCGCGCGACCGCCGGACAGGACCGTCTCGACCCCGCCGCTCAGGATCGTGTCCTTGATCGTGCTGCCGCCGTTGCCGACGACCAGGTTGAACCCGCTCTCGACCCGCGTTGCCAGGCCTCTGCCGCCCGAGACGTAGGAGACCGTCGCGCCCGCCTGCATCACGGTGCCGTTGGCGATCGCGTTCGCGCCGGCGATGGTCAGCGATCCGCCGTCACGGACGAGCGCGCCGATCGCCCTGCCGCCGGCCGCGACGATCGCGCTGCCGGCCGCGCTGATGATGGTGCCGCGCGCGATGCCGCCCGAGCTCACGATCTGCCGGCCGCCGCTGCTGAGGGTCGTGTCGAAGGCCCAGCCACCGGCGGATACGATCTCGGTCCCCGACGCGAGAACGGTCGTGCCAGCCATGCCGGACACCGTGCTGCCGGCACGTCCGCCCGACGACACGATCTCGGTCCCGCCCGCGCTGACCTGGAAGCCGCGCAGCTCAGCGCCGGACAGCACCAGCATGGTCAGGCCGGAGGCAACCGAGCCGCCGGACTGCATCACGCCCTTGACGCCGCTGTTGGCGCCGGCATGGAAGTTCGTGAGCGAGACGGTGCCGCCGCCATTCAGCAGGGTGCCGCCGGCCCGGATCGTGGGGGCAAACAGGGTGGCGCCGCTCAGGACATTCAGGATCTGGCCGGCGGAGACGTTCAGGAAGCTCGCGGAAATGCCGAGCAGACCGGTGATGGCGCCGGCTGCCATGATGGGGTTGAAGATGGAGCCGCCCGCGCTGACCACCATCGCGCCAGAGCCGACGTTGATCCCCGCCAGCGTGGCCCCCGCGAAGGCCGCAAGCGCCTGGCCGCTGAGCAGCGTGGTCCCCGACTGGGTGTAGCCCATGATGCCGCTGATCGCGCCGGCGCTGAAGACAGCATCCGTCACGGTCGCGCCGCTGCCGGTGATCAGGACGCCGCCGGCCTTGACGGTGATCGCCCGCGCGGTGCCGCCCGCCGAGACGATCTCGGTTCCGCCGGAGGAAATCCGATCGCCGCTCGTGGTTCCGCCAGCCAGGACCGAGGTCACGCCGTTGGCGCCCATGGTCGTGCGCGCCGCCAGGCCGCCGGATGCGACCACGACGCGGGCGCCGGACCCCTGCACCGTCGTATGGGTCGCGAAACCGTTGGCTTCCACCTGCAAGGTGCCGTTGACGGCGGCCACCACGCTCCGGCCGCCGGCGCTGACGGTCAGGACGCCGCCGCTGTTCACCTGAGTCGATTTCGCGGTCCCGCCGCTGGACACGACCAGGCTGCCGCCGCTGCTGACGACTGTCGAAGCACCGCGGCCACCGGACTGGACGTCCTGGCGGCCGCCGCTGCTGATCGTGGTCCCGGTGGTCATGCCGCTGTTGGCGATCGTCTCGACGCCGCCCGCCTGGACGACCGTTCCGCTCGTCGTGCCGTGGGCGCTGACGACCACCGAACCGCCGCCACGAATGACGGTGCCGGTCGCGCCGCCATACGCGGACACGACAAGCTGCCCGGCGGACGAGACCAGGGTGCCGGAGGCCAAACCCGCGGACAGGATGGCCGCGGTGGCGCCGTGGCCGACCGAGGTCGATACCAGCGTGCCCCCGGCCGAGGCGACGATCCGCCCACCCGCGACCCGCGCGCCGACGATCTTCCCGCCCTCCAGCGCCTCCAGCACGACGGAGGTGACGTCGGTGTTGCTTTGGGTGAAGCCCCGGACCGCGCTGATCGCCCCACGCTCGAACGTCATGTTGATCAGCGGGTTCGACCATTCCAGGTCTTGCACGACATAGGGGCCGGTATAGCCCGGATTGCGGACAACGACCGTGTAGGCCGGCCGGAACCCGTCCGCGATGACCTTGCCGCCGGCGTGGACAATCCCGCCGGTGACGACGCTGTTGGCCGTCGCGCTCAGGATCCCGCCGCTCGACACCGTCGTGCCCTGCGCGCGCCCGGCCTGCGCCGAGAAACCCTCCCACTGCGCACGCCCGATCGATGGCAGCAGGGAGGACAGCAGCAGCACCCCGCCGGCCCGGATCACCGTGTTGGCGGCAACGGCCGCCTCCAGAACGGTCTCCTGCCCGCCGGAGAGGATCGTCGTGTCGGAGTCGTACGCGGTCTCCTGGAAGGATCCGAAATCGCGTCCTGAAATCGTGAGCTGGCCGCCCGAGGAGATCACGGTATTGAACACCGTCGCCCGGTCGCCGAGGTTGCCCATGGTGCCCACCGGCACCGCCCGGGTCCCGGCGCTGACCACGCCGCCGTGGGAGATGACGGTCCCGCTCGCGATGCCGGTTCCGGTGAACGCCAGGATCCCGCCGCTGCGGACCTGGGTCGCGTGGGCCGTGCCCTGGAACACCCGCTCGATCCCGCCCGCCGACAGCACGGTGCCGGAGGTGGTGCCGAAGACGTCCTGCAAGGCCCCGATGCCGCTGACGACCGTTGCGAGCGCGGAACCCATGGGACGGACGAGCTGGTAGCCTCCGCCCTCGACCACGGTGCCACTCGCGTAGCCGCCGACGACCATGCGCCCGCCGCTGTGGATGGTCGTCGTGACCGCACTGTTCTGGGTCGTGGAGATGACGGTCCGGCTGGGTTCCCGGTTCAGGCTGATGCCGTTCCAGTACTCGCGGCCCTGATAGGTGACCAAACGGCTGTAGCCATCCGCGATGACCAGCGTTCCCCCGGCATTGACCTGCGTGCCGGTGACCTGCCGCCCGGTGATTTCGTTATGACCGGTTGCGTAAACGCCCGTCCCGGCATTGACCGCCAGACCGATGACATTGACCACGGTCGCGAGGCCGCCACCCGTGGTCTTGATATAGTTGTCGATCGTTAACGTGACGCCCGCGGTCACGGTGGCGCCGGAATAGCTCCCCCCGGCCAGGTTCCACTGGTTTCCACCGTCGCCGCTGGAAACAATGTGGGACCCTTCCTGAAACGGAAAGGAACCCACCCCGCCCTGAAGCGAGAGACCAATATCGGGGCCGTGCTGAAATACCTGATAGGCGATCGCCGCAATCTTGGTGGGGTCGAGTGCCATAGCGCCTGCTCCGCCCCAGTTTCCAAAGATTGGGTCGATCTACCTAGCCCATCCTATTCATCGCGC
>DIUL01000161.1 GCA_002422345.1 Acetobacteraceae bacterium UBA6159
TCGCACTTGGGAGTTGAATCCACCCGATGTATGCGGGGTCCGTCGGGCCGGTGTCCGGGTTCGGCTGCGCCGCCAATCCGGCCGATGCGACGGCCGACGCCATCCAGCAGATCAAGATCAAGGCCCTGCAGATGCGGGCGACCGCGGTGATCGACGTGTCGATCTCCTCGGCCGCCGGCACGGCGTGCAGCTACGGCTTTGGCGCCCATGCCGCCGGCATCGCGGTGGCGGCCCGTGGTGTGCCGTCCAGCTTCTGACGTTGACCGGCAAGGCGCCAGCCGGCCCGCATGGCGGCGCGTAACGGCTTCCCGTGGGGGCGATCCTCTGCGAAAATCACACTGTGTCGGGACTGTTATGGGTTCCTCGGCGCGCGGAGTTTGGAATGGTTGAAACGAAGCCGAGCGCGATGACCGGCCCTCCGCCGCCAGACTCCCTGGCGGTGCTGTTGGTCGACGATGAGCCGGAGCTGATCGAGGAACTGGCCTACGCCCTGTCGGATGAAGGGTTCCCCTGCCTGCGGGCCGCCTCGGCGCCGGAAGCGCTGGCCGTTCTGAACGAACGTCCCGACATCGCCGTGGTCGTTACCGATGTGCGTATGCCCGGCCATGACGGCTTCCATCTCGCCCGGGAACTCCTCGTCTCCGCCAGCCCGGCGCACGCTCGGCGGATCGTCATCATGACCGGGCATGCCACGCTGAACGACGCGGCCGAGGCGGTGAATGCCGGCGCCTTCGACTACCTCCGCAAGCCCTTCGGCCTCGACCGCCTGCTCGACGTTGTCGACCGCGCGATGGAGGCCGCGAGGAATGAGCGGCAGGCATATTGCGTGGCGATGATCGAGCGGGAACGCCTGGTCCAGGCCGAAGCCGAAGCCGAAACCGAGCGTCTGCGCCTGCGCGACCGCGTCACCGGACTGCCCAACGCGGAGGCTCTGGCCGGCGCGATCCTGGCGCTCGGGGACGCGCCCGCCGCGCTGCTGATGCTGCGGCTGGAGGGGCTGAACCTGGTCGCCGAGGTCGGTGGCCGAAAGCTCCGCGAAGGCCTGCTGACAGCGGCGGCGGAGCGTCTGGCGGCCACGGTCGGGGCAGGGCGGCTGTTCGCTCCCGGCGATGCGGCAGACTTCGCCGTTCTGTTCCAGGGCATGACCGAGCAGGCCGCCAGCGCCATGGCGCAGTCGATGCTGGGTGCCTTGAGCGATCCATTGTGCGTCGACGGACAGGCCCTGGCGCTGACGGCGTCGATCGGCGTGACCTCTCGCGACAACCCGGACCAGAACCCGCTGGATGTCCGGGCGACGGTGGCGATGGTCGCCGCGCGTCGGCTGGGCGGCGGCCGCGTGGTCGTGTTCGCCCCCGCCATGCACGATATGGCGGCCCGTCGCCTGAGGATCGCGCAGGACCTGCCCGCCGCCGCCGCCGCGGGTCAGATCACCCTGATGTATCAGCCTCTCGTGCGGCCAGACCGAGGCGCCCTGGCGGGGTTTGAGGCGCTGATGCGCTGGACCCATCCCGATCTCGGCCCCGTGTCCCCGGCGGAGTTCATCGCCGTCGCCGAGGAGAGCGGCGCGATTCTCGATCTCGGCGCCTGGGCCGTCCACACGGCGGCCCGGCAGGCGGCGGAATGGTGGGCGGGGCAGGAGCGCGCGCCCTATGTCTCGGTCAACGTCTCCGGACGGCAGTTGCGCGATGCCGATGTCCCGGCGCTGTTCAAGGCGGCGCTCGACGCCCGCGGCCTGCCACCGGCCGCCCTGGTGGCCGAGGTGACCGAGACCTTCGCCATCGGCGCCGGCGCGACGGATACCCTGGCGGCGCTGCGGGAAAACGGCACCCGCGTGGCCCTGGATGATTTCGGCGCCGGCTACTCGTCACTGGGTGCGCTGCGGACGGTCCCCGTCGATATCGTGAAGTTCGACCGCGCCTTGCTGCCCGAGCGTTCCTGCGGTGGGCGGGAGGCGCGGTTCTTCAACAGCCTGGTGCAGGCGATCCGCGCGCTGGACTTCTCCGTCCTGGCCGAGGGGATCGAGACTGAGGCGCAACTGGAACTGGCCCGAGAGGCCGGTTGCTTCGCCGTGCAGGGCTATCTTCTGGCGCGCCCGATGCCGGCGGCGGATGCAACCGCGCTGATCGCGGCCTGGCGCGCGAAATGAGTTCAGCGCACCAGGATCGGGGTCAGTCCGTTCTTCTCGGCGGCCTTGGCCAGTGTGCCGTCAGCCCTAGCCGCGGCGACAAAGGCGTCGACCTCGGCAAGCCACTTCGGATCACCCTTGGCGACGGCATAGGCATAGCTGGTGGCGCCGAAGCCCGCTGGCGGGTCGATGATCCGAACCCATTCCTGTGTGCCAACCAGCCGGCGCGTATAGGGAAAATCCGACATGAACACGTCGGCTCGGCCCGATTCCAGCTCCGCCTCCCGCGTCTGCGGCGGGGCGACGCTCATCAAGGTCGCGTTGCGCAGGCTCTGGCGCATCAGCGGCTCCATGAACGTTCCGGCGGCGACCGCGACGACGTTGCCCGTCTTGTCGATGTCTTCCCACTTCGCGACGTGCTGGTTGTTGCGGGTCGTCACGCCGTAGACCGGGCTGCTCAGCGTCGGGCGCGCGAAGGCGACGCGGGTCTCCCTCTGTGGCGTGATGCCGACGCCGAACATCGCGACATCGCAGGCGTCCTGTTCCAGTTTGTCCATGAAGTCGCGGAAGTTCGTTTCGACGAAGCGGAGGGTGACCCCAAGCCGGTGAGCGAACGCCTGAGCCATGTCGATGTCGATGCCCGACAGCTCCCCGCTGCGCGGGTTGCGCCAGGTGATGGCGAAGTATTCCGGCCAGATGCAGACCCGAAGCTCATCACGGTGTTTGACAGCCGCCATCTGGTCAGGTGTCTGTGCGTGGGCGGACAGCGACCCGAAAGCCACGGCCGCCGCCAATGAGCATGCTCTGATGACACTTGACCTTACGCGTCCGCCCGTCATGAAAAAATCTCCTTTGAGCCTGCGCTGGTTCCGGGCCAGCCTGCGCGTGCGGATCGCCGCGCTCCTGCTCTCCATTACCCTTGTACCGACTTTCGTCATCTTCTACCTGATTCTTTCGGATCGCGCGTACCGCGATGCGATCCAGGACGGCCGGCGCGTGATGATCGGCGTGACCTCCAGCGTCACCGACCACCTCAGCCGCGCCTTGGAAACCACCGACATTGTGCTGTTGGATATGGCGACCCGGCTGGGGGAAGGCGGGGAGCCCTGGGATACCGCCCGGACCACGACGCGTCTGCGGGAATTGCCGTATCTGCGCGCCCTGCTGGTGACGGATGCGTCGGGCCGGGTGCGCTACTCGTCCGTCGACGCGCTGGTCGGGATGACTATCGGGACCCGTCCCTGGTTCCAGGAGATGTGGGACGGCCCGCGTCGTCTGTATGTCGGCGCACCGGAGGCAGGCCGCTTCCTGGCCGAGGGTGCCGGTACCGTCCAGGAGATGCGGCGATGGAGCATCCCGCTCGCGCGCCCGGTGCTGACGCCGGCGGGCGGCTTCCGTGGCGTGGTGGTCGCGCTGGTCAACCCCGACTACCTGACCATGGTCGGCGCGCGCGCGGCGCAGGCCTTTGGCGTGACCGTACACTTCCACTCGGTCGATGGCACCATGCTGGCGACGTCCCTCGGAGAACCCGATGGCATCGGCGTCCGTTTCAACTCCGACTGGCTGTTCCGCGACTTCCTGCCCGCGCGGGACCACGGCACGGAAATGGTTATCGACAGCACGGGCGTACCGTTGCTGGCCAGTTTCGCGGTGGCTCAGACCGGATTGGTGGTCGTAGAAGTCGAGCAGAAGATGCGGGACGTCCTGGCGCCCGCGCGGGAAAGGGTGACCGAACTGCGCGTGGGGATCGGCGCGATCGCGGCGACGACCTTGGCGACATTGCTGATCCTGAGCCTTGTCAGCGCAAAGGTCGCGCGGGAGCAGATGGCCGCCCGCAACGCCGAACTGCTGCGCGCCGCGGCCGAGCGGGAGGCGGAGTTGCTGCTGACCGCGCGCGGTGAGATGCAGCGCCTCCTGGGCGGCCTGCCGAGCATCATCTTCCGCGCGGAGCGGGCGGGAAGCGGCAGCTATGCGGTTGGCTATGTGGCTGGAAATATCCAGACCGTGACCGGTTGGCCGCCAGACGCCCTCGCCTGCGAGGCGGACTGGAGTGCTCGGCTGTCACCGGGCACGCCGCCGTTTTCGCGGTTCATGGACTCGGTCAATCGGGTTGGCGAGGGTCACCGGGAGTACCGTCTGCGGCAGCCGGACGGGACCTGGCGCTGGCTGCGAACCGTGGCGATGGTCCTGGGGCGCAGCGAGGATGGAAAGGCCGAGATCGTCGGCCACATCTCCGACATCACGGCGGAACGGGCGGCGACGGCACAACTCGCGGCCTCGGCCCGTCTGGCGTCGCTGGGTGAGATGGCGAGTGGCCTGGCGCACGAATTGCGACAGCCGCTGGCGATCATGTCGACGGCGGCCGAGAACATGATGCGCGCCCTGGCGCAGGAGAGGCTGGACCTGGTCACGCCGCGCGCCAAGCGCATCGTGGAACAAGCCGACCGCGCGAGCCGGATCATCGAGCATCTGCGCCGCTTCGCGCGTGGCAGCAACGAAACCGATCCTCGGACCGCTTTCGGCTTGGATGAGGCGATGGACGGTGCATTGTCGCTCGTGCGGTCGGCCCTGCAGGAGGCATCGGTGGATCTGGAGATGACGCTGGGTTCGCCGGCGCCGATCGTGCTGGGGCACCTGGTCGCGCTGGAACAGGTGCTGGTGAACCTGCTGCTGAACGCCTGTCAGGCGATGGAACAGCGTGACGACGCCTCCCCCCGCCGCATCATGGTGCAGGCCGGGCAGGCGGCCGACTCGGGCCAGGTCTTCATCGCGGTGAGTGACACCGGCGGCGGCATCGCCGAGGAGGTTCTGCCGCGCATGTTCGAGCCGTTCATCACGACGAAGGGGCCGGAGAAGGGCACGGGCCTTGGCCTGTCGATCTGCCACGGCCTGATCCGCGCGATGGGCGGCACGATCGAGGCGCGGAACGAGACTGCGGGTGCCGTGTTCACGATCACCCTGCAGGCTGCGACAGAGCCCGCGGCCGCGTAGGGCGGCGGGGCTGTTGGTCTGGATGGGGGGGAGCGGTCTGGCCCGCCGGCGGTGGTCCGTTGCGCGGCGGCGCATTCAGGCGGGCGGGCCCGGGGGAGGGCAGACCCGACCCGCCTGAACGGCTGGCAATGCGCCATGCGGACACTCAAAGAAACAGATGAAACGAAAAGACATAAATAGTCACGTCATGCTATATGCCATGACAACTTAAAAATAACACCGGACTTCCTTTTTACCTCAAATCCTCCTCGGCGATTGATGACGCCCTATGTGACTGTTGTCGGGTTCGAGCTCAAGTCTTGTTTTGTGTACTGTTGTGTATGTAAATCGCGACTTAAGTCGACGAACAGATAGTCTGGGTTCTGTAAATTCGTTTAAAGAAATATAGTTGAGCGGGGCTTGTTATTGTAACATCTTGAAAACATGTCGCAATTCCGGTGTGTGTTGATTGTGGGTGGCACTACTGTCCGGTTGACGGCGAA
>DIUL01000103.1 GCA_002422345.1 Acetobacteraceae bacterium UBA6159
TCTACGTCGGCCGTGCCATCCGTCTGGCGCGCTCACGGAACGTTTTCAAACCGTGATGGCTGGCGCATAGGCAACGGCCGTTGGCGACGTCCAATGCGGCGCCACCATCCTTTCGTTCGATGACGTGGTCGGCGAAGAGCCGGTGCTGCGGCGCCGATCGCTCGCAGCGAATGCCACGCTCGACCCACTCACAGCGATGATCGGCACGGGAGAGTACCGTCGCACGCCACGCCTTGTGCTCCCCGGTCAGCAGCTCACGATCAGCTGTCTTCGGTGCCGGACGTGCCGTACGCAGGTCGAGAACCGGCAGGCGCGGGCGGAGGTTGCGGAGGGTCGTTTGGATCATGCGGGTGATCCCGCGTGCGAGACCGACACGTTCCGTGTGAGCAACCGGCTCAACGAACGTAACAGCATCGGCGCGCGCAGCGACCGTCTCCAGCGCCGGTTCCGATCGAGCTGATCGGTGCCGGTCGCGGGCGGTGGCACCACCGTCAGCGGCATCCGCGCCTGCGTCAGCAGCGTCCAAGCCGTCACGCGGTCGGTCGAGGGCTTCAGATGCACCATGTCAATGAACATGACGACAATATAGCGGACGCGATCCGGAAAAACAATACACATGTATTACGATCCAGTACTCTCCACTACGATGGCGCGGATTTTTTTTGCCAAGGGCGCCGCCGGCAGGGGCGGGTGGCGCGCGCCGGGGGCCACGTCATTTGTCGCAAATGTCGCTCGCGCGCGTGTGCGCGAGGCCGGAATGCGGGGAGAAGAGAGGAAGGGGGGAGGTGAATCGCCTTGGCGTTCCACGCGCGCGAGTGACATTGTCGACATTTATGGTTTCAGGCCGTGTGACGGGGGTGGGCGGGTAATCCGCGTCGGCGGGCTTGATCGGCAGTACGGATCAATAGCGGATGATCGCGCCCAGCCTGCTCAGCCCTGATCGAAGTCGTTACCGACCTTGAACGCCCGGTAAGCATCAGCCTGCGTCAGGTAGTCGCGCCCGCTGTCGAACAGCACCGCGTCGTCAGGCGGCTCAACCGCTTCCCGGTGCGCCGGCGCCTCAAACCCGTCCGGTGGGTTGTCCGCCAACCATTCACTCATCGCGTTGAACACCACCCGTGCACCACCTTCGAACATAGCCCATTGCTCGACCAGAGCCGCATGACGGCGCCGCAGTTCGGGCAGTTCCTCAAACACATCCCACAACAGATCGTTGCGCCGTTGCAGCAGATGTCGGTACTCGTCGGCGGCTTTGTGCCAGGCTCGGGCATAATCGGGGTCCCAGTAGCGGTTGATGGCCGCTTCGACGATGCGACGTAGTTCACCTGGATGCAGTGCCTCCAGCGCGTCGAGTTCCGTCGCACCCGCGCCGAAACGGGCTTCGAACCTGGCAGCCCGCAACTCAGTGTCCTTGATTGGCGTGCGCGGTAGCCTGAGCGCAATGCACTGCGCCTCTGTCAGCACCAACGGGATGAGACGCAGGTCAACATTCAGTGATGCCGCGTCGATCGCGAACTGCAACCGACGGGAGACAGCCAGTGGCATCGACCGGCCGGCCGGATCGAAGTCGGACAGATAGAATATCCGCGTTGGTTTGCCCGCTGCCACCACGCGATCAATCAGAAGCCGCGTGGCGGTTTCCGACATCTCCCCCATGCCGGTGATCAGGTTAACGTGCCGTGCCTGACACAGAGGCAGCAGGATATCATTCATCGTCGTCTTCTCGCACCAGATCTCCAGCAGGAACGGGCTGGATGGCCCCTGGCCGCTTGCCAGCTCGAACCGATAGCCCGGAACCTCGGGGAACCCCTCCAACGGGCCAGCGATGTGAAGATCGCCGGTGTCCAGTGTCGTGCGCGGCGAGCTTCCCGCCGACGCGAAGATCACCGGATCAGGATTGCGGCGGTCGACGAAGTGGTCGGCAGGGACCAGGTTGAGATACCGCGCATCTCGACCCGCATTGACCAGATACTTCCAGGACCGGTCGGTGTTCGCATATGCCGTGCCATCGGGTTTCGGGACCGGCTGCTCGGACGATATGATACGGTAATGGATGCGCCGCAGATGGACGCCCTGGCCAAAGCCGAATCGCTCGAACAGTGCGGTGAACCATCCCGCGGCGGCGCGGCGGGCGGGCTGATCCGCCAAGAACGGATCGTTGGCCGGCGCCATCGGCACCAGATCGGTCTGCCGCAGTCCGGTCATGCTGGCCAGGTCCTTCAGAGCGGCACGGTTAAGCATGGGTGGACCCCGCCAGTGAGAGCCCGCGGCGTTGAACTTCGGACAGCAGCGCGTCATCGGGCAGCTTGCGCAGAAAGCTCTCGACCACCGAGCCGGTCTGCGTCTGACGTGTTACGCGCCGGGACGCCTCGGTGCCATGCCGACTGAGGAAGGTTCGCGACCCCGGTTCCTCGATGGTAAAAGTTCCATTCAGGTCCCGCCTGATCCGCGCCACCATCGGATGCGAGACTTTGACCCGGTCCGCGATGGCGCGGTCCGACCAGCCGCGCCATTCGGGATCCCGTAGCAACGTCAGCACCGCCTGACGCTTGTCTTCCTGCGTGCGACGCAGGCCGTGTTCGGCATTGGCGCCGGCGGCGAACAGCAGGGCTGCGCGGCGATCGCCGTGCCGTATGTCGGCAGCGATGTCCGCAAGCCCGGCAGCGACATGCGCGGCATGACGGTGGAACCCGTCAGCGAGCCAGATGTCGTTGCCATCTTGGAATACCACGACCGGCGGGAGCACGGCGCCAGACTTCAGGGCTTCGGCGTATTCCGAGACGGTGGCGTCCGAACACGCCGCCCGCAGCTGCGTCCCGCCGTCGATACGGATGTGGGACAAGGGCAGGCGGCGCACAGGTGCAACATTCGGGGGCGACGCAGTGGCGGTGAACTCAGCAGTGTCCGTCATCGGTGATCCTATGGAGAACTGATTGATGGGATGCCGGGCGGATGCTGAACCGACCCGTTGCCGACGTGGCCGTGCTGCTGGTGGGTTTGGTGCCATCGGTGGGTTCCGCAGCATTACCCTATAAAAACTGTCACTGATTCTTTCCCTTGGATTCTTTTCATGGGGTATGGGGATTAAACTCACCAGTTCCACCATATCCACCAAGAGGAGGAGCCAAGTAAGGCGGTACTAGGACACGACTTCGACCCTCCAACGCTGGAACCCGGCACTGATGACGCCGCGGACGATCCGCAACCTCTCGGCGACTTGGCCCTCATGCTGCGCCAGCCAGCTTCCGAGCCTGCGACTGTTCAAGCCTGTGCCGTCGCCCGCGACGAGACGAATGGCTTCATGCAGATCCGGGTGCCAAGGGCCCGCGTCCGTATGCTCGTCCCCGGATTTGCGTTCTTCCGCCCGCACGATGACATCCCGGGCGGTCACCTCCCGCGACCCGATGACCTGCTGCCATTGGACCAACACGGCGACCAGCTTGTCACGACGTGGGTCGGTCTGACGTGCGGTCTCCATCGTCTGCACCGGATCAGCCCGCCCGAGCCACCGCAGCGCACCTCGCACCCAGCGGCTCCATTCGTCGAACGATCCAAGTGGATCATGTTCTCCCTCATAGCCGGCGATGTGATATGCCCGCAGCACAGTCAGTGCTGCGACGAGCAGCCGAGCCCTATGGGCCTTGGCAACGACGATCGGGTTGGTATCGAACACACGCAACTCGGGACGCTCACTCTGCGAATCGAGCCGGCACAGGAGGGAACGCCGCGTCAGGTCGCCGACCAGCACGAGGTTGTTGCCAGTCGCTGTCACCAGCGCGGTAGAAGGCAGTTCCGGCGCCTCGGAGCGACCCAGAATGCGGGGCCGCACTGTCTGCTGGGTCAGCATGGAGCAGAGAAGTTCGCTGCTCAGCGGCGCCTCGCAGTTGTCAATCGCAATCACATGGTCCCCGCTCAGCAGCAGCGAACCGAGGCGCTTCTCGAACTCCTCCGGGGTCTTCCCCGACGCGATCACGCTTGCCTCGCGGCCCGTCGTAATGATGCTGACCAAGTCCACCAGTAACGACTTGCCGGACCCCGCGGCCGGCGCGGTGAACCCGAACAGCGGTGCGGTGCGGAGCGAGCGGCGGATGCTGGCGGTCAGGATCGCGGCGAGCATCACCGAGCGATCCGCCTCCGTGACGAAGGGGAAGGTCTGGACCAGCTTGTCGAACAGCAGGAGTGCCTTCTCCGCCTGGGCGCGGCTGGGATTGCCCGGCACCGTGGGGAAGCGTGCGCTACCCGGGTCGAACAACAGGCCGGTCTCGGCATCATAGCCGGAATCGGCAAGGACAGTGCCGTCTGGGCGGAGGGTGGGCGCGGTGATGATACCGGCCAGGACCGGCAGCCGCCACTTGCCGACGCGTTCCTGATACGTGGTGGCGACCTTCATCGGCGCGTCGCACGGCGCCCAATCCTTGCGCCGACCGTCGAAGCGCTGCCACTCCGCAGCCTTCATCATGGCCTCCCGCAACGCATGGTCACCAACGTCCAGAATGCGAGGTGCGGCGCCGGACTTCACCGTGGCCGTCACGTGACCTGGTCGGACGATCGACCCGCCGCGCTGGTAAAGGTGCAGATCAGCCTCGAGCAGCGCCTGCTCGGCCTGGTCGACGAGGGCAGGCAGTTCGCCATCCGTCACCTGGATGAGGGGGCGCTGACGCGATTGATTATCGTGGACCGCCGGGCCGCACAGGTCCGCGACGGACAGCCACTCTTGTTCCAGCAGCCGGCGGATGAAGAATAGCCTGTCGCGGCCATCGCAGTGGGCATGGCGGCAGTGATAGACAAAGCCGGCGTTGGCACTCTCGGAGGCATTGACCACGAACGTGGCCCCGTCGGCGCCGCCCTGTGTGTGCTCGTCTTCGTTGACACAGGTGATGTGGTGCTTGCCGCCATCGCCGATCTTGTGGATGAAGATGTCCGGTCGATGCCGCTGCAACACGGTTCGCAATTCAAACGTACGACCCGCCTGGCGCGCCCAGTCGCGGAGGTTGATAACCTCGCCGGTTCGGGGATCGGTGAAGATGCAATCTGTATCATCAGCCTGGTCATCCGGTCCTCGCCCCCGGCGCTCCGGCCCACCGGGCGAGGCCGTCTTGCGATGTCGCGAGGCATGGGTTGCCTTGGCCTCCGGCGCACGCGCCAACTCGAAGATGTCGCACAGCGTACCCTCGAGCACCTCCGTCTCGGCCGGCGGTCCATCCTCCGGTCGACGCGGCAGGTAGAACAGCCGCGATGTGTCGGTGCAGGACTGGTCGTGGTGCAATCCCAGTTGCGCTGCCAGCGCCTCGATGCGTTCTTCCCATGCGGCATTGGCCGCGTCCTGAGACGGCCAATCGGCGGCGCGCCACGGCCGGGCAAGCGGGAGCACGACGCGGAACTTCGGGCACGGCGCGTGCGCGAAGGTCACGTCGTCGTCGGACGTTTTAATGATTGCAGCACCGTCGAGGACGCGCGGCTGATAGCCCTTGCGTTGCAGAAGGACTACCGGCGCAAGGGTGGGATCGCCGTGCATCGCCAGGAACTTGTCCCAGTTGCCGCGCTTGACCCGTGTCCGCGTGGCCAGGTGGGAATGGCTTGAACTGATGATCGCCGACCATCCGTGTCGCGCGATGGCGGCCTTGATCTCGTCGAGCGTATGGCCGGTGTCGCTGTCGAGGAATGCGACATCGATCTGATCGGCATCCGCCTTCTGGCGCTTTTTGCCGCGGAAGACCGCCGGCACGA
>DIUL01000220.1 GCA_002422345.1 Acetobacteraceae bacterium UBA6159
GTGATTGACCGGACAGCAGTGCTGTAGAGTGATTGTTTGATGCATCGTTGGGCGGAAAATGGCGTCGTCGCGTGCAATTCGACCCGATTCGAACAATGGCCGTCCTGGTCAGGCGGGATGACCGCGCCACGAACGCCGCCAGCATGGTTTGCCGTGGGACCGGCCGCGCTTTAGGTTCCCTGGATCGTCCCAAGGAAGACCAGCCGATGCAAATCCACCCCGCCGTTGCCGCCGTCGCCGGCGAGATCGAATTCGACCCCGACGCGCTGCACACGAAATACCTCGCGGAACGCGACAGGCGGGTCCGCCCGGACGGGATCGAGCAGTATGTCGAGGTCAAGGCGGAATTCTCCCGCTATGTCGAAGACCCCTACGTGGAAGGGAACCTGGACCGCGCACCGGTGTTCGATGAGGTCGAGTTCGCCGTCATCGGCGGCGGGTTCGGCGGCCTTCTGATGTCCGCCCGCCTGCGGGAAGCCGGGTTCAAGCGCCTGCGCGTGGTGGAGACCGGCGGTGATTTCGGCGGCACCTGGTACTGGAACCGCTATCCCGGCGCGATGTGCGACGTGGAGTCCTATTGCTACCTCCCGCTGCTGGAGGAACTCGGCTACGTCCCCGAGCGGAAGTATTCCTTCGCGCCGGAAATCCTCGAACACAGCCGCCGCATCGCGCGCCACTACAGGCTGTATGACGACGCGTTGTTGCGGACCTCCATCACCGATATGCGCTGGAACGAGGACGAGCGGCGCTGGATCATCAGCACCAACCGGGGCGACCGGTTCAAGGCGCAGTATGTCGCGATGGCGAACGGGCCGCTCAGCCGGCCGAAGCTGCCCGGCATTCCGGGCATCAATGAGTTCAAGGGCTATACGTTCCACACCAGCCGCTGGGATTATCGTTACACGGGCGGGGACAGCTACGGCAACCTGTCGAACCTGAAGGACAAGCGGGTCGGCATCATCGGCACCGGCGCGACGGGGGTGCAGTGCATCCCGCATCTGGGGGCGTCCGCCCAGCATCTGTATGTGTTTCAGCGGACGCCGTCCTCGGTCGATGTCCGCAACAACACGCTGACCGACCCGGCATGGGCCGCGTCCCTGCGGCCGGGCTGGCAGTATCGGCGGATGGAGAACTTCAACATCCTGGTCAGCGGCGGCGACCAGGAAGAAGACCTGGTGCATGACGGCTGGACCGATATCTTCCGCAACCTGACGGCGACGGCCGCCGAACTGGCGTCGCGGAAAGTCGGACGCGCGCTGACGCCGGAGGAGCGGGATCAACTGATCGTGCTGTCCGACTACCGGAAGATGAACCAGGTGCGCGCCCGGGTCGACAGCATCGTCAAGGACCCGGCCACCGCCGCCGCGCTCAAGCCCTGGTATCGCCAGTTCTGCAAGCGCCCGTGCTTTCATGACGAATACCTGCAGACCTACAACCGCCCGAACGTGACGCTTGTCGATACGGTCGGCCGTGGCGTCGAGCGCCTGACCGAGCATGGGGTCGTGGCCAACGGGCGCGAGTACGAACTCGACTGCCTGATCTTCGCGACGGGGTTCGAGGTCGGGACGTCCTTCACCCGCCGCACCGGCTATGACGTGGTCGGGCGGGACGGCCTGAAACTGTCGGATCATTGGGGCGAAGGCACGCGCACGCTGCATGGCATGAGCACGAACGGCTTCCCCAATTGCTTCTTCATCGGCCGCCAGCAGGCCGCGCTGACGGTGAACCTGCCCCTGTCGTTGCAGAACCAGACGCGCCACATCGCGACCCTGGTGACCCAGGCGCGCCAGCAGGGGTTCGAAACGGTCGAACCGTCACCCGAGGCGGTCGATGCGTATGTGACCGAGGTGAAGTCCCTGGCCGGCACCAACGCCAGTTTCTTCGAAGAATGCACGCCCGGCTACTACAACAGCGAGGGCGCGCAGGGAAACCGGAACGGGTTCTTCTCGGACATCTACGCGGCGGGCTCCCTGCGGTATTTCGAAGTCCTGGCCAATTGGCGGGAAGGCGGGATGCCGGGCCTGACGATGCGCTGATGTGAACCGACGAAGCAGGGGCCGGTGACCGCCGGCCCCGGGTTCATGTCAGGTGGGTTCGGGTTCCGCCATGCGGGCGATCATCTTGGTGGCCCGCATCTTCGTACGCATGGCGTGACGACTATCGCGTCCACCCCATGAACGGGGCCGCCGATATTAACACTTCATCAACACCCATATGGCAGAAACGGAAACGGCGGCCGGATGGTCCAGCCGCCGTATAACCAAGGAGGTACTGATGACCACAACTCATCGTAAGCTCCTGCTTCGGATTGTGGTGATCGTGACCATCAAGGTCAAGATCAAACTGATCCGCAAGTAGGAGAAGGGCCAGTCCTGCCTGGACTGGCCCGCTCCTTGGGCTGTCATTTCAGTCGCGCATACAGATGTATTCCAGGGCGGCACGGCACGATCGTGTCCGCCCCCTCACTCCGCCGCCACGGGCACCGCCCGACCGCGGGCCGACACCCGTGCCGATCCCGCGCAGAACAGGCTCACCATCGAAATCACCGCCACCAGAACCAGCACGAGATGCGCCATCCCGTGATCGATCAGGAACCCGAATGGCACCGGCGTCACCGCGCTGCCCAGCGGCAGCCCCGCGCTCACGAACCCGAACACCTTGCCGATCTGCCCCGGCGGAGCCGCGTCCTTCAGCATCACGTCGCGTGGCGTCCGGCTCGCCCCCAGCGCCAGGCCGGACACGAACACCGCCGCCACGACCCCGAGGCCAGGCAAGGGCAGCCAATTCACCATCAGGATCGTGAACGCCGACAGGGACGTCAGCGCGATCACCCAGGTCAGGATATGCTGCTTCAGGGAATCCGCGATCCAGCCGCCCACCAGCACTCCGGCGGTGGAGCCGATCATGTAGGCCGTCAGCGCGGTCGCCGCGACGCCAAGCTCGATCCCCTTCACGGTGTGCAGCACCGTCACGAGCCACGCCTGCACCCCGCCCCCGGCCATCGCACCGAACATGAAGAACAGGAAGAACAGCAGCATAGTCCGGCTCGACAGCAGTTGCCAGCCGGACAGGCTCGCCCCCGCGGCCTTGGGTTCGGCGCGGGTCTGGTCCTTCAGGATGCGGCTTTGCAGCAGGATCGACAGCACCACCGGCACGCCCACCAGCCCGACGGTCAGCAACGCCTCCCGCCAGCCGATCGTGGCGATCAGCAGCGCCGTCACCGGCGGCCCCGAGGCAAAGCCCAGGTTCCCGCTGAACGTGTGCAGCGCGAAGGACCGCCCCATCCGCTCCTTGTCCACCGAGCCCGACAGGATCGCGTAGTCCGCCGGATGGATGACCGAGTTCCCCATCCCCGATGTCACCGCCAGCAGCAGGATCTGCCAGAACGATGTCGCCAGCCCCATGCACGCGATCGACAGCGACATCAGCAGCGCGCCGCCGATCAGGAACTGTCGGGCGCCATAACGGTCGACCATGAAGCCGACGGGCGTCTGCAGAAGCGCCGTCGTGCCGGACATCAGCATCATCGTCATGCCCAACTGGGCGAAGCTGACATCGAAGGCCGACTGCCAGGACAGGAACATCGGCGGCAGGCACAGCACGTAGAAGTGCGACAGGAAATGCCCGTTGCCGATCAGGATGTTGACTCGGGTGGAATGGCTCAGCGCCATGCGCGCGCGTCCTTGCATGAACCTTTTGTCATGATGAGCCGCATGGTGCGGTGCGTCAACGCGGGGCAGGTGCTGATCGGGGGGACTTCCAACCGCCCCAACCACGCCTTCGTCGGACCGGAGCGCGCGCCTCCGGTCACTGACGAAAGCCGAGAGCTACTCGGCGGCGATGGCGAAGGACGGATCGGGCGCGAAGGCCTCGCTGTGACGGCGGTTCACCGGCACGCCCAGGCTGTCCAGGGCGACCTCGGTCGCGGTCATGAAGCCGATCGGCCCGCAGTAGTAGAAGGCCGGGTTCCCCGCGGGCAGGTTGGCGCGGATGGCTCCCGCCGTGATCCGGCCGACCTGGTCATGGTCGACTCCCGGCCGGTCGCCGCGGCTTTCCTCCTCGTAGAAGATCCGCACCCGCACGCCCGCCCGCACCGTCGCCAGCTCCCGCATCCGTTCCCCGAAGGCATGATAGGCCCGTCCGCGCGCGGCATGCAGGAACACGACCGGTCGGTTCGTCCGGGTCACCAGGTGCTCCAGCATCGACAGCACCGCGGTGATCCCGGCCCCTCCGCTGATCAGCACGACCGGGTCCTCACCGGCATCGTCCAGCACGAAGTCGCCGAGCGGCGTATGGATGTCGAGCATGTCACCGGCTCCGATAGCGGCGTGCAGGAAAGTCGAAACAAGGCCGGCGGGTGCGCCTGGGACATCGGGCGGCGCGTCCTCCCGCTTCACACTGATCCGATAGGACACCCCATCCGGCGCGGCCGAGAGGCTGTACTGGCGGATCTGCTCATGCGGGTGATAGGGCGGGCGGACCCGGACCGAGACGTATTGCCCGGGCCGGAAGGCGGGCGGGGCGGAGCCATCGGCCGGGACCAGATGGAACGATGCCATGACCTCGCTCTCGGTCACCCGCCTGGTGACGCGGAACGGCTTGAACCCGGCCCATCCGTTCGGCTGGGCGGCGGCTTCGGCATACAGGGCGGCCTCCCGCCCGATCATGATGTCCGCCAACTGGCCATAGGCCGCGCCCCAGGCATCCAGGATCGCGGGCGTCGCCGCTTCGCCGAGAACCTCGGTGATGGCGCCGAGGAGGTATTTCCCAACGATCGGGTAGTGTTCGGCCTTGATCTCCAGGCTGACATGCTTGGTCGCGATCCGCTCCACCATGCCGCCGAGGCGGTCGAGGCGGCCGATATGTTCGGCATAGGTCAGGACGGATGCCGCGAGGCTGCGCGCCTGGGCCCCGTCGCCGCGCTGGTTGGCGGGGTTGAAGTAGTTCAGCAGTTCCGGGTGATCCCCCAGCATCTGGCGGTAGAAGACGCGCGTGATCGTCTCTCCATGCGCGCGCAGCGCGGGGACGGTCGCGGTGATGATCGCGCGTTGTTCGTCGGAAAGCATGGGGGTGGTTCCTTCGATGTGCCGGGCAGATCGCCCGGCCATAAGATGTATATATTATGCATCTTATGGCTGTCTCGACAAAACAGGATTTTGATATGCATCTTTTGCACTCCAGACGCCCAGGAGGACCCATGCGCCTTACGGTCCACACCGACTACGCGCTTCGCATGCTGATCTATCTGGCGGTCAAGGATGAGAGCCTGGCCACGATCGCCGAGGTGGCCGACCGCTACGGAGTCTCCCAGAACCACCTGACCAAGGTGGCGCATCATCTGGGAGTCGCGGGCTTCATCACCACCGCGCGCGGCAAGGGCGGCGGGCTGAAGCTGGCCTGTCCGCCCGACCGGATCAGCCTGGGCGCGGTGGTGCGCCAGACCGAGCCGGACATGACCCTGGTGCCCTGCTTCACCCCGGGCGACACGTCCTGCCTGATCGGACCCGCCTGCGGTCTTCCCCCGATCCTGCACGAGGCGCGGCAGGCCTTCCTGGCGGTGCTCGACCGCTACACGATCGCCGACCTGGTGCAGCGGCGGGCCGGGCTGCGAGACCTGCTGCATCTGCCCGAGACCGCCTGACCCCCCCAGCTTGAGAACGAAAGCCAGCCGCCGCACACTGTTCCCGATGTGACAGGAGGAAACAGTCATGAAGGTTGGCTTTATCGGATTGGGCATGATGGGGGCCGGGATGGCCTCCAATCTGCAGAAGGGCGGCGCGCAGCTTGTCGTCCATGACCTGACCAGGCAGGCGGCGTCGCGCCACCTGAATGACGGCGCGATCTGGGCGGACAGCCCGAAGGCGCTGGCGGAACAATGCGACGTGGTCTTCACCTCGCTGCCCACGCCGGCCGATGTCCGCCGCGTCGGCACCGGAGAGAACGGGCTGATCGAGGGCTTCCGCCCCGGCTCCGCCTGGTTCGACCTGTCGACCAACGCCGTCGACGTGGTGCGCGACCTGAACGCGATCTTCGCGGAGAAGGGCGTGGAGTTCCTCGATGCCCCGGTCAGCGGCGGGCCGGCCGGCGCCAACAGCGGCAAGCTCGCGGTCTGGGTCGGCGGCGACAAGGCGGTCTATGACAAGTACAAGGCCACGCTCGACAGTTTCAGCGACCAGAACCGCTATATCGGCCCGACTGGCGCCGGCACCATCGCCAAGCTGGTCCATAACGCCGCCTCGGCCGCGGTGAACGTGGTGCTGTCGGAGGTCTTCACCATGGGCGTGAAGGCCGGTGTCGAGCCGCTGGAACTCTTCGAGGCGATCCGCCAGGGTGCGGCCGGCCGCGTGCGCCTGTTCGACCGGTTGCAGAAGCAGTTCCTGACCGGCGTCTACGATCCGCCGGATTTCGCCCTGCGTCTGCTGCACAAGGACGTCTCCCTGGCATGCCAGCTGGCGCGGGAGGTCAGCGTGCCGATGCGCCTGACCAACCTGGCCCACCAGGAATTGACCGAGGCGCTGAACCGCGGCTGGGGCGGGCGCGATTCCCGCGTCGGTGCCCTGTTGCAGCAGGAACGCGCCGGCATCGATCCGATCCAGGTCGCGCCCGACCGGATCAAGGCCGTGATGGAAAAGGGCTGAGCCATGGCCATGCAACTCGGGGCGTCACTGCCCTGCGGCGACATCGGGACCGGTGCCGCCGTCGTGCGCGACTATGTCCAGACGCTGGAGGGGATGGGGTTCGACTACCTCCAGGCGCCCGACCACGTGCTGGGCGGCAATCCGGCCACCGTGCCGGAGGGCAAGCGGGTCGGCACGACCGAGACCGCCTACCATGATCCGTTCGTGCTCTTCAGCTTCGTCGCCGGCTGCACCCAGCGGATCGGCTTTGCCCCCGGCGTGCTGATCCTGGCCCAGCGCCAGGCGGCCCTGGTGGCGAAGCAGGCCGCGTCGCTGGACGCGCTGGTGCCGGGGCGGCTGCGCCTCGGCGTCGGCGTCGGCTGGAACGAGGTCGAGTTCCAAGGCCTGAACGAGAACTTCTCCAACCGCGGCCGGCGGTCGGAGGAGCAGGTCCAGGTCATGCAGGCGCTGTGGTCTCAGCCGCATGTGACCTTCAAGGGCAAGTATCACACGCTGGACGACGCGGGGATCAACCCCCGTCCGCCGTCCGGCCGGGTGCCGATCTGGTTCGGCGGCCATGCGGAGGCGACCTATCTGCGCGCCGCCAAGTATGGCGACGGGTTCATGCCGCTCGCCTACCCGGCGGACGAAACCGCGCTGGAAGCCTTCGAGAAGCTGCGCGGCCTGGTCAAGGCCGAGGGCCGCGATCCGTCAACATTCGGCATCGAGGTCTGGGTGTCCCTGGGCCTGGGTGACGAGGACTCCTGGCGGAAGGAGGTCGCTTTCTGGAAGCAGGCGGGCGTGACGCATGTGACCGCCCACGCGACCTACATGAGCAAGATCCATAAGCGCATCGCGGGCCGCACCGCCGCCGACCATATCGCGGCGGTGACACGGTTCCAGAACGCGGTGAAGGACCTGCTGTAGCCCGCAGGAGGGGGGGACGTCTCGGCCCCCCCTTGTTCCGGTTGCGGTGACGGGCTGCCGGATGCGCCTCATGCAACTGTGATCGTTGCCAACGGAATTTTCATGTCTGCCCCCCGAGGAAGCCCCTTTTTCCCCGCGACCCTCTGCGGCATAGAACGGAGCCGTCATTGATCTGGGGAGAGCCATGACCGCTACTGTCGACATCGACGCTTATTTCAAGCGTATCCATTGGGCCGGCGGCCGGTCCCCGACGCTGGAAACCCTGGCGGGCCTGATCGAGGCCCATACCGCCCACATCCCCTTCGAGAATATCGACGTACTGCTCGGCCGCCCCGTGCGCCTTGATCTGGAAGGATTGCAGGCAAAGATCGTCGGTGCCCGCCGCGGTGGCTATTGCTTTGAGCATGCGACGTTGTTCGCCGCCGTCCTGGAAGCGCTCGGCTTTCAGGTCACCCGTCACGCCGCGCGGGTGATCCTGTTCGGCCCCGTGGGCCAGGCGAAACGGGACCATATGTTCATGGTGGTCACGGTCGATGGCGCTGACTACGTCCTCGATCCCGGCTTCGGTCCCTACGCCCCGCGCTTCCCCGTGCCGCTACGGGAACAGGCGCCGGGGAATGCCACGCACTGGATGCAGCGCGACGGGCAATACTGGGTCCTGCACGTGACGCGGGAGGACCGCCAGCCCGTCGCCGGCTGGGCGAGCACGCTGGAAGCGGAAGGGCCGATGGATTTCGAGGTGTTCAACCACTACGTCGCCACCCATCCGAAATCGCCGTTCGTGAACTGGGTCTTCCTGAGCGCCCTGACGCAAGAGGGACGGGTCAACGTGATGAACCGCAACGTGACGTTCCTGCGTGGCACCGATGAACCGGCGATCATGCAGCTGGAGGATCGGGCGGCGCTGCGCGGCTTGCTCGCGGAGCGGCTGGGGTTTGATCTGCCGGAGGTGGAGCGCCTGGTGGTGCCGGCTATTCCGGAGTGGGGGTGACGGGGGGCATCATACGAACAGACGACGCCGTCCCACGTTAGCAGTGGAAAGACCCTCGGCGGGTTGGATCAGATCGGCATTGAAAGGGGTGGGCCTGGAGCCGGCCATATCCCTCACGACCGTTCCAGCCCCCCTCAGTGCCCCATCCCCTGCACGATCTCCTCGGTCATCTTCTTTGCGTCCCCGAACAGCATCATCGTGTTCGGCCGGAAGAACAGCTCGTTATCGACCCCCGCATACCCCGAAGCCATCGACCGCTTCACGAACAGCACGGTTGCCGCCTTCTCCACGTCCAGGATCGGCATGCCATAGATCGCCGAGGTCTTGTCCGTCTTCGCCGCCGGGTTGGTCACGTCGTTCGCCCCGATCACATAGACGACATCGGCGGTGGAGAACTCATTGTTGATCTCCTCCAACTCGAACACCTCGTCATAGGGGACATTGGCCTCGGCCAGCAGCACGT
>DIUL01000023.1 GCA_002422345.1 Acetobacteraceae bacterium UBA6159
GTGATTGACCGGACAGCAGTGGGTTCAGTCAACACCGGGAGCGAGACGTCAAAGCATTTTCCCACGCGGCTAAATCGTCGTCAAAAGCGCCGTCAAACGCGCTTTGACGGCCCGCCGTGTATGGAAAGTCACTGACATATTCGACAATTTTCCGTGGCGGACAATGGAATTCGCCCTTGTCCCGCCATGGACCACAAGGCATGAGACTGTTTCCAATCGATCCTATTCAATCCGACATTTATCATGACACGCTCGCCGGATTTGCCACCTTCCGGGCATCGCCCTGGCTCCGGCACCCGGAGCCCGCGGCATGACCCAGGACGACGCCCTGGACCTGCCGGAACGTCTGGCGATGCGTCTCTACGCCGACGTCCTCGACGGCGCCCCGCTCGAGCACGCGCTCGGCCGCCTCGCCGACGCCCTGGGGGGAGAGACGTCGTTCGCCACGCGGGTCTTCCTCAACGCCGAGACCGCGATCCCGGTCGGCCGCTTCTCCCAGGTCGGCTTCGATCCCGCCGCCCTGGCCGACTACGCGGCGGAGTGGATGCCGCTTGACCCGAGGATGGTCGCGGGCGCGGGCCAGCCGGCCGGGGTCATCAATTTCGGCCGCCTGCTGTCGGCCGAGACGATGGAACGGTCCGCCTTCTGGAACGAATTCGCCGTCCGTCGAGCCCCGGCGTTCCATAGCCTTGCCGCGAGCTTCGAGGTCGGGCGGGAGGTGACCGGCATCGTGGCCGTGCAGCGTCCCCTGGGGCAGGAGGCCTTCGGCCCGCGGGAGGAAGCCCTGATGACCCGGCTCTACCCGCATCTGAAGCGCGCCTTGCTGGCCGAACTGCGCCTGGCGGATGTCCAGGCCCTGTCGACGGCGACCGGCCTGGACCGGTCCAACAGCGGCGTGGCGGTCCTGGACGGGCGCCGGCGGCTGCATTTCGTCAATGCAACCCTGGCCCGGTTCCTGGCCACGCGGGACGGCCTGGCCCTGGGCGCCGGCGGGCTGCGGCTGACCGATTCGGCGGTGCAGAGGGCGCTGGACGCCGCCGTCCGGCACAGTCTTGGCACGGTCGCCGGGCAGGCGCGGACCCTGCCGGACACGACGGGGTTCGAGGCCACGCGACCCTCCGGCCTGTCGCCCTGGCTGGTCCAGGTCCTGCCCTTGCCCCGCGGCCATGAGGGCCCCTTCGCGGGGCTGGAGGGCGTGGTCCTGATCGTCACCGACACCGAGGCGCGCACCGCCAGCGCCGCGACCCGGTTGCAGGAGGCCCTGGGCCTGTCCCCGGCCGAGGCCTCCATCGCCGCGGCCCTGGCCGAGGGAACCACGCTGGCGGATCATGCCCGCCGGCGTGGCGTGTCGGTGGAGACGGTCCGGTCCCAGTTGGCCAGCATCCGGCGCAAGACCGGATGCCGGCGTCAGGCGGAACTCGTGGTCCTGGTGACCGGGATCACCCGTTAGATGGCGATCGCATAGGCCGGGCGGCGGGGATCGGCGCCGCCACCCTTCAGGCCGGTCTTCGGATCGGACAGGATCGCCTCCACGCTGCCGGCGAGCCAGGTCCATTCCGGCCATGTATGGATTTCATGCCCGCGCGCGGCCAGGTCGTCGCGCACCGATTTGTCGATCCGCCCCTCCATCGCCAGCCGTCCGGGGAAGTATTCGAACGGCGCGAAGGATGAGGGGAAGGAGTAGGAGGCGAAGCGCGGTGCCTCGATCGCGGTCTGCGGATCCATGCCGAAGTGCATGACGTTGAGCATGACCTGGAGCATGGCCTGGATCTGCACATCCCCGCCCGGGGTGCCGAAGGGCATGACGCCGCCGTCCTCGGTGACCAGGATCGCGGGGTTGGGCGTCAGGCGCGGGCGCTTGCCGGGGGCGACGCCGGCCGGGTGCTTCGGATCGGGGCGGGACTGGGAGCCTCGGCCGGACGGGGCAATGCCGAGGGACGGGATGATCGGGACGTTGCCGCAGCCGTCGGAGGGGGTGACGCTGAAGGCGTTGCCCCAGCGGTCGACGACGCAGGCGTAGGAGGTATCGGCCTCCACCCGCGGCAGTTCCAGTTCCGACGCCTGGTAGGACCGGTTGGGGATATCCAGCGGGGCGGGCATTTCGCCGAACGCGCGGTCATCGCGCACGGCCGCCGCGCGCCGCTTGATCGTGGCGGGGTCGAGCAGGTGGTTGATCGGCACGTCGACGAAGTTCGGATCGCCGAAGAAATGCTCCCGGTCCGCGAGGGCCAGGTTGATGCACTCGGTCAGGCGGTGGATGTAGTCGGCGGAGTTGTGGGCGAGGCCCTCGATGCCGACCTGCTCGACCAGGGCCAGCGCCTGTTGCAAAGCGGGGCCCTGGCACCAGGGGCCGCAGGTGATCAGTTCGTGGCCGCGCCAGTTGCGGCGGACGACGGGTTCGATCGGGGAATGGTATTCCGCGAGGTCGGACATCGAGAGATAGCCGCCGTTTTCCTGCTGGAAACGGGTGATCTCCCGCGCGATGTCGCCTTTGTAGAAGGCGTCGTGGGCGGCTTGCAGGCCGGCCATGCGGTCGGGGCCTGCGGCCAGGTCCTGGTCGGCCATGTATTGCAGGGTGCGTGACAGGGCCGTCTGGATCAGCATCTCGCCGGTTGCCAGCGGCTTGCCCCGGGGCATGAAGATCGCCGTGTTGCCTTCCCAACGCGCGTATTCGTGGGCGTGGGATTTGATCGAGGTCTCCAGCAGGGGATAGACGCTGTAGCCCTCGGCCGCGAAACGAATGGCGGAGGCGGCGACATCGGCGAAGCGCATGGTTCCATGGCGGCGGAGCGCGGTGATCCAGGCGTCAGGGGCGGAGGGGACGACCGTGCGGAGTACGCCGTCGGGGATCTTGCCCCCGTGTTCCCGCATGAACAGGTCGGCGGGCAGGGATTTGGGCCACCAGCCGAGGCCGGCGATGCTTTCGACGCTGCCATCGGCGAGGCGGATGAGGATGGGCGCCACCCCCGCGACGTTCACGAGGTCCGGTTGCAGAACGCCGAGCGCGATGCCGGCGGCGCATCCGGCGTCGATGGCGTTGCCGCCGGATTCAAGGATGGAGAAGGCGGCGGCGGCGGCAAGGTAGTGCCCGGCCGAGACGGCGTGGCGCGTGCCATAGACGGTGGGACGGTGGCTCATGCTGGTGGCTCCCCGATCTTGGTCGTCTGGAAGGGGGGAGAGTGGGGGAAAAGGGCGGTGGGTGTCCAGGGTGGGGGGTGTTTTCTCACCGGGCATGGGGTGGTGTTGGGGGGATTTTTGTTGGTGGGGGCGGGCGGGTGGTTGGGGACGAATCCTCACCGGACATGGGGTTGGACCGTGTGGGAAAATCGGGTGGGTCCTCTGGTGGGTAGTTTGTTCTGTATATGTTCCGTATAGCCGATGGGTGGCGGGCGAGGCAAGGCGGGGTTGGGGTTCGGGACGGGGGACGGCTGGGGGCGGTTCCGGCGGCGCGGATGGAGGCGCGTCATCCCGGCGGTCGCGGGCAGTCAGCGGGTAATTTTGAGGTTCGTCAGATGCCGCAGCGGCGACACGTCGCTCACACCCCTCCGGTCCAGATCGAGGCGTTGCAGAGAGGAGAGGCCTGCGAGGGGCGACACGTCGCTCACACCCGTCCCTCGCAGATCGAGGACTTGCAGAGAGGAGAGGCCGGCGAGGGGCGATACGTCGCTCACACTCGTTCCTTGCAGATAGAGGGTTTGCAGAGCGGAGAGGCCTGCGAGGGGCGACACGTCGCTCACACCCGTCCTG
This sequence comes from Acetobacteraceae bacterium UBA6159, assembly GCA_002422345.1. Classification (GTDB taxonomy): domain Bacteria; phylum Pseudomonadota; class Alphaproteobacteria; order Acetobacterales; family Acetobacteraceae; genus Rhodopila. Next base: position 3,748 of record DIUL01000023.1, read on the forward strand.
TCCAGATTGAGGAATTGCAGAGCGGAGAGGCCGGCGAGGGGCGACACGTCGCTCACACTCGTCCCGTTCAGATAGAGGTGTTGCAGAGCGGAGAGGCCGGCGAGGCGCGACACGTCGCTCACACCCGTCCCTCGCAGATGGAGGGTTTGCAGAGCGGAGAGGCCGGCGAGGGGCGACACGTCGCTGACCTGCGTATAATTTAGGTAAAGCTCCCGCAGTGCCGTGAACCGCGCGAGGGGGCGGAGGTCGTCGAACCGTGGGGCGCCCAGAAAGCTGCCGTTCACCCCGATCTGCAACGTCGTGACGAACGGCACCCAGGAGTCCGGTACCCGCTCCCCAGCCAGGACCATCTCCCTGACACGCTCCGGATCAAAATCCGGCGGCGGTTCGGCGGGCGGCTGAGGCGGGACCGACACCTTGCCCCCACCCCCCGCCTTCCCCGGAAACGCATCCGTCCCCGCCCGCTCCACCAGAACCTCCATCGCATGCCCGATATCGCTCGGCATGGAGGCCAGCAGCGGCCCAAGATAGGGCCGCGCCTGTTCCAGAAACGCCTCGAACCGTTGCTCGAACAGCACCCTCGCGGGATCGGGGCCGCCGGCCTGGGCGATATCATGTTCGGCAACGAAACTGCCGCCGCGGGACAGCACGCCCTGCGTGCCGCTGAGGCCGAAGGCGCCGGCCTTGCCGCCCTGGGCCGGATCGCGGCGGGCGGCGTCCAGTGTCTTCTCCAACGTGTCGCTGGCAGCCGGAGTCAGCACCTGCTGGTCCCGCGCCGCGCGCAGGGTGTCGGTGGCGGGCGGCAGCAACTCCGGATGGGCGAAGAACCCGCCGCGCTTGTCATCGAATCCCAGGGCGGAGGGGAATTCCCGCACGAACAGCGCCGTCCGATTGACCAGGTCGCTCAAGGCGCGGGCCACGGCTGGGGGCAGAGGCTCGGGGTCCGTGGACTGGCGCGCGTGCAGGTCCCGGTCCATCCCCAGGAAGCTGCCGAGCGCGGTGGAGGCGAGCCAGAGGCCCAGGATATCCTCGGGCAACGCGGTCAAAGGCCGGTTGAGCGCGTCGGCCAGGGCCTGGGCGGCGGGTATCAGGTCGTCCCAGTCCTGGTCCAGCCGGTTGCCGAGGCGTTGGACTCGTTCCAGGAACCGGCTGGCCGCGTCGCGGACCGCCGCGTGCAGGGTGCGCACGATGGGGGAGGCGATGGCGGAGACATCGGCGTCCGACCCGGCCCCGATCAGGTCAAGCTGGCCGTCGAGGGGTTCCAGCACGGGGTCGCCAGGTAGGCTACGTTCCCCAATCAGGGCGTCGAGCGGGCTGTCGGTCTTCGGCGTCAGGTTGAAATGGCGGGCGACGGCCTTGTGCAGTTGGGCGACAGCCGCTGCGTAGCCGTCACCGTGACGGCGCCACTCGGTGATCGGTTTCAGGCGCCTAGCGTGCATCGGCAGAGCCTGGATGTCGCGGGAAAGGCTCTGCCAGGCACAGGGCATCAGGACGATCGGCACGACCTTGCCCCCGACCGCGTTCGCGCGCTTGACGATCGCGGGGAGTTCTCGGTTCTGGATGTAGGGGCTGGCGAGGGAGGACGGGCTGGTCAGCAGCAGGAACAGGTCCGAGGCGTTGATCGCGGCCTCGATCTGCTTGTTCCAATGGGCGCCGGCGTCGATGCTGTCATCGTGCCAGAAGGTGATGTCGAAGGCGCGGGTGAGGTCGTCGAGGTAGACCAGCAGCCGTTCCAGCATCCGCAGATCGTTATGGGCGTAGGAGATGAAGCCCTTGATTTGCTTCCCCGTGTCGGGTGGTGGTTTGCGGGGACGTTTTGCCATCGCCTGTGTGCCCGGTGCCCTTCGCGGCTGCGTCGGGCGGCAGAGTGGAGCAGGTCGGCGCCGCGGTCCAGTCAGCCGCGCCGTTTCGGCCAAGGATTGACAGAAGAAGCAGGTGTCGCGTGAACGATTTGTTCACACATTACCCTCAGAATGCAGAAGCCGGCGGGAATGACCCCGCCGGCTGACTGTCAGGAGGACAGAGATGCTAGGACATCTCCTCATCCTGCTGCTGATCGTGGTGATTCTTGACCTCAAAGTCAAGATAACCATCGAGAAGCCGTAGGGGTGGGGCCGGTTCGTTCGCGGACCGGCTCTCCCCTGACGGGACCCGGTAAATTGATGCCTCGCGTGAACGATTTGTTCACACATCACCCCCAAAATGCAGTAGCCGGCGGGAATGACCCCGCCGGCTGACTGTCAGGAGGACAGAGATGTTACGGCATCTCCTCATCCTGCTGCTGATCGTGGTGCTTCTTGGCTTTAAAGTCAAGATAACCATCGAGAAGCCGTAGGGGTGGGGCCGGTCCGTTAGCGGACCGGCTCTCCCCTGACGGGACCCGGTAAATTGATGCCTCGCGTGAACGATTTGTTCACACATAGCCCCCAGAATGCAGAAGCCGGCGGGAATGACCCCGCCGGCTAACTGTCAGGAGGACAGAGATGTTAGGGCATCTCCTCATCCTGCTGCTGATCGTGGTGCTCCTTGACCTCAAAGTCAAGATAACCATCGAGAAGCCGTAGGGGTGGGGCCGGTCCGTTCGCGGGCCGGCTCTCCCCTGATGGAACCCTTTACCGCGCCAGCGGCCGATACTTGATCCGGTGCGGTTCCGTCGCATCCGCGCCCAGACGGCGGCGCTTGTCTTCCTCATACGCCTGGAAGTTGCCCTCGAACCACTCGACGTGGCTGTCACCCTCAAACGCCAGGATGTGAGTCGCCAGCCGGTCCAGGAACCAACGATCATGGCTGATGATCACGGCGCACCCCGCGAACTCCATCAGCGCGTCTTCCAGGGCGCGCAGCGTGTCCACGTCCAGGTCATTCGTCGGCTCGTCGAGCAGGATCACGTTGTGCTCGCGCTTCAGCATCTTCGCCAGATGCACGCGATTGCGCTCACCGCCGGACAGGATCCCCACCTTCTTCTGCTGGTCGGATCCCTTGAAGTTGAACGCGCTGACATAGGCCCGTGACGCGATCGCCCGCTTGCCCAGGTAGATCACGTCCTCCCCGTTGCTGACCTCCTCCCAAACGTTCTTGTCGGGATCGAGGCTGTCACGCGACTGGTCAACATAGCCCAGCTTGACCGTTTCCCCGACGCGCAACGACCCGGCATCGGGCACTTCCTGCCCGGTGATCATGCGGAACAACGTCGTCTTGCCGGCGCCGTTCGGCCCGATCACGCCAACAATCCCGCCCGGGGGCAGCTTGAAGTTCAGGTCGTCGATCAGGACGTTGTTGCCGTAGGCCTTCCGCAGCCCCTCCGCCTCGATCACGATGTTGCCCAGCCGCGGGCCAGGGGGGATGACGATTTCCGCCACGCCGCCGACCAGTTCCTGCGACTTCTGCAACATCTCCTCATACTTCGCGATACGCGCTCGGCTTTTCGTCTGGCGGGCGCGGGGGGAGGCGGCGATCCACTCGGATTCCGCGGCCAGCGCACGCTGGCGGGCGGATTCCTCCTTCTCCTCCTGCTGCAACCGCTTGCGCTTCTGCTGCAGCCAGGACGAGTAATTGCCCTCGAACGGATAGCCCCGCCCGCGCTCGATCTCGAGCATCCAGGTGGTGACGTTGTCGAGGAAGTAACGGTCATGGGTCACGACCATGACGGTGCCCTGATACTCGCGCAGGGTCTTTTCCAGCCAGGCCACGCTTTCGGCGTCCAGATGGTTCGTCGGCTCATCCAACAGCAGCAGGTCGGGCTTTTCCAGCAGCAGCTTGCACAGCGCGACGCGCCGCCGCTCTCCACCCGAGAGCTTGGTCACCGGCGAGTCCGCCGGCGGGCAGCGCAGCGCGTCCAGCGCGATGTCCACCCGGCGATCCAGCTCCCACCCATCGGCGGCGTCGATCTTCTCCTGCAGGTCGCCCTGCTCGACCAACAGCTTGTTCATCTCGTCGTCGCTCATGGGTTCGGCGAACAGCATCGAGATTTCGTTGAACCGGTTGAGCGCGGCCTTCAGTTCGGCGAAGGCTTCCTCGACGTTTTCACCCACGGTCTTGTCGGGATCGAGGTAGGGTTCCTGCGACAGATAGCCCACCCGAGCGCCAGGAGCAGCCCAGGCCTCTCCGCCGAACTCGGTCTCGATCCCGGCCATGATCTTCATCAGCGTCGACTTGCCGGCGCCGTTGACGCCCAGAACGCCGATCTTGACGCCTGGCAGGAAGGACAGCGTGATGCCCTTGAAGACTTCCCGTCCGCCGGGGAAGGCCTTGGTCAGGTCCTTCATCACGTAGACATACTGGTAGCTGGCCATGATACCCCTGCCGCTGAATTCGGTACGGGTTCTAGGTGGGGCCGGCCCCCTACTCAATACCAACCTTTTCGCTGCCAGTGCGCCACGGCCTTGTCGGCCGATCCGTAGCGCTGCTGGATGTAGCGGATGCCGCCCTGTGCTTCCTCTACTCCGTTCCCGAAGGATGCCGCCCCGTTCGGGTTCAGGTGGTAGTTCGCCCGCGTCAACTGGAACAGCCCGCGGGCCGAGTGGATCGGGTTCCGCGCGTCGATCTGCCCGCGCGATTCCTTGTTCATGATGAATCCCAGGCCCTTGCGCCAGGACTCCGGCACGTCCTCCAGCCACATCGCCTGGGTCAGCGCCGCACTCGCTTCCTCGGGCGAGGTCCGTGGCCGGACTGGCGCGGGCGGCTGAGGTGCCGCCGAACGAGCCGTGTGCCCGGTTCGGGCCGTGGTGACGACCTTGGTCGCCAGGGTCCGGTCCAGCATCTGCTGAAACCCCATCGCTCCGCCGAGCCGCGACGAACGAGCCTTGCGGGTCTGGGCGCCGGCCTCGGCCGCCGCCGTGTTTTGAATCGCGTCCACCATGCCGACAGGATACAGACAACCGGTTAAGGGAAGATGAACCGAAAGGCAGACCGTGCCATCCGATCGCAGCCCATCCGGTGCCTCGCTGTTCGCGATCAGCGACCTGCATCTGAACTACCGGGAGAACCAGGCGATCGCCGACACGCTTCACCCGGAGACGCCGGATGACTGGCTCGCCGTCGCCGGCGACGTCGCGCATGGCATGGACGACATCGTCCGCTTCCTGGCCCTGATGCGCGGCCGCTTCGCCCAGGTGCTGTTCACCCCGGGCAACCACGACCTCTGGAGCCGCGGGGACGGGGAGGCGCGGGGCAATGACCGCTACCAGGACCTGGTCCGCCACTGCCGCTCCCTCGGCGTCCTGACGCCCGAGGACCCCTATCCGCTCTGGCCCGACCCGGATGGCCCGATCGCGGTGGCGCCGCTGTTCCTACTGTACGACTACACGCTGCGGCCCGAGGGCTTTTCCAAGGAGGACGCCCTGGCCGCAGCCTATGCCGCCGGGGTGGTCTGCACCGACGAAATCCGCCTGCCAGCCCATCCCTATGCGTCGCGGGAGGCTTGGTGCGCCGATCGCCTGGCCTATACCCGCGACCGCCTGGACGCCTTGCCCGACCATACCCGGACCGTCCTGATCGCCCATTGGCCGCTGCATCCCGGCCCCGTCGGCCGGCTGCGCTATCCGGAGTTCGCCATCTGGTGCGGCACCCGCCACACCGCCGACTGGCACCGCCGCTACCGCGCCGTCGCCGCCATCCACGGCCACCTGCACATCCCCCTGACCGAACACATCGACGGCGTCCGGCATGAGGAGGTGTCGCTGGGCTACCCCCGAGAACGGGCAGCCCGCACCCGCCCGATGCGGTATGGGCTGCGCAGGATCTTGACGGCGGGGTAGGGCAGGGAACCTCCGCCCGTCGTTCCCGGGGGGCCTCACAATCGTCATCCCCGCGCTTGTCGCGGGGACCAACCGCCGCACACGCTCGAAGATGAGCAACCCATCGGCGGAAAGGAAAATTTGGTGCGCCCGGTAGGACTCGAACCTACAACCAAGCGGTTATGAGCCGCCGGCTCTGACCAATTGAGCTACAGGCGCAACCGGGGCGGATCAGACCCGAGGCGCGCCCCGGATGCAAGCCACCCCGGTGCCTTTTCGCCCCAACCCTACCGGATCAAGGCCCGCAGCCGCTCCAGCTCGGTCAGCGTCTCGGCCAGCAGGGCGCGCAGGCGGGCAACCTCCGGGTCCGGCTTGGGCTTGGGCGGAATGCGCGGAACCGAGGGCGACGGCGCCTCAAGCTCCAGCTCGGGCATCGGCAGTTCGGCCTGATCGTCCGGATCATCGACCGAACGCTCTCCGGCCGCGGGGGGAGGGATATCGTCGGACAGCCGTCCGCCGCCCTCGCGCAGCAGACGCTGCACGCCCTTGATCGTATAGCCCTGGATATACAGCAGATCGGAGATGCGGCGCAGCAGCAGGATGTCGTCGGGCCGGTAGTAGCGCCGCCCGCCGCCCCGCTTCAGCGGCTTGATCTGGGGGAACTTCCCCTCCCAGAACCGCAGGACATGCTGCGGGATGTGCAGCTCGTCCGCGACCTCACTGATCGTGCGGAATGCGTTGGGCGCCTTCTTCGGCCGGACACGGCCGCCCGGGCCGGTGTCGTCGCCATCCTGCGCCGCGTCGCTCATGCTTCAAAACCCGGCCGGAAGCTGTCGTCAGGCGGGCAGGCAGCAATCATTCGTCGGGATCTACGTCGGTTCCCGGCACCTTCCCATTGATCCGCGCCTTCAGCACATGGCTCGGCCGAAACACCAGGACACGGCGCGGCAGGATCGGAACCTCTTCCCCGGTCTTCGGGTTGCGGCCGATCCGGCGCCCCTTCTGACGGACAGAGAAGGTCCCGAACCCGCTGATCTTAACGGATTGTCCGGCTTCCAGTTCGGAGGTCATCCGCTCCAGCACCATCTCCAGGAGATCGGCGGATTCGTTTCGGGAAAGACCGACCTCCGTATAGATCGTCTCGGCCAGATGAGCGCGGGTGATGGTGATCATGCCCGGACGCTACGGACCGGCGCGCCCCGCGTCAAGCGTCAGGTGCAAAAAATCGCTCAGGATCAGCGGGTTGGCCAGGGATATCGTGATGGTTTCGTCAGCGCGTGGCGAAATCGTGACGGTCCTACATCCTTACGAGCGCGGAACCCCAGGTCAGGCCGCCGCCCAACGCCTCCAGCAGCACCAGTTGCCCGGGCTTTACCCGCCCGTCCTGGCAGGCTTCCGCCAGCGCCAGGGGCACGGACGCGGCGGATGTATTGGCATGCCGGTCCACCGTGACCACGACCCGGTCCGCCGGCAGGTTCAGCCGCTTGCCCATCGCGTCGATGATCCGTCGGTTGGCCTGGTGCGGGACCAGCCAGTCGATGTCGCCATGGTTCAGGTTGTTCGCGGCGAGCGCTTCTTCTACGGCCTCCGACAAATGCAGGACGGCATGGCGGAACACCTCCTTACCATGCATGACCAGATGGCCCGGCTTGTCCGGCTGGCCCACCGCGCCATCGACATACAGGATGTCGCCCAGCGTGCCCTTGGCATGGATATGGGTCGACAGGATGCCCCGATCCTGGCCGCTGCCCTCGCCCGCCCGCAGGAACACCGCGCCCGCGCCATCGCCGAACAGCACGCAGGTGCCCCGATCCTGCCAGTTCAGGATGCGGGAGTAGACCTCGCTGCCGATCACCAGCACGCCCGTGGCCTGGCCGGCCCGGATCATGCCATCGGCCACCGACAGCGCGTAGATGAAGCCCGAGCACGCCGCCGACAGGTCGAACCCGAAGCCACGCTTCACCCCCAGCGCCGCCTGCACGCGCACGGCGGTGGCGGGGAAGGCCTGGTCCGGCGTGCTGGTCGCCAGGATGATCGCGTCGACATCGTCCGCCGTTGCCCCGGCATGCGCCAGCGCCGCCCGCGCCGCCGCGGCGCCCATGAAGGCCGCGGTTTCATGCGGTCCGGCGAAATGCCGCTGCCTGATCCCCGTGCGCTCCTGAATCCAGGCATCCGAGGTATCGACAGTGCGGGCGAGTTCCTCGTTCGAGACGACGCGTTCGGGCAGATAGCCACCAACGCCGGACAGGATGGACCGGGCAGACATCAATGTTCCTGAGCAGAGGGCGCAAGCTGCGCGCCGCCGGAGGAGTCGATCGGAGCGATTGTGTCAGCCACCGGAGTCTTGTCCAGCCTGATCCGCGCCAGGTCCTCTCGGATATGGTCGTTGAAGCGGTGCACGACCATGTCGATCGCGACGTCCACCGCATGGGCAAAGCCCTGCGCGTCGGTCCCGCCATGCGACTTTACCACCACGCCGTTCAGCCCGACCATCACGGCGCCGTTGTAGCGGCGGGGGTCGAGCCACTCACGCAGCCGGTCGAGCCCGGGCTTGGCCAGCAGATAGGCGATCTTGGAGGCGATGCCGCGGTTGAACACCTGCCGCAGCAGGTCCCCGATCAGCTTCAGCGCGCCTTCGCCCGTCTTCAGCGCGACATTGCCGGTGAACCCGTCGGTCACCACCACGTCGGTCGTGCCGGCGGTGATGTCGTGGCCTTCGACAAAGCCATGGAACTGCGGGCCGATATGGCTCGCGCGCAGGATTTCGGCGGCCTGGCGGACGGTGTCGTCGCCCTTCAGCTCCTCCGACCCCACGTTCAGCAGGCCGATGGTCGGCTTCGGCAGCCCCAGCACCGTGCGGGCGAACACATCACCCATCACCGCGAACTGCACCAGGTTCCGCACGTCGCACTGTACGTTGGCGCCCAGGTCCAGCATGACCACGTCGCCGCGCGCCGACGGACCGATCGCGGCCATCGCCGGCCGGTCGATCCCGGGCAGGGACTTGATCACGATCTTGGACAGCGTCAGCAGCGCCCCGGTATTGCCGGCCGAGACGACGCCCGAGGCCTCCCCGTTCGCCACCGCGTCGATCGCCATGCGCATGGACGACCGCCGGCTGCGCAGGGCGGCCGTCGGCTTCATGTCGCTCGTGATCGAGTCCGGTGCGTGGCGGATCGTACATGCGGCATGCGCCCGCCGCCGCTTGGCCAGCAAGGTTGCGAGCTCATTCTCATGACCAACCAGCAGAAATCGCGCCGTCGGATGCCGTTCGGCCGCGATCTCCAGCCCGTCGATCACCATGGCCGGCGCGTCATCGCCGCCCATGGCGTCAATCGCCAGCGTGAAGGGACCGCTCAAGGACGGACCTGATACACGCCGAGGGCCAATCAGGCCCGAACGGCGGACCGGAGCGGCTTACCGGCGGTCGCAACCTCCCGGCCGTCATAATGACCGCAATGGCTGCAAACGTGGTGCGGGCGCTTCAGCTCCCCGCAGTTCTTGCACTCCGCGTAGGCTTCCGCGGTCAGAGCCTGGTGGCTGCGACGCATGCCCGCGCGGGACGGCGACGTTTTTCTTTTCGGTACGGCCATGGGACTGCGCCCCTCTTTGATCTGGTGAGGCCCCGCGACCCAGGAATGGGGAGCGAGGGGCGGTCACAAACGGGTCATAACGTGAGCGGCGGCGTCTAGCAGAGGGTTGCCCCCGTCGCAAGGCGGATTGCGAGGGATTTCAACACGGCCAGCGCCCAACACGGGATACCGCTACCCCTGGGGGGCGGATCGGCCATTCCAGGCCGGTCCGAAGACCCTCCCGGAGGGGCTTCGGACCCGCATCATCCTCCTGTCCGACCCCCGGCCGCAACTGGATTCGGCGGCGGAGGCCTGCGGATTCTACCCGATCGCGGCGGCCACCCATTGCGCCCAGGCCAGCACCGCGCGGTCATCCCCGCGCCGGCCCACGATCTGGATGCCCAGCGGCATCCCGTTCCGCCCCATCCCCGCCGGCACCGTCACGCAGGGCACATGCAGACTCGTCCAGATGAAGTTGAACGCCGGGTCGCCGGTCCAGCCCAGCCCCTCGGGTGCTTCACCCGGCGCGGACGGCGTCACCAGGATGTCCAGGTCCCCCATCGCCGGGCTGAACCCGAGCTGGGTCGATTCGAACGCGCCATACGCCCCCTTCAGCGTCGCATCGTCCTGTGCCAGGCCGAATTCCAGCCGCTCCCGCAACGTGTCGCTGATCGCCCCTCGGTGATGCGCCATCTCCCACCCCAGCGCGCGGGCGCTTTCGGCGTTCATCACGATCGGATGGGCGTCCTTCAGCGCGGCGCAGTCCGACGGCAGGGCAAAGTCCCGCAGCGTCGCGCCGGCCCGGGCCAGGACCTCCGCCACCTGCGGCAGCAAAGCCTGGGTTTCGGGCGCCGCACCCTCCCAGCTCGGGGACTGGCACAGCCCGATCCGAGGCGCGCGACCGGGCCGGACATCCGGATCGCCCAGGTCCCGGCCCGACACGGCACCCGCGAACAGCGCGCAATCGGCGACGGATCGCGCCATGACACCCACGGTATCAAGGCTCGCCGACATGATCTTCATCCCCGCCCGGTCGATCATCCCGAAGCTCGGCTTGTACCCGACCGCCCCACAATAGGCGGCCGGGCGGATGATGCTGCCCGCGGTCTGGGTTCCGTAGGCGAGCGGGAACATCCCGTCCGCGACCCCCGCGGCCGATCCCGACGATGATCCTCCCGGCGTATGCGCCGGATTGGCGGGGTTGCCGGTCGGTCCCGGCTTGCGCGTCGCGAACTCGGTCGTGACCGTCTTGCCCATCACCACGCCCCCCGCGGCCCGCGCCCAGGCGACCGGGGCACTGTCTGCCCGAGGCCGCCAACCTGCCCAGATCGGAGACCCATATTCACTCGGCAGATCAGCGGTATCCAGAACGTCCTTCACCCCGATCGGCAGCCCGTGCAGAGGCCCCGGTCCGGCCGCCCGGGCGCCGGCCAGGGCTGCGGCGGGGTCAATGGTGGCAAAGGCCCGGATCGTCGGCTCCCGCGCCGCCACCCGTTCCAGGCACGCCTCCATCAATGTCACCGGGTCGAGCGTCCCCGCCTGCATCCGCCGGACGGCCTCGCTCGCGGTCAGCATGTGAAGTGGCTGCGACATCCCTGTATTCTCCGCTTTTTCACGCCAATCCGGGCCGTGTCCCCTGGCGCGATCCGTGATCCAGGGCCATCCTGACAGCGATGGACGCGCATGAGCAGCCCCCATCCGTTCGTGTCGGCGCCGGCCCCGACGGATCACTCACCTACCAGGTCAGCATCCCCCCCGAGGTGCTGCCCCCCGTGCTCGGCCGCGATCTGGAGCGGGCGTGGTACGCCGCCCGCAACGCCGCGCTGGAGGAACGCTGGGGGACGGTCCGCGGCTTCCGCTTCGCCCGGCCCGATGGGTCGCACACCGATCTCGCGCTGGCCGATCGCGATGCGTGCTGCTGGGTGGGGGCGGTCGACCTGACGTTCGGGATCGCCAACGCGCATGGCCTGTCCGTCTGCCTGCGGCTGCTGGCCCTGGTCGACCTGCTGGCGCGCGCGCCATGGGCCCGCCCGATGGTCCAGATCGCCCGCGATGGCGCGGACCTGCATCCGGCCCTGTTGCGGACAGCGGCCATTCAGCCGTTGACGGAACACGGCCGGTTCGATGAAACGGGGTTTCGCATCCGCCTTTCCCGCTATGCCGTCGGCGCCCGGCTCGAGTCGTCCGCCCCCGCACCCCGCCTGACAGGAGCCACGCCATGAGCCGATCCGCCCTATCATTGTCCCGGATCGGCCTGGGTTCCGTCCTGGCCCTGGTTCTGCTGGCCGGGTGTGACACGGGATCGATGGGCGGCTCCGCCCCGCCGGCGGGCGCGACCGCGATCGGCACGGGCCCCGGCGGCATGGACGCCGCGGTGCTGGACGCCTGCCGCAAGCGGGCCAATGAAATCTACGACCGGCAGAACCGCGCCGAGATCTATGCCCCGCAATCCGGTGTTAACAGCCCGCTGTCCGGTAACTATGTCGACAGTTCCCTGACCCGCGGCCTGTCGTCGCGCTTTGGGCATGACCAGTTGATCCGGGAGTGCATCCGCACCGCCAACGTCTCCCGCGCGCCGGCCGATGGGCCGGCCGACGCCGCGACCCCGCCGCCCGCGCCAGCCCCGACGGGTACCCGCCGCTGACGTGGCCAGCCTCTCGGCCCTGAGCGGCGTTTTCCGCTACCGTAACGCCAAGATTTTCTACTCCGGCAGCATCGTCTGCTGGACCGGTTCCTGGGTCCAACGCATCGCCACGGACTGGCTGGCCTGGGAACTGACGCATTCCGCCTTCTGGGTGGGCGTCCTCGCCTTCGCGACCCTGATCCCCTCGATCGTCATCTCCCCCCTTGCGGGCGCCTATGCCGACCGGCTGGACCGGGTGCGGCTGGTCATGGTCTCGGAGTTCATTGCCGCCGCCCAGGCCGCCGCCCTGGTGGCCCTGGTGCTGACCGGGCAGATCCGGATCGAGTACATGGTCGCGCTGGCCTTCATCAATGGCGCGGCCGAGACCTTTGCCCAGCCCGCCCGCCAGTGCCTGCTGCCCGGCCTGGTTGACCGGCAGTTCCTGCCCGGGGCGGTCGCGCTGAACTCCCTGACCTATAACATCGCCCGCTTCATCGGGCCGGCCATGTCGGGGCCGATGATCGTGATGTGGGGCGTGGTGCCCTCCATCGCCCTGAACGGGATCGCCTTCCTGTATGCCGCCGTCACCATGGCCATGCTGCGGCTCGATCCCGGAATCCGTCGCGGCATCCGCTCCTCCCACTCCGTCCTGCATGATGCGATCGAGGGCGTGCGCTACGTCTCTCGCCACAAGGGCATCGGGCCGATCCTGCTGTTCGCCGCGACCGCCGGGATGACGCTGCGCTCGATCCCCGAGCTGCTGCCGCCCTATGTCTCCGTCCTGTTCGGTCGCGGGGCGGAGGGGCTGGCTGTCCTGACCAGCGCCATGGGCGTCGCGGCGATGGCAGGCGGTTTCTGGATCGCCATTCGCGGCCGGGTGGAGGGGCTGACGACCGTCGCGCTGGTCGCCGTCGGGGTCCTGATCGGCGGCTGCACCCTGTTCGTCGCGACCGGCAGTTTCGAGGTCGCGATCATCGCCATCATCGTCATGGGTGCTTCCACCCCGACGCACGGCATTTCCATCCAGACCCTGCTGCAGAACGCGTCCTCCACCGGGATGGTGGGACGGGTGCTCAGCCTGTGGGGGATGATCACCCGCGCCGCCCCGGCCGTGGGCGCACTGCTGTATGGGACGGCGTCGGAGTTCGCCGGCCTCCGCATCCCGGTCTTCGTCGGCTGCGCGCTGTGCCTGTGCATGTGGGTCTATACTTGGCGGCGGCGGAAGGCGATCGCGGCGGCGCTGGAGGGGTAGGGCGGAGTATCGAATTGGCCTCCGGAACGGCTCCCCCCGTCATGGGCGGGCCCGACCCGCCCACCGCCAAGCACGCGGGTGTTTGGAATCATACGAAAACACCATCGACGGAATCCCTTGCGATGGGCGGGTCGAGCCCGCCCATGACGGAAAGCGGCCGGGTGCGACGGCCGTTGCAGGACCAGGCACCACTCTGGCCACCAACCGTCACATGCCCTAGAACGGATGGACCAATTCCTTCCAGGGAGTCCCGCCGCATGAGCAAGATCATCCGCACCGAACCCGGCCCCATTCTCTCCAAGGCCGTCGAGTATCATGGCTTCGTCTACCTGCCGGGCATCACCGCCCGCGACACCTCCAAGGACATCAAGGGCCAGACCGCCGATGTGCTGGAGCAGATCGACGCGATGCTGGAGAAGCACGGCACCGACAAGACCCGCATGCTGCAGGCGATCATCTGGGTGAAGGACATCAAGGAGCGTGGCGCCATGAACGAAGTCTGGACGCCCTGGCTGCCGAAGGACGGCGCCCCCGTCCGCGCCTGCGTCCAGTCCGAGATGGCCGCGCCGTCCGTCCTGGTCGAGATCATGGTTACCGCCTGCAAGTAACGCCGACTGGCGGGGCGCGGGCTTTCCCGCCCCTTGCCGCTTCGTTATGACCGGACACCGGCCTGCCAGACATTGATGGACCGGCCAGTTCAGGGTTGCGACCATCCATGCCGGTCTTTTCCGTCTCGCTGCGTGCCGCCCTTCTCGCCGCCGTCTGCGCCCTGGCCCTGAGCGCCTGCCAGGAAGAAGAATCCGGCCAGTCTTTGCTGACCAAGGCTCGCGCCGCGCACGACAAGGGTGATGTCCGCACCGCCCTGATCCACATCCAGAACTCCCTGAAGAAGAACCCCGCCAACGGGGAAGCCGAACTGTTGTACGGCCGCCTGCTGCTGGAAACCGGCAACCCGGCCCCGGCCGAGGAGGCTCTGGGCCGAGCGGGACGGCTGGGTGTGGGAAAGGCGGTGACCGATCCGCCGAGGGCGCGGGCCATGCTGATGACCGGGCGCAACCAGGCGCTGGTCGACGGCATCACTGTGCCACCCGGCGCCGATCCAGCCATTGCGGCCCCCTTGCACGCCGCGCGCGGCAATGCCTTCGCCGCCCTCAAGCGACCGGCCGAGGCCGAACGCGAATTCGCCGCCGCCCTCGCCGCCCAACCCGGCCTCACCGACGCCCTGCTCGGCCAGTCCGGCCTCGCGGAACAGCGGGGCGACCACGCCGCGGCCCTGGCCCTGACCGAGCAGGCCATCGCAGGCCAGCCTGCCAGCGTCGAGGCCTGGGTGATGAAGGGCACGCAACTGCGTGAACTCGGACGCCTGCCGGACTCCGCCGACGCCTTCGCCAAGGCCGTAACCCTCGCGCCCCGGGTAATGGAGCCGTTGCGTGGGCGCGGCATGGCGTTCATGGGCATGAACCAGCGCGACAAGGCGCGCGCCGACCTGGCGGCGGCCTTGAAGCTCGCCCCCGACGACGCGCAGACCCTGCTGTTGCTGGCCTGGCTCGACTATCAGGAAGGGCGCTACGCCGACGCGCAGACCCGGGCCCGTTCGACACAGAAATCGGGCCAGGCCCCGCTCGGCGCGCAGTTGCTGGACGGGGCCGCGACGCTGGCCATGGGCGCGCCACAGGCGGCCGAGGCGTCCCTGATCGCCGTGGTGAACGCCGCGCCGGACAACCGCCTCGCCGTCCGGTTGCTGGTCCGCGCGCTGCTGGACATGCGCCAGACCCCGCGCGCCACCGCGATCCTGGACCAGGCCATGCAGCGCTGGCCGGATGAGGCCCCGTTCCTGCTGCTGGCGGCCGAGGCACGGGGGCAGGGCGGCGACCACGCCGGCGCCACCGCGCTGCTGGAGAAAGCCGCCGCCAGCGCGCCCGACGACCCGTCCTTGCGCACGCGCCTGGGTCTGGCGCAGTTCGCCAGCGGTCGGACCGACCAGGGGCTCGCGTCCCTGGAACTGGCGAGCGGACTGGAAAAGGAAGGCGCCCAGTCCCAGGCCATGCTGGCGATGACGCTGCTGCGGACGCGGGATTTCGACCGCGCGCTGGATATCGCGCGGGGCATCGCCGACCGGCAGCCGAAAAGCCCGGTTGGTCCCTATCTGATCGGCCTGTCTCGGCTGGGCCAGGGGCAGCGGGATCGGGCGCGGGAGGCGTTCGGGCAGGCACTGACGCTCGATCCGCGCTATCTGCCGGCGGCGGGTCAACTGGCGCGGATCGCGCTGGACGACGGGCGGCCCGAGGACGCGGCGCGGCCGTTCCAGGCGATCCTGGCGGCGGACCCGGCGCACCAGGGGGCGATGCTCGCCCTGGCGTCCCTGGCCGAACGGCGGCGGGACGCGGCGGATCGGTTGCAATGGCTGGAACGGGCGCGCAAGGCCGATCCCAAGGCGATGACGCCACGCGCCGAACTGGTGCGGGCGCATCTGGCGGCCGGCGCCGATGAAACCGCTCTGGCCGTGGCGCGGGAGGCGGTGGCGAACGACCCGGCCTCGGCCCAGGCGGTGGCGCTGCTGGGACAGACGGAGTTGGAGACCGGCGGGGCGGACCGCGCGGTGACGGCGTTCCGGCAGATGGTCAAGCTCTCGCCTTACGATCCGGCGGGATTCGTGCGACTGGCGTCGGCCCTGATGCAGGGCGGGCAGCACCGCGCGGCGGCGGACGCGGCGCGGGATGCGTTGCGGCTGTCTCCGGGGGCGGTGGAGGCGGAGGCGACCCTGGTTGTGGCCCTGGCCCAGGTGGGTGACGCGGCGGAGGCGCGGAAGGTGCTGGCCAGGATCGAGGGCCGGCCTGGGCGGGCGGTGCTGGCCGCGACGCTGGAGGGGGATATTCTGCGGGCGGAAAAGCGGTTGCCCGAGGCGGTGGCAGCCTATGAACAGGCGTTCAAGGCGGCGCCGTCCGAGCGGTTGGCCATCCGTCTGCATGCGGTGCGGGTTGAAGCCGGGGTAACGGCGGCCGCCGACCTGCTGCGGCAGGCCGTGGACGCCCAGGCTGGATGGCTGGCGGCGCGGAATCACCTCGCGGATGTGTATCTGGCGGCGGGGAACGACCGCGCGGCGGCGGAACAGTATGAAATCCTGCTGCGGGACTCACCGTGGAACGGGCGGGCGTGGAACAACCTCGCATCCGCCTATGCGCGGCTGAATGATCCACGGGCGTTGGCGACGGCCGAGAAGGCGTATGGGCTCCGCCCGACCAATCCGGCGGTGGCGGATACGCTGGGTTGGCTGCTGGTGGAACGAGGCGACGTCTCGCGCGGTCTGCCGCTACTGGCGAGTGCCATGTCCGGGGTGCCGCGGGAGAGCACCGTTCGCTACCACTATGCGGTTGCGCTGGCGAAGGCGGGGAAGAAGGAACAGGCGCGGGAGGAGATCAAGCGGCTATTGGATTCCGGCGGCACCCTGCCGGAGGGTGCGAACATCGGGTCCTTATTCGATTAGGCGGCTACCCTGCCAGGGCGTGTCCGCCGGCGCACGACGATCAAGGCACCGATGCCGGTGGCCAAGGAAAGAAGTGAGATCGGCTCGGGCGCGGCCGAGACTTCAGACACCATCCGCGCATAAAAGAGGCGCCCATTCACCATGAGGTTCCCATGGGAAGCGATGATCGAGGTGATATCGGTAAGCGTAGTACCCGCAGCGATATTGGGAGGAAGGCCAACATCTCCGGGATTCAAATGGATAGCGGACCCACTCATGTATAACGCGGTGTTGCCGCTCTCGCCGATAAGGTTAAAGTTAGCTCCGGCTGCGGAAAAGATACCTCCCCCAGTGTAAGCGAAGACATGGGGATCCTCATCTGTGACGGTTTCGTCAAAGACGATGTTACCATCTAAGGTGGTGACTCTGAACTGTGTGATGGCGACCGCTTGCCTGGATACGACCATCGCCGAGGCCATGATACAAACCGCTAGCACGTAT
Source organism: Acetobacteraceae bacterium UBA6159 (assembly GCA_002422345.1). GTDB lineage: Bacteria > Pseudomonadota > Alphaproteobacteria > Acetobacterales > Acetobacteraceae > Rhodopila. Next base: position 20,894 of record DIUL01000023.1, read on the forward strand.
CCCAGGCGACGCATGGCCAACTCCAGATCGTATGTGCGCAGAACGTGATCAATATCTCAATTTATGTCAACATGGGTCATTGCCTCCCCGCACGAGATTTCTCGCTATGTGTCCCAGACCAAGCCATCAACACCATGGCGATATCCCCTCATCGTTGATTCCAAGCGTCGTGACCGCATTGTAGAAGGGCGCGATAAGAGGTTCGGGCCATGGGGCCATCCCGACAACAGCGTCCGCCCCAAGGCTTAACGGATTTGGGGCGCGATCGAGGGCCGGCAACGGCTTACCGGGTAGCCCAATCGCCTCCCCAACCATTGACGAACCCCCCTCAACGGAGTGCAACTGTCCCGACAGAAGGACAGACAAGCCGTTGATCCCCCCGTCTTACCGACCCATGCTCGGCGCCACCGTGGCGATGTTCCTGCAGCAGACTTTTGTCTCGATCGGGCGGGTCATGCCCGCCGTCATCGCCCCCCTGATCATCGCCGACCTTCGTATCGATCCAGCCATGCTCGGCGTCTATTACGGGATCAACGCCTTCTGCTCCCTGATCGGCCAGATGGGCTGCGGCAGCTTCATCGTCCGCTACGGCGCCTGGCGCATGAGCCAGGTGGCCCTCGTGATGCTGGCTTTCGGCATCGCCGCGACCGCGTTTTTCGGAGTCTGGGGCTTCGTCCTGTCCGCCATCATCGGCGGCAGCGGCGCGGCGGTGTCCACCCCCACCAGTTCCCATCTGCTGGGCCGGGTCACGCCCCGGCGGCTGGCGCCCCTGGTGTTCTCGATCAAGCAGACCGCCGTGCCCGCGGGGCTGCTGTTCGGCGGCTTCCTGGGTGCCTGGATGGCCGAGGCCTGGACCTGGCAGGGTGCCATGCTGATCATCGCCGGTGCCTGCCTGCTGTTCTCGCTGGCGCTGCAACCCTGGCGGGCGCGCTTCGACACGGACCGGGACCCCAGCCGAGCGTTCCATTTCTCGGATTTTCATCGGACGATCACGGCGGTGATGAAGGCGAAGGACCTGAGGAGCCTGTCCTTCGCCTGCTTCGCCTTCAACGGCATCCAGCAGGTCTTCACGGCCTATTTCGTCACCTACCTGACCCATCTGGGGTATTCGCTGGTCACGGCGGGCTTCATCTTCTCGACCGTCGTCGCCATCGCGGTGCCGGGGCGCGTGCTGTGGGGGTGGCTGGGGAGTTTCTACCTCTCGCCCCGGGTGGTGATGGCGGGCCTGGCGCTGGGGATGGCCGCCAGCGTCGCGGCCACGGGGTTCTTTACCGAGGGCTGGCCGCTGGTCCTGATTGGCGCCGTCGCCACGGTCCTGAGCGCCACCGCCATGTCCTGGCACGGCATCCTGCTATCGGAAACCGCTCGGCTGGCGCCCGAGGGATCGGCCGGCCCCGTCACCGGCGGCGTGCTGTCCTTCGGGCAGATGGGCGCGCTGCTGGGCCCGATCGTCTATTCCGGGTTGCTGGGCCTGACCGGTGATTACGGCGTGGGCTTCATCGTCTGCGCCATTCCGGCGCTCTGGGTGGGCATCGTCCTCGCGCGTCCGCCCAAGGCGGCCTGATACCAGCCGGCTTGGAGGTTGACCCTTGTCGTCGCCACCTCGTCACGGTGGCCGTAGGGCCACCACGCGCGACTTTCCTTAGTTCTGAACAGGAAATTCTTGGTTGGTGGGCCTGCGCCCACCATGCCGAGGAAGCACCGTTCGGAGGATCGATGATGATGCCGGCTGGTATGAGGTGTCAGGCCGCTCGCGCGTTGGCGATGAAGGCCCGGATCAGCGCGGGGTCCTTCACGCCCTTGGATTTCTCGACGCCCGAGGACACGTCCACCGCCTCGGCCCCGGTTTCCCGGATCGCGGCGGCGACATTGGCCGGGGTCAGCCCGCCCGCGAGCACCCAGGGGACGGGGGATTTCCAGCCGCGCAGCAGCGTCCAGTCGAAGCTGACCGCGTTGCCGCCGGGGCGGGTGGCATCCGGGGGCGGCTTCGCCTCGATCAGCAGGCGGTCGGCGCCATGGGAGTCGGTGGGAAGGTCGGCGGGGCTGTCCACCCCGACGGCGCGCCAGACCGGCAGGCCGAAGCGCGCGCGCATCGCGCCGGTATCCGCGCCATAGAGTTGCAGGACATCCAGCCGAATGACGTCCAGCGTCGCGGCGATCTGTTCGGCGGTCGGGTTGACGAACAGCCCGACGCGCGGCGGGCCGCCGGGGGCACGGGCCGACAGGGCGGCGGCGGCCTCGGGCGTGATGTAGCGGGGGGAGGGGGGGAAGAACACGAACCCCACCCAGTCGGCCCCGGCCTCGATCACCGTGTCGAAGCTGGCGGCGTCGTTGATGCCGCAGATCTTGACCTTCATCGCAGGGATGCCGCGATGGACGCGGCGGCGCCGGCCGGATCGGCGGCCCCGGTGATCGGGCGGCCGATCACTAGCCAGGACGCGCCGGCCTGCATCGCTTCCTTGGGCGTCATGGTGCGGGCCTGGTCGCCCGCGCTGGCACCGGCCGGGCGGATGCCGGGCACGACCAGCGTGACGGCAGGCCCGAGTTCCCGGCGCAAGGTCGCGACCTCCAGCGGGCTGCACACCAGGCCATCGGCCCCGGCGTCCACCGCCAGGCGCCCGAGGCGGGAGACCTGCGCCGCCGCTCCGTCATTCAGCCCCATCGCGGCCAGGGACACGTCATCCAGGCTGGTCAGCACCGTCACGGCCAGGATCATCGGGCGGTTGGCGCCGGCGGTTTCCGCCGCCTCACGCGCCGCGCGGATCATGGCGCTACCGCCCGAGGCATGGATCGTCACCATCCGTGGCGCGAGGGGCAGGATCGCGCGGATTCCTCCCGCCACTGTGTTCGGAATATCGTGCAGCTTGACGTCGAGGAAGATCGGCCGGCCCTGTATCGCGCGATAGCCGGCTGCACCGTTGGCGAGGAAATACTCAAGCCCGACCTTGAACAATCCGACATGCGGCGCGGTCGCCGCGGCCCAGGCGCGGGCGCGCTCGACATCGGTCGTATCGAGGGCAACGATGATGGGGCTGGGGTCAGGGGCGCTCATGCGCCGGGGGGTAGCATACCGCTCGCGGGCAGACGAGCCTTGAGTTCCCGCACCTGCTCCTCCACCAGTTTCAGCGCGTGTTCAGCCCGCCGAGCGCGGGAGCGCTGCTGGAGTTCGGCGACCCAGACGAAGAGGGCGCCGAGGAGGAAGGCGACACCCGCCACGCAGAGGATCGCCATGGACAGCGGCAGTTCCAGGCTGAACCCGGTGGGCCAAAGGCCAAGTTGCACCGGCAGCCGGTTTGACAGCGCGAAGGAGAGCAGAACAACCAGGAAGGGCAGGGCGATCAACAGGCGAAGCCACACGACGCTGGTCCCTAGGCGGTCTTGCGCGCGGATTTCCGAACGGGCTTGCCGCGGTTGACACGCTCCCTCAGTTCCTTGCCGGCCTTGAAGAAGGGGACAACTTTTTCATCCACTTCAACGGCTTCGCCGGTACGCGGGTTGCGTCCGGTGCGGGCGTCGCGGTGCTTGATGGTAAAGGCGCCGAAGCCGCGCAGTTCCACCCGCGACCCGTGTGCGAGGGCGAGCGTGATCTGCTCGAAGATCGTCGAGACGATGATTTCCACATCTGCGCTGCGCAGATGTGGATTGGCGTTCGAGATCTCGGCGATGAGTTCCGATTTGGTCACGATGCGGCCCCGCGGTTCAACCCCCGGGAGGTTGCCAGACAGCCAGCCCGCCGTCAAGACTAACGCTTTGTGATATCAGACTTTTCCAAACGACATCGACCATGTCGCTCAGTCCGGCGCCAAAGGTGCGCTGGGCGAAGGTCGCGGTGGACAGGTCACGCACCGGAAGGCCGCGTTCGACGTTCTTCGCGGTGGCGAGCCAGGTGCGCGCATCCTGCTCATCCCCGATCGCGTCGACCAGGCCGAGGGACAAGGCCTGCCGCCCGGTATAGGCACGTCCGTCGCCCAGCAGGCGTACGCGGACGGGGTCCATTTTTCGGCCTTTGGCGACCATGTCGACGAACTGTTCGTACATGTCGTTCACGAGGCCTTGCAGTGCCTCTCGTCCACCCGGGGTAAGGGGGCGGGTATAGTTCGGCTGGTCCTTCAACGGGCCGGAGCGGATCGCCTCGGTCGAGATGCCCAGCTTGCCCAGCAGGCCGGAGACGTCGCCGGTTTCCAGCAGCACGCCGATCGAGCCGGTGATGGTGGATTCCCGCGCCAGGACATGATGCGCGGGCATCGCGACCATATAGCCGGCGGATGCGGCCAGGCCGCCCATCACAGCGACGACCGGTTTCTTCTCGGCCACCACGGCGATCGCGCGATACAGGCTTTCGCCGCCCGAGACGGTGCCGCCGGGGCTGTTGATGGCGACGATCAGCGCCTTGGCGTCGTCATTCTCGGCCAGGCGCCACAGGAGCCGGATCATTTTCCGGTCCTCGATGATCATACCGGTGACGTTCAGGCGGGCGATGTATTCGGGTTCAATGGAAAGACCGGTCTGGCGGAAACCGATGGTGGCGACCAGAACCAGGGCCGCCACCGTCAGTCCGCGCCAAAAGACAAGGCGGCGCTTGAGGCGCCGCCTGTCCAACAGAAGGTCGGTTTCGAAAGACATGACAGCTTGTTAGCTGTCCTGCGACATCTGGTTGCGGCGACGGATCGCGGCGCCCAGGATATCGCCCAGCGAAGCGCCGGAGTCCGAGGACCCGTATTCCGCCATCGCCTGCTTCTCTTCCTCGACTTCCTTGCCCTTGATGGTCAGGTTCAGCTTGCGGGCCGCACGGTCGACCGCGGTGATCTTCGCATCGATCTTCTCGCCAACGGCGAAACGGTCGGGGCGCTGATCAGCCTTGTCGCGTGCCAGTTCGGCGCGACGGATGAAGCCGGTCAGGACGTCGTTGACGCGGACTTCGATGCCGTTGGCCTGGATGGCGCTGACGACGCAGGTGACGATGTCGTTCTTGCGAACGGTATCGAGCACGGTGGCCGCCGGGTCGTCCTTGAGCTGCTTGATGCCCAGGCTGATCCGTTCCTTCTCGACGTCGACGTCGAGAACCTTCGCCTTGACGATCTGGCCCTTTTCGAAGTGGGTGATCGCCAGTTCGCCGGGCTCGTCCCAGGACAGGTCGGACATGTGGACCATGCCGTCGATGTCCGCGGACAGGCCGATGAACAGGCCGAATTCCGTGATGTTGCGGATTTCGCCTTCGACTTCCTGGCCGATCGGATGCTCGTCGACGAACTGCTCCCACGGGTTGCGCTGCACCTGCTTGAGGCCCAGCGAAATCCGGCGCTTGGAGCTGTCGACGTCCAGCACCATGACGTCCACTTCCTGGCTGGTCGCGACGATCTTGCCGGGATGGACGTTCTTCTTGGTCCAGGACATCTCGGACACGTGAACCAAGCCCTCGACCCCCGGCTCCAGCTCCACGAAGGCGCCGTAGTCGGTGATGTTGGTGACGCGGCCCGTGTACTTGGCGCCCGGCGGGTACTTCGCCGCCACGCCTTCCCACGGATCAGCCTCAAGCTGCTTCATGCCGAGGGAGATGCGCTGGGTGTCGGGGTTGAAGCGGATGACCTGGACCTTGACGGCCTGGCCGATCTGCAACGCTTCCGACGGGTGGTTGATGCGGCGCCAGGCAACGTCGGTGACATGCAGCAGGCCGTCCACACCGCCCAGGTCGACGAAGGCGCCGTAGTCGGTGATATTCTTCACCACGCCGTCGAGGATCATGCCTTCCTTCAGGCCCTGGATCAGCTCGCTGCGCTGTTCGGCGCGCGTCTCTTCCAGCACCGCTCGGCGGGAAACCACGATGTTGCCGCGCGTGCGGTCCATCTTCAGGATCTGGAAGGGCTGGGGCGAACCCATCAGCGGGGTCACGTCGCGGACAGGGCGGATATCCACCTGGCTGCCCGGCAGGAACGCGACGGCGCCGCCGAGGTCGACGGTGAAGCCGCCCTTGACCCGGCCATAGATCGTGCCGTTGACGCGCTGCTGGCCCTCGAACGCCTTTTCCAGGCTGGTCCAGGCTTCCTCGCGGCGGGCCTTTTCCCGGGACAGGATGATCGAGCCGTCCTTGTCCTCATAGCGCTCGACATACAGCTCGACATAGTCGCCGGGCTTGATGTCGGGCTTGGCGCCCGGGGGGCCGAATTCCTTGAGGGCGACGCGTCCCTCGGACTTCAGGCCGACATCGACGACGGCGAATTCGTCGGTGAGACGGACGATGCGGCCGGTGACGACGGAGCCGTCGAAGCCGGTGTCGCGGCCCAGGGTCTCATCGAGGAGGGAGGCGAAGTCCTCGCCTTGAAAATGGTCTTGCACGGGCGTGCTGGCGCGCGCGGTGGCGGATACTGCCATGTGGCTTGGGTGTTCCGTTACGGATGTCCGGGTTGACCCCGGGGGTTGCCGTGGACTGCGCGCTGCTTTCGGAAGCACGACTTGCCCGCGCGGGTGCGCGGGCCGGGTTGCGGGTATGCCGGCCCGCGCGAGGCGTTCCGACACGGGAGACATACCCGTGGTGTTGTTGGTGTCAAGTACGGAGAAGGGGTCGTGGATCGTTCCAGAGTATATCTACGCCCAATTCCGGGAACACGGCGTCGCCCGAAACCAGCGCCGAACCGTCATGGCGCGCCTGCGCGGCCAGCATGCGGTCGAAGGGGTCGCGATGGGGGTGGTCGAGCCCGCCGGCGAGGCGCGCATGCTCCATCGAGACGGGCAGGGGGATGAAGCGGGAGCGGCGCATCGTCGCGTCGAACTTGTCGAGCAGCGACCCGACCTCGGGCCATTTGCCCAGGCGGTACTTAGTCGCGATCTCCCACATGCTGGCCGAACTGACATACACGGTGCTGTCGGGGTGGGCGATCGCGGCGCGGGCCTGGGAGGGCAGGCGCCGGTCGTCGGTCCACCACCAGACCAGGGCATGGGTGTCGAGAAGCAGCTTCACTCCCACGCGTCCAGTTCATCGTCGGGCAGGGGATCGAACAGCGCATCGGGAATCGCCAGGCCCTTGAGCAGGCCCGGGGTCCGCGGCGAGGCGTCCTCCACCGGGACCAGGCGCACGAGGGGCTTGCCGGAGCGGCCGATCAGGATTTCCTCTCCGGCCGTCGCACGGTCGATCAGGCGGGAGAGCTGGGTCTTGGCGTCGTAGATGTTCACGAGCTCGGGCATAGCGGCACCAGGTAAACCAATGGTTAACGGCAACGGATTTTTTTGTCCGTCACGGTTGGTCAGGTTAGTTGGTCTGGTCCGATTTTGCAAGGTGAGCCTGCACGATCCCAAGGGCCTGGGCGAAGACCGCGTCCGCGTCGATGGCGGTTGTGTCGAGGATGACGGCGTCGTCGGCAGGGCGCAGGGGGGCGGCGGCGCGGGCCTCGTCACGGGCGTCGCGTTCCGCCATGTCCCGTGTGACGTCCGCCAGGTCGGCCTCGGCGCCCCGGGCTTGCATCTCCAGCCAGCGGCGGCGGGCCCGTTCGGCTGGGCTGGCGGTGACGAACAGTTTGACCGGTGCCTCGGGGAAGATGACCGTGCCGATGTCGCGCCCGTCCAGCACCGCGCCGGATTGCCGGCCGAAGGCGCGCTGGAAGTCGAGCAGGGCGGCCCGCACCGCGGGGATGGTTGCGACGGCCGAGGCCGCGGCATCGGCTTGTGGCCCCCGGAGGTCTGTCCGCTCCAAGTCCGCCGGCACCAGCGCGCGCGCGGCGGCGCCCGCGGTGTCGGGGTCGGAGGGCACACCGCCGCCATCCAGCACGCGCCGCCCGACCGCGCGGTACAGCAGGCCCGTGTCGAGGTAGGGCAGGCCCAGCGCCTGTGCCAGGCGGCGGGCGAGCGTGCCCTTGCCAGCCGCGGCCGGGCCGTCGATCGCAATGACCAGAGGCGTCGACATGGCTTCAGACCGGCGACAGGCGCGCCCCGGCGCCGTTCATCAGGTTGGCGAAGCCGGGGAAGCTGGTGTCGATGAAGGTCGCGTCGTCCACGGTCACCGGGTTGGCCGAGGCCATGCCCAGCACCAGGGCCGCCATGGCGATGCGGTGATCCATGTGGGTGACGACGTGGCCGCCGCCCGGGGGCGGGCCGCCATTGCCTTCCACGATCATATCATCGCCCTCGATCGTGACCTTCACGCCGTTGGCCGACAGCAGGGCGGCGGTGGCGGACAGGCGGTCGCTTTCCTTCACCCGCAGTTCCTTCAGTCCGCGCATGCGCGTCGTCCCCCGGGCGGCGGCGGCCGCCACGGCCAGAATCGGGTATTCGTCGATCATGCTGGGCGCGCGTTCCGGCGGGACCTCGATCCCGCGCAGCGTGCCGAAGCGCACCAGCAGGTCGCCGACCGGCTCCCCGCCCTCCACGCGGCTGTTCTGGATGGTCACGTCGGCGCCCATTTCGTTCAGCGTCGCGAACAGGCCGCAGCGGAGCGGGTTCAGGCCCACGGCCGGGATGGTCAGCGCCGAACCAGGCACCAGCAGCGCGGCGACGAGGGGGAAGGCGGCGGATGACGGGTCGCCCGGCACGATCACATCGGCGGCGCGCAGTTCCGGCTGGCCTTGCAGGGTGATCAGGCGGCCGTGGCCCTGGACCTCGACATGCACGGTCGCGCCGAAATGGCGGAGCATGTTCTCGCTATGGTCGCGGGTGGCCTCGGGTTCCTCCACGCGGGTTTCGCCGGGGGCGTTCAGGCCGGCGAGCAGGACGGCGGACTTCACCTGGGCCGAGGGCACGGGGACGCGGTATTCCAGCGGCATCGGGTCACGCGCGCCCTCGACCGCCAGCGGCAGGCGGCCTCCCTCTCGTGATGCGAAGCGGGCACCGGTCATCGACAGGGGCTCGGTCACGCGGCGCATCGGGCGGCCGCGCAGGCTGCCGTCGCCGGTCATGACCGCGAACAAGGGATGGGTCGAGAGGATGCCGCACAAAAGCCGAGCGGCTGTGCCGGAATTGCCCATGTCGAGGACGTCGGCGGGTTCGGTGAGGCCGCCGATGCCGCGGCCGGCGACGCGCCAGGTGCCATCCGAATCGAGCGTGACCTCGGCCCCCAGCGCCCGCATGGCGGCGGCGGTGCGCAGCACATCCTCTCCGGTCAGCAGGCCGGTGATGCGGGTTTCCCCGATGGCGAGCGCGCCGAACATCAGCGCGCGGTGGCTGATCGACTTGTCTCCTGGCACGGCGATGCGGCCGGTCAGGGGCCGATCGGCGGGGCGCGAGACCCAGGGGTGGGATGCGGCATGGTCCATGGGATGATTTCCGGCGCTGTCTTGGGGCCGCGTCGGGGTGTCCGGACGGGCGAGCGCGCGCTTAGCACGTGCTTTCTCCATTTGACAGCGCGGCGCCGGGGTGGCATGGCCGCGCCCTCTTGAACGCAGACCCTGTCCGGAGACGAAGGGCCCTCCCATGGCGAAGCCAGACCTCGGCACGAAACGCGTTTGCGTCGCCTGCAGCGCCCGTTTCTATGATTTGACCAAATCCCCGGCGATCTGTCCGAAATGCGGCACCGAGCAGCCGCTTGACCAGCCGCGCCCGCGCCGGCCGGTGGGCAATGTGGTGGACGACAAGCGTCCGAAGAAGCCGGCGCCCGCGCCTGGCATCGAGGATGTGGATGTCGAGGTGGAAGGCGTCGAGGACGTCGAGGAGGAGGATGTCCTGGAGGACACCAACGACCTCGAGGACGACGCCGACGCGATCGTGCCGGAGATCGACACCGACAACGACGAAGGCGACCGCTGACCGTTCCTGGTCCTACAGGCGGCGCAGCAGCCTGAGGCCGATGACCAGGACGATGTCGTAGGGCAGGGCTGGCACCTCTCGCAGGCGCCAGTACCAGCGTCCTGGCGGCGCCGGTGGGGGTGGCGCGCGTCGTGCCCGGATGCCGGCGAGCCAGAGCAGCGCCACGCAGCGCGGCTGGTGGTAGCCGCTGGTCGCCACATGGACCGCCCCCTTCAGCCCGTGCGCTTGCAGCAGGCGGCGCACCGCGCGGACCGATGACAGCGTGTCGGTGGCCGTATCCTCCAGGATGATCCGTTCGACCGGGACGGCGTGATCGAGCAGGCGGTCGCGCATCACCGCGGCTTCCGAGTCGCCGAAGCGGCCCTGGCCGCCGGTCGGGATGAAGATCGGGTCCGGTTGTGTGGCGCCGAAGCGCGCGGCGGCGTCGATCCTTTCCCGCAGCGTGGCGCTGGGGTGGCCGTCGGGACGGACGGCGGCGCCGAAGATGACGATGATGGGTGGGGCCATGGCGCGTTGATCATACTTGACGCTGTGGCGCGGGGCACGCACGGTTCGGCCGCCGGATAAGGGAGTTTGGGCCATGAAAGCGCTGACCGAGGCGGCTGTCCGCCAGTACGAGGACCTTGGCTACTACTCCCCCGTGCCGGTGATGGCGGCGTCCGAGGCGCATGCGCTGCAGGGTCGGCTGGAAGCCTTCGAGGCAAGCGCCGGCCGGCTGGCGGGTAAGCTGCGCCACAAGCCGCATCTGCTGTTCACCTGGCTGAGCGACCTGATCCACCACCCCCGTATCCTGGACGCGGTGGAGGACGTGATCGGGCCGGATATCCTGTGCTGGGGGACGTCGTTCTTCATCAAGGAGCCTCGGACGCGCAGCTTTGTCTCCTGGCACCAGGATTCGACGTATTGGGGCCTCGATCCGGCGGACGTGATCACGGCCTGGGTCGCGTTTTCCGACAGCAACGCCGAGAACGGGGCGATGCGGGTGATCCCGGGGTCGCACCGGATCGACCAGGTGCCGCACCGCGACACGTTCAGCCCCGAGAACCTGCTGAGCCGCGGGCAGGAGGTCATGGTCGATGTCGATGACCGCCAGGCGGTGATGATGCCGCTGCGGGCGGGGGAGATGTCGCTGCATCACGTGCGGCTGATCCATGGGTCGGATCCCAACCCGTCAGACACGCGGCGGGTCGGATTCGCGATCCGCTATATCCCGACGCATGTGCGCCAGGTCGCCGGCGCGCATGACGCGGCGACGCTGGTGCGGGGCGTGGACCGGTTCGGGCATTTCGCGGCCGAGGAACGGCCGGACGCCGATATGTCCGAGAGCGCCCTGGCGCATCACGCGGCGATCACCGGGGCGCACGCGGCGATCCTGATGCGGGGGACGGGGAAGGAGATGCGGGCCTAGGGGGATTGATGTGGCGGCCAGGGCCGGATTCCGGTAGTGTTCCGCCATGGACGAGACCAAAGCCCTTGTCGACGCACCACCCGGCTGGCTTGAAGCGCTTGCCGAAAGTGAAGCGGAACTCGCCGCCGGCATGACCGTGTCGGGCGCTTCGGTCCGACGCCGTCTGCTCGACAGTCTGGGTCGGCTTGAAGCCTCGGCGTCGCTGACAGGGACGCGCGCGCCGCGTTGATTGCCTATACGCCGAGGGCAAGTCGGCAGGTCGACGCGCTGATCCACCATTTCGAGGCATTGGAGCGGGCAGAAGCCATTCGTGGTCTGATTGCTGCGCTTAACGAAGCCGAACAACGGATCGATCGTAATCCCGACGCCGGGTTGAGCGCGCCTCGACCCTATCCAGCCCTGGCCCGTGCAGGCTGGGCGTGGGTGAAGTGTGGGCGGTACTGGGTTGTGTACAGCACGCGGCGGCCGCCGGTCATTCTGGGCGTGTTTTATGAGACGGCGGATATTCCGGGACGTTTGTGACCCGGGCCGTTACCCGCCCAGCGCCCGCTTCGCCACCCCGGCCAGGTACCCGGACGCCGCCGGCAGGATCGCGTCGTTGAAATCATAGTTCGCGTTGTGCAGTTCGCACCCGCCTTCCCCCGGCCCGTTCCCGATCCAGACGAAGGCGCCGGGGCGCTCGCCGAGGTACCAGGCGAAGTCCTCTCCGGTCATCGCCGGGGCCATGTCTCGGCGCAAAGGGAGGCCGGCCGTGGTCACCGCCTCGGCCGCCATGTCGCGTTCGGCGGGGCTGTTGGCGGTAACCGGGTTGCCGCGGATGAACTCCGGTTCGATCTGCACGCCGAAGGTCTGGGCGACGCCGGCGCAGATGCGGGCGATCGACTCCTCCATATGGTCGCGCACCGCCATCCGCAGGGTCCGCATGGTGCCGCGCATGATCGCCTCCCCGGGGATCTGGTTCGCGGCTGATCCGGCCTGGAGGATGCCGATCGTCACCACGGCCGAGTCCAAAGGATCGACGTTGCGGGACACGACCGTCTGCAGGGCCAGCAGCAGATGGGCCGCGGCGATCATCGGGTCGCGGGTCAGATGGGGCAGGGCCGCATGGCCCCCGTGTCCCTTGATCGAGAAGATCAGCCGCCCGCCCGAGGCCATCACCGGGCCGTCGTGTACGGCGACCGTCCCGGCCTCCAGCCCTGGCCAGTTGTGGTAGCCGAAGATGCGCTCCATCGGGAAACGGTCGAACAGCCCGTCGGCGATCATCTTGCGGGCGCCCCCGCCGCCTTCCTCGGCTGGCTGGAAGACCAATTGCACCGTGCCGCTCCAGGACGTGTCTCGCGCCAGCAGGGCGGCGGCGCCGAGCAGGGAGGTGGTGTGGCCGTCGTGGCCGCAGGCATGCATGACGCCGGGGTTGGTGGAGGCATGTGGGAGGCCGGTCGTCTCGGCGATCGGCAGGGCGTCCATGTCGGCCCGCAGCCCGACGGATCGGTTGGATTGTCCGCGGGACAGGGTGGCGACGACGCCATGGCCGCCGATCCCGGCCTCGAACGGGATGCCGAGTTCGGTGAGTTTCTCCCGCACGAAGCGGGCGGTTTCCTTCTCGTGCAGGGTCAGTTCGGGGTGGGCGTGGAGATGGCGGCGCCAGGCCGTCAATGTCTGATGCAGGCTGCTGTCCATGACGCCGTCCCTGGGGTGGTCGTGGGTAAGTACAAGGGGGCGCGGAGGGCGGGTGTCAAGCGCCCGGGATCAGGCGTTGGGCGGCCAGCGCAGCAGGCGTTCGGCGCGGAACACGGCAATGCGGCGCAGTTCGCGGCCTTGCAGCAGGACGGGGGAGTCGGGCAGCCGCTCGAACCGCGCGAACAGGGGGGCGAGGATCGCCGCGGTCTGGTCGGGGTGTTCGGCGACCAGCACCAGCATGTCCTGGCCGATCGCGATGATGGTCGGGTGTGCCACGCCGAACTGGCGTGAGTCGCGGTTCAGGACGACGACGGGGATGTCTGGCCCGAGGCCGCGGGCGATCTTGCCGCCATCGCGCCAGTTGGGCAGGCCGACGAGGGTGCCGGGTGCCAGCAGGCCGCGGGCGGCGAGGTCGGTGCGGAGAGAGGTCCAGTCCACGCCCTCGGCTGTTGGGTCCTTGCGCATCACCGCGGCGAGAGCGGGGCCGAGGACGTCCCAGCGCGTCTGTGCCCCGATGACGCCGACCGCGAGCAGGACGAGGGCGGTGGTTCCGGCCAGCGTCCGCCGGACCCAGGGCCGGTCGATGCGTTCCGCGATGGCCTGGCCCAGCAAAGGAAACAGCATGAGGTAGCCGGGTGCCGCCCAGTGGAATAACACGCGGTGGCCGGACCAGGCGGCGACCAGGGCAAAGCCGATGATCGGGGGGGCGGCGAGGCAGGCCAGCAAGCGGTGCGACGAAGGGCCTCGGCGCAAGGCCCGCCAGCCCAGCCACATCATCGGGACCCAGAACCAGGGCAGGACGAACAGGGCGCCGCCGCCCAGGACCTCCAGGGGGCCGAGAGGGCGGAAGCGCAGGCCGGAGGCGCGTTCTCCCTGGAACGCGAAGGATGCCCAGTCGTGGGTCGCGTTCCAAAGAATGACCGGGGAGAAGACGAGGATGGCGAGGACCCCGGCGACGTAGGGGCCGGGGTGGAGCAGCCAAGGGCGAGCAGCCCGATCGGTTTCAGGCGCCCGCCGTCGCGACAACCCGTCCCAGGCGAGGAACAGAAAGGCTCCGCCGATCGTCAGGATCGCCGTGTATTTCGAGAGCAGCGCCAACCCCGCACAGAGTCCGGCGCCTGCCCACCAGCCCCAGCGCTCGCCCTGATCGTGCCCCTTCTGGCTGTGGTCGTCCTGGGGGTTTCGATTGAGGGCGTTCCCGTCGCGGCCTCCCCCGTGGCGTGGAATCCCGTTGGGCCCATAACCGCCTGGTACCCGCCCGGTCGCCCGCACGAGGCACAGCGCGGCCCCCAGCAGCGCGCAGGTCAGCGGCCCGTCCGGCAGGACCCAGGTCCCAGAGGTAATCCCGAACACCGGCGACAGGTTCAGCGCCACCGCCGCCCAGAACCCGGCCCGCGCATCCGCCACCGCGGACCCCAGGCGGAACATCAGCCAGGTGGACAGGGCAAACAGCGCGATGAAGGGCAGGCGAACGATGACCGCGGTCTCGGACCCCGCCAGGCACGCCGCCCCCCAGGACAGCCACCAGGACGCCGGCGGATGGTCGAAATAGCCCACCCCCAGCACGCGGCCGGAGGAGACCATGTAGCTCTCATCCATCCCCAACCCGGTCGCTGCCCCGAACAGCAACCGCGCCACCGTCGTCAGGCCGATCAGCACCAGCACGGCGCAGGTTTGCGAAGCCATGGGAGGATCAGCCATCATGGGACGCTCCGCCCCGAAGGGATTCCCGGCCGATGCTGTGCGGTTGCTTTGCCTGTCTCCACACGTTCCTGGCACACGAGATCATCGATTGGGTGGATGACGGTATCACGCCCCTGTGCCCCACCTGCGGCGCGGACGCCGTGATGCCCGGGGTAACCGACGTCACGGAACTGGTCGAACTGCACCGGAAGCGGTTTGGGACGGTGCCGTATCAGGGGTAAGGGAATGGGGCTTTGCCCCAAGCCCCACCAGGGGGCTCTGCCCCCTGGACCCCCACCAAGGGCTCGGCCCTTTGGTGGGGTCCAGGGGCAAAGCCCCTGGCGGGGTCCGGGGCGGAGCCCCGCTCCCTTACGCCTGCACCACCCGCTGCGTCTGGATCCCGAGCCCTTCCACGCCCAGGCGCATCACGTCGCCTGGCTTCAGGTAAACCGGGTTCGGCTTCATGCCCGATCCCACGCCGGGCGGCGTGCCGGTGGCGATCACGTCGCCCGGGTACAGCGTGATGAACTGGCTGACGTAGCTGACCACCTGCACGACCCCGAAGATCATGGTCTTGGTGGAGCCGTTCTGCATCTTCTTGCCGTTGACCTCGGTCCACATCGCCAGGTTCTGCGGGTCGGCGATTTCGTCCTTTGTCACCATCCACGGGCCGGTCGGGCCGAAGGTGTCGCAGCCCTTGCCCTTATCCCAGGTGCCGCCCCGCTCGATCTGGAATTCCCGCTCGCTGACGTCGTTGCAGACGCAGTAGCCGGCGACGTGATCCAGCGATTCGGCCTCGGAGATGTAGCGGGCCTTCTTGCCGATCACGATCCCGAGCTCGCATTCCCAGTCCAGCTTGGTGGACCCGCGCGGGCGCAGCACGTCGTCGTTCGGGCCGGAGAAAGCCGACAGCGACTTCACGAACACGATCGGTTCCTTGGGCAAGGGCATGCCCACCTCGGCCGCGTGATCGGCGTAGTTCAGGCCGATGCAGATATAGTTCAGCGGCCGCACGACGCAGGGGCCGATGCGGGGATTGCCCTCAACCTTCGGCAGGCTGCTGGGATCGACCGCGCGGATCATGTCCAGCGCGGCGTCGGACAGCGCGTAGCCATCGATGTCACGGACGATGCCGGCGAGGCAGCGGATATCGCCGTTGGCATCCAGCATGGCCGGGCGTTCGGCGCCGGCGGGACCGTAGCGGAGCAGTTTCATCGTCTGTTTCCCCCTGAGGTACTAAAGTGTCAGCCCGCCGTCGATCACGACGGCCTGGCCGGTGATGAACTGGGCCTGGTCGCTGGCCAGATAGACCGCGAGGCCGGCGATTTCTTCGGGCGAGCCCAGGCGCCCCATCGGCTGGCGCGCGACGAAGGCGGCCCGGGCGGCATCCACCGACCCGGCGGCGGCCGCATTCACCGCGATCCGGTCATCGAGGCTGGGCGTCTGCACGGTGCCCGGGCACAGCGCGTTGCAGCGGACGCCACGGGTCACATAATCGGCCGCGACCGAGCGCGTCATGCCGATCACAGCGGCCTTGGTGGCGGAGTAGATGAACCGGTTCGGCACGCCCTTCAGGTTCGACGACACGGAGGCCATGTTCAGGATCACCCCGCCGCCGCGTTCCACCATCCCGGGCAGGAACGCCTTGATGGTGCGGAACATGGAGCGGCAGTTGAGGTCGAAGCCGAAGGACCATTCGTCCTCGGTCGCCTCCTCGATCGTGCCCTGGTGCACGAAGCCGGCGCAGTTGAACAGGATATCCACCGGGCCGGCATTGCGCGCCGCCTCGGTCACGGCGGCTGCGTCCAGTACATCCAGCCGGCTTGTGGTGATCGAGGGCGAACCGATCTCCGCCAGGCGTTCGGCGTTGATATCGGTGGCGATAACCCGCGCGCCCGCGGCGGCGAAGGCGAGCGCGGTGGCTCGTCCGATCCCCTGGGCGGCGGCGGTGACGAAAGCAGTCTTTCCGGTCAGCACGGACGGCTCCGTTCCACGAACGCGACGGGGTGTAGGGGCATGGCACCGTCCGGGCAAGCGGCAACCACACGCGCCGCGGTCCGGGCGGGTGCCCGCATGTCGACATTGTAATGTTGGTGCAAGCTTGATTTGCGGTTGGGTCTGCCAATCTCCCTAACACAGGCAGCGGCCCTGGTGGTCGCTACTGTGTGACGTTTCCCCCCAGACTTGGCGGTGCCATCAGGCACCGCCGTTTTTCTTCGTGGGGACTGTGTTTCCCTTACCGTGTCAACCTTCCGGCCTTTTCCGCTTTCCGGCCATCCCGTGCCGTGGAACGATACGGCAAGGGAGGTCCTTCATGACTAATATTCCGCCGGTGCCGACGCTGGATCACGTGGTGATCAACGTGCGCGACCGAATCGACGACGGCGCGGACACCTATCGGCGCCTGGGCTTCACGCTGACGCCGCGCGGGTATCATTCGCTGGGGTCGATGAACCATCTGGCGATTTTCGGCACCGACTATCTGGAACTGATCGCCGCTCCGCCTGGGGATACAAAGCGCCCGGAGATCCTGGGCGGCCCCGAGGGGTTGAACGGCCTGGTGTTCGGCACCGATGATTCGGCCGGGGTCTACGCCGCGTTGGTGGCCGCCGGGGTGCCGGCGCTGGAGCCTCGGGCATTCACCCGTCCGGTGGAACTGTCCGACGGCCCCCACGACGCCGCCTTCCGCACCGTGCGCCTGCCGGAGGGGACGGTGCCGGACGGGCGGCTGTATTTCTGCCACCATCTGACCCGCGACCTGGTCTGGCGGGATGAATGGCGTCACCACGCGAATGGGGTCGTGGGCGTGGCCCAGGCGGTGATCATGGCAACGGATCCAGGCCGCTGGCGGTCTCTGTTCGAGCGTATGTTCGGCGCGGAAGCAGTCCACGCGATCCCCGGCGGTTGCGCCCTGACGGTCGGGCTGTCGTCGTTCGAGGTCGTGACTCCGGATGTCCTGGCTGCCCGGTTTGGTTCGGCGGCGCCGGACGCAGGAGGACGAACGGACATGATGGCGGCGCTGTCGTTCCGGACCCGGTCGCTGGACCAGGCCGCGGCGGCGCTGGCGGCGGGCGGGATCGCGGGCGTGCGGCGGGAAGCGGGCCGCATCATCGTACCGGCGTCGGCGGCGTTCGGAGCGGCTATCGCGTTCGTCGACTGACGACGGTCCTCGCTCCGTCGGGTGTCGAACAGTCCGGCCCTATCAACCGTTTCTTAAGACATCCGCCCTAAGACAGGAAAGCCGGCGGGAATGGCCCCGCCGGCTAACCAAAGGGAGTATGAGATGACGGAACATCTCATCTTCCTGCCGCTGATTATCGTGATTCTTGAGATCAAAATCAAGATCATCCGGAAGCGTAAGGTCCGGAAGAAGCGGTAGGGCGAAGGGCCGGTCCGTGCGCGGACCGGCCTGCCCTTGGTGGCCGGATCATGCGGTGGCAGGCGCCCTCGTCACTGATTCAACCGGACGAAAGAAGCCCCGGTCCCGTCAACCGTTTCTTAAGACATAGGCCCTAAGACAGGAAAGCCGGCGGGAATCCCCCCGCCGGCCAACCAAAGGGAGTATGAGATGGAGGAACATCTCATCTTCCTGCCGCTGATTATCGTGATTCTTGAGGTCAAAATCAAGATCATCCGGAAGCGTAAGGTCCGGAAGAAGCGGTAGGGCGAAGGGCCGGTCCGTGTGCGGACCGGCCTGCCCTTGGTGGACCCGCCGCCCCCTCCAAAGCCGCCGTCAGTGGTTGTTGCGGCTCTCGCCCCGGGTCTCGATTACGTTCAGGTAAAGCGTCGCGGGCTCCAGGCATGCACCGGTGCCCATCTGCCCGACCATCGAGCGATAGATCTCCTCCCATGGCGTGTGGTTCACCAGCTTCGGCGGCACCCAGGCCGCCCGCCGAGCCTCCAGCTCACCAGCGGGCAGGACGACGTCGACCTTGCGGGTATTGAGGTCGATCCTGATGCGGTCCCCCGTTTTCAGGAGTGCCAGCCCGCCACCCACAGCGGCCTCGGGCGAGACGTTCAGGATCGACGGAGACCCTGAGGTGCCGGACTGCCGCCCATCCCCCATTGTCGGCAGAGTCATCACGCCTTGCTTCATCAGTGACGCGGGGGGCTGCATGTTCACCACTTCGGCGCTGCCGGGATAGCCGACCGGGCCGCAGTTGCGGATGATCAGGACTGACTGCTCCTCGATGGCCAGGGCCGGGTCCTCGATCCGCTCATGATAATCCTCCGGCCCCTCGAACACGACGGCACGCCCCTCAAACACGTTCGGCCGGTCCGGATGGGACAGGAACCGGGCACGGAAATCCTGGTCGATGACGCTGATCTTCATCACCGCCGAGTCGAACAGGTTGCCCGACATCACGACATAGCCCGCCGCCTCCTTCATGGGGGCGGCGTAGGAGCGGATGACCTCCCGCTCCCCATCCGGGACCTCGGCCAGGTTCTCGGCCAGAGTCCGGCCGGTGACCGTCATCACATCGCCATGCAGCTTGCCGGCGGCCAGTAGTTCCTTCAGCACCGCGGGCACGCCGCCGGCGCGGTGGAACCGCTCACCCAGGAAACGACCGGCCGGTTGCAGGTCGACCAGCAGCGGTATCTCCGGCCCCAGGCGCTGCCAGTCATCCAGCGTATGCTCCACGCCCATATGCCGAGCGATCGCGACCATGTGGATCGGACAGTTGGAGGACGCGCCCAAGGCCGCCGCCGCGACCACCGCGTTCTCGAACGCCTTTTGCGTCATGACGTCGGACGGGCGGAGGTTTTCCTTCACCATCCCCACGATCCGCTTGCCCGTCTCGAACGCCATCCATCCCCGCTCCCGATACGGCGCCGGGATCGCGGCACAGCCGGGCAGGGACATGCCCAGCGCCTCGGCCAGGGAGTTCATCGAGGTCGCGGTCCCCATCGTGTTGCAATGCCCGACCGATGGCGCCGAGGACGAGACCATCTTCATGAACTCGTCATAGTCGATCTTGCCCTCGGCAAAGAGCTTCCGCCCCTCCCAGACAATGGTGCCGGAGCCCGAAAGCCGCCCCTGCCACCACCCGTCCAGCATCGGCCCTCCCGAGAGGACGATGGAAGGAATGTTGACCGTCGCCGCGCCCATCAGGCAGGCCGGCGTCGTCTTGTCGCAGCCGGTCGTCAGCACCACCCCGTCGATCGGATAGCCGTGCAGGACCTCCACCAGGCTGAGATAGGCCAGGTTGCGGTCGAGCGCCGCGGTCGGACGCTTGCCCGTTTCCTGGATCGGATGAATGGGGAACTCCAGCGGCACGCCGCCCGCGTCGCGAATGCCGTCCCGCACCCGGGATGCCAGTTCGATATGATGCCGGTTGCAGGGGGACAGGTCCGAGCCGGTCTGCGCGATGCCGATGATCGGCTTGCCGCCCCGCAATTCGTCGGGGGTGATGCCGTAGTTCATGTACCGCTCAAGATACAGCGCCGTCAGCGCGGGATCGGCGGGGTTGTCGAACCAACGGCGCGACCGCAACCGATTGTCGTTTTCATCCTGTGCCATGGCAATACCCCCCTGCTATCGGCGGGGCATCGTGGTCGGGGGGCGTTGCCTGGGTCAAGGGTAGGGGCTGTACCGGGCGGAGCCCCACCCCTTCCTTACCCCAGCCCGAACACCCCCAGGGCGTTGGTGCGGAAGATCTTCTCATGTTCCGCGTTCGACAGTCGGATCGGGAAGGCCGTGCGGGGGTCGTCGTAGTCCCAGTGCGGGTAGTCGGTCGCGAACATGATCCGGTCCCAGCCGATCCAGTCCAGCGTATCGCGCAGGTGGTCGGCCTGCTCGGGCTCCTCCATCGGCTGAGTCGTGAACCAGAGGCGTTCGCGGATGTATTCCGAGGGCGGGCGCTTGCATTCCGGCACCTCGTGCCGATTCTGCGCCCAATGCTTGTCCAGCCGCCAGCAGAGCGACGGAAGCCAGGCGAACCCGCCCTCGATCATCACCCATTTCAGGCGCGGGAATTTTTCGAAGACACCTTCCAGCGCGAGGCCGGCGATTTGCGACTGGAAGCTGTGGACGTTGATGTGGTGGTCCTGGAGGTAATAGCTGGGCCAGCCGCCACCGGTGGAGGCATAGCCGCCGCCGACGCTGTTCACATGCACGGCCAGCGGAAGGTTCGCGGCCTGGCAGGCGGCGAAGATCGGCCAGTAGCGCTTGCGGCCCAGCAGCTCGTTGGTCTTCGACGGGATCAGGACCTGTGCGAAGTTCGGGTCTCCGGCACGCCGGGCGATTTCCTCGACGGCCAGGTCCGGGTCCTCGTGCGTGACGACGACCGATGCCCGCAGGCGCGGTTCCGGCTTCACCCAGCGCTCGATCTGCCATTCATTGACCGCGGTTGAGATCGCGGCGTCGAGGTCATTGTTCCGCGCCGCGCCATGCAGCGGGGCCAGGATGCCCAGCCCGATATCGCAGGCGTCGAGCAGTTGTTCGCGCATGAAATCAACGTCCGACCCGGGCGGCCCGCCGGAAGCCGGCCAGGCGTCTCGGCGCGCGGTGGCCGGCGCGGCCTTCGGGTATTGCGTACCGGTGGAGAACGGAATGCGCGGCTGCGACCCGTAATCGGCCAGATGCTTCTGCCAGCGTTCCGCCAGCCAGGGAAACAGCTCCTTGTTGGAGCGCATGGTGGGATGGATGTCGCAATCGACGATTCCGGTGCGGATGCCGGAACCCGCGGCGCGGTCGAGAACCTCGCTCATGAGAGTGTCTCCTGCAAACGGGGATAGGTGGCCATGGGGTTGGTCACGGTGATTTTGTGGATCAGATCATCCGACAGGCCGGGCGGCAAGGCGTTCGTGCCCTCGAAGTGCCAGTGCGGGAAGTCGGTGGCGAACAGCAGCGAGTCGTCGGCGTCGATGTGGCGGAGGATCTTCTGGGCTTCCTCCGGGCCTGGCACGTCGAAGGGCTGGGTGGTGAAGCGGACATGCTGGCGCACCAGGTCACCGGGGGATTGGGTGAACCAGGGCGTTTCCCCGCGCAGGCCGCGCCAGGACTTGATGGCGCGCCAGAGGAAGGCGGGCAGCCAGGTCACGCCGGATTCGACCATGACGACGCGGAGGGTGGGGAAGTGGTTGAACACGCCCTCGGCCATCAAGGAGAGCAACTGGCCCTCGAACCCCGCGGTCTGGCCGACATAGTCATGGGTGAAGTGGGTGGGCCAGCCGTTCGGCGTCGTGGCGTGGCGCATGGCGCTGCCGGCATGGATGGCGATGGGAAGGTCGTGCTTCACCGCGGCCTCATAGATTGGCCAGTAGTAGCGGCGGCCCAGCAGCATTTCGTTCATGCACAGAAGCTGGATGGCGACGAAGCGCTTGTCGGCGGCGAGGCGTTCGATCTCCTGCGCGGAGTAGGGCGGGCTTTGCGCCGGCACGACCATGGCGGCCCGCAGGCGCGGTTCCTTGTCGAGCCACTGGTCGGCGACCCAGTCATTCACCGCCTGGCACAGCGCCTGGGCGAGGTCCTCGGAATGGACGGCCTGCGCGCCCCAGAGGCAATGGCCGATCGCGGCCTTCGTGCCGAACGCATCGAGGGCGCGTTGCAGCATAGGCAGGTCGGTCGCCGGCTTGCCGCCGGGCGTGCGCCAGTCGGGGCGGCAGGACAGCGGGGCGTTGTTGGGGTAGCTCGCTAGGTCGAGCCCGTCGGTCCCGCGGGAGGTGATCATCTCCCGCCAGGCTTCGGACATATAGGGCAGGAGGGCGGCCATGGAGGGGACGCCGATATGGACGTCACAGTCGATGGCGCCCTTGGTCAGGGGGGAGGGCTGGGTCATGGACGCTTCCGGTTTGGGCGGTTGCCGCCTTCAGTGATCCGTCAGGCTACGCAGATGGTGGGCCAGGGTGTCAATCGTCTGGAGAGCTTCGTCGATGGCCTCGGCTGAAGGTTCCACTTCCTCTTCCAGGCCAGGATAGCGGTAGGCATGACCCCAACTGGTCCATTCGATGCAGGCGACGAACAGGTCACGCCATTGCGGATAGTGAGTGGCGGCCATGGCGCCCAGTGCGCGCAGGTCATGGGTCGCGGGGAAATGCGTGCCGGCGATGATCAATTTGCCCTTGATCGATTTTTCGGTCGCCTGCTGGCAGTGATAGGCGGCGATCCCGAATGTCGGTGGGCTCATGGCCAGGCATGTTTCGGCAACGCGGCGGTCAGCCAGCGCAACAGCCAGCCATCGGGCTGCCTCGCGCTTGCGCTCGACGATAAGGGTGAGATCAGTGCCGCTCATAGACAATGTGCCCAGACATCACGGCTTCGTAGGCCAGGGTGCCCGCGACCTGGGACAATCGGCGGAACGTGCTTTCCCGGCAGGGGATGACATCGGCTGGGCTCAGGTAGGACATGCGGGCGGCGACACCGGCACGCAGAGTGACCTTCTCGGAGGGCGCGTCGTCGTCGAGCACGACCAGCAGGTCGATGTCGCTGTCGGGGCCGGCATCACCCCGAGCGGCTGATCCGAACAGGATAATCCGACGTGGCTGGAAATAGGCCACGACGGGGTCCAGCAGTTCAGGGGGTACGACGGGGTGCAGCATGGCTTGGGCGAATACCATCTTATCACCCCAACTCTAGGCTGAACGCTTGGCGTTATGCCACCGCTGCGTCGTTGTCGTCCGAGCCAGCACCAGCCCAACCGTCGGCGGCTGCTTTGTTGATGTCCTCGATCGACAGACAAGGCTGGTCCGACCGCCTGAGAAGATCGAGCACCGCATCGATCCGGGGCGGGATCACCTCCGGCGGGTCGGCCGGGTTATCCACCCTTCGTCCCCGTGCTCCCAAACCCACCCTCGTTCCGCGCCGTCTCATCCAGGCTCTCGACCTCCGCCCAGGCCACCCGCACGACCGGGGCCAGCACCGCCTGGGCGATCCTGGTTCCTCGTTCGACCGTAAACGGCTGGTCGCCGGCGTTCATCACGATGACCTGGATTTCGCCGCGATAATCCTCGTCGATAGTGCCGGGGCTGTTCGGCAGCACGATCCCGTTCCGCAGCGCCAGGCCCGAGCGGGGGCGGATCTGCAACTCATGATCCGGGGGCAATGCGATCGCCAGGCCGGTCGGGATCAGCACTCTCTGGCCTGGGGCAATGACAACCGGTGCTTCCACGGCCGCGAGCAGGTCCATGCCAGCGGCACCCGCCGTGGCATAGGCCGGCAGCGGCAAATCCATCCCATGCGGCAGGCGGCGGACGCGGACAGGAACGCTCATGCCCGCCACCGTTCGGCCGCGGCCGGGTGCGTCTCCGGCAGATGGTTCCCCGCGCCGAACAGCTTGTGGCGGTAGGTGCCGGGCGTATAGGCGGTCTTGAAGACGCCCCGGTCCTGCAACACGGGGACCACCAGGTCGATGAACCCCTCCAGGCATTCCGGAATCACCGTGCGCGACAGGTTGAACCCGTCCACGTCCGCGACCTCCACCCATTCCATCAGCGCATCCGCCACCTGGGACGGAGACCCCACGATCGGCAATTGCCGGCTGCCGAGCACGAAGCGGTCGATCAGATGCCGTTTTGTCCAGCCCGGACCGAAGGACGCCGTCATCGCCTCGAGGTTCGATCTCACGGCCTGACTGGAGGACGCGTCCACCGGCTCATCCATCCCGAACCGGTCGAAATCCACGCCCAGCGACGCCGCCGCATGCGCCAACGCCCCACGGGCGGAGGCGTGCTGGCGGTATTCCTCCAACCGGTCCCGCGCCTCGGCTTCCGTCGGTGCCACGATCACGGTCGCACCGACAAAGGCCTTGACCGGGCGGCGTTCGGACCGAGCCCGGATATCCGCCACGACCCGCTTCACGTTCGCCTGGCTGGCGCCGTTGACGAAGACGCACTCGGCATGCTCCGCCGCGAAGACCCGGCCGCGATCCGAGGACCCAGCCTGATACAGCACCGGCGTGCGCTGGGGCGAAGGCTCCCACGGCGGGATCGCGTCCAACTGGAACTGCTTGCCATGATGATGCACCGCCCGCACCCGCGCGGGGTCGGAGTACATCCGGTTCGCCCGATCCCGGATGACCGCGTCATCCCGCCAGGCGCCCTCCCACAACTTGTAGACGACCTGCATATACTCATCGCCGAGGGCATAGCGGTCGTCATGCGCCATCTGCCCCGACAACCCCACCGCCCGGGCCGCGCTGTCCAGATAGCCGGTCACGATGTTCCAGCCGATCCGCCCCCTGGTCAGATGATCCAAGGTCGCCATCCGGCGGGCGAACAGAAACGGCGGCTCATAAGCCAGATTGCAGGTAACGCCGAACCCCAGATGCGTCGTCGCATGCGCCATAGCCGGCACCAAGGACACCGGGTCAATCAGAGGAATCTGCACAGACTCCCGCAACGAAGGCCCAGCATCCCCACCCAGCACGTCATACACACCCAGAATGTCCGCCAGGAACAACCCGTCGAACAACCCACGCTCCAACAACCGCGCCAAACCAACCCAATGATCCAGAGACGTATAGTCAGACGCCTCATCCCGAGGATGCGTCCACATCCCATGCTGGATATGCCCCACACAGGCCATATCAAACGCATTCAGCCGTATCTCGCGGGTCATGAGTGGAGGCCTGGGGGTGTGGAAGGGTTGGGGCGCTGCCCCAAGCCCCGCGAGGGGCTTTGCCCCCTCGACCCCCACCAAGGGCGACGGCCCTTGGAACCGGTCCGTTGGGGGGATGTGGGAGGGGCCAANNTTGGCCCCTCCCACATCCCCCCAACAAATTGGTTTCCAAAGGCCGAGGCCTTTGGTGGGGTCCAGGGGCAAAGCCCCTGGTGGGGTCTGGGGCAGAGCCCCAGCCTTCGTCACCCCCCAGTCCCCACCCATACCTACGCAGCCCGGCGGAATGTGGGTGGCAGGCCGGATTTGGAGATTTGGCCGTTCAGGGGTTCGGCGGGCAAGCCGGCGTGCAGGATGGCGCGGGATTCCAGCAGTTTTTCGATGCTGATGCCCGTTGAGAAGCCCATGCTTTCCAGCATGAACACCAGGTCTTCCGTCACCACGTTGCCCGAGGCGCCGGGGGCGTAGGGGCAGCCGCCGAGGCCGGCCAGGCAGCTATCGAAGGCGCGGATGCCTTCCTCCAGGCCGGCGAGTGCGTTGGCGATACCCAGGCCGCAGGTGTCATGCAGGTGCAGGCCGTAGACGGCCGGCCCGATTTCCTCCCGCACCGCGCGGACGACTTCCTTGATCTGGGCCGGGTGGGCGTAGCCGACCGTATCGGCCAGCATGATGTGCTCGACCCCGGCGTTGACCAGGCCCTTGCACATGGCGACCGTCTGCGCGGTGGTCACGACGCCGTCGATCGAGCAGCCGAAGGCGGTCGAGGCGCCGACGATCACGGGCACGTGGCGGTCCTGCGCCTTCATCCAGGCCATGACCTCCCGCATCATCTCGATCGAGGCTTCGGGCGGGCGGTTCAGGTTGGCCTTGCTGTGCCCGGCGCTGACCGAGATCGGCATGGCGATCTTATGGGCGCCGGCGTTGAAGGCGTTCTGCGCCCCGCGCAGGTTGGGGGCGAGCGCCTGCACCGTCAGCCCGGGGATTTCCGCCAGCACGCGGGCGACGATCTCGGGCGTGTCGGAAAGCTGGGGGATGACGCGCCGGGGAACGAAGCTGCCGACCTCGATTTCCGGGATGCCGGCGGCGGCGAGCGACTTGATCCAGGTCACCTTGTCGTCGGTGGTCATGCGGGTCTTGGCGATCTGCAGCCCGTCGCGCGGGCCGACCTCGCAGATGGAGACGAATTCTTTGGTCATGGGGGAGGGATCTCCGCGATCAGGATACTGCCGGTTTCGGACTCGGTGATGACCAGGTTGCGGCCGTCGGGCGTCAGGGCACAGTTGGTCGTCATGCGTCCATGGGATGATTGGACCCGATACAACGGCTTGCCATGCGGGTCGATAACCCAGACGCACCCATGGCCGGGGTTGGCGATAAACAGCCGGTCATGCGCGTCCATCGCCAACCCATCGGGGCCCACCAGGCCCGGGGGCACGCGGGCGAAGCATTGGGCCTTGGCGACGATCGCGTCGGGGCGCAGCGCGAACCGCCATACCTCACACGACCGGGTCATGGCGACATACAGATGGGTCTGTTCGGTGTTGAGCACCAACCCGTTCGGGCTCGGCCCGTTCGACAGCAGCCGGTCGATCCGCCCGTCCTTGTGCAGGCGCCAGACGCGGCCGGATGGGTCCTGCAAGCCGGTCTGGCCCTGGTCGGTGAAGATCACGGACTCGTCATCATGCAGCGTCAGGTCGTTGAGGCCCTTGAAGCTCTCACTGTTGACCGTCTGGAGAACAGCGGCCGCGGCGCCGGTTTCGGGGGCGATGCGGATCAGGCCGTGGCGGTAGTCGGTGATCAGCAGGTCGCCGTCGGGCTGGACCTTCAGGCCGTTGGGCCAGCCGGCATAGGCGGCGATCTCGGTCCAGTGGTCGTCCTCGATCCGGAAGATGCGGCCATTGGGGATGTCGGTGACATACAGCCGCCCCTGGGCGTCGAAGGCCGGGCCTTCGAGGAAGGAGTCGACGGGCGCGCCGCCGCGATTGGCATCTGCCCATTCCGTGCGTTCAAGGCGCCGGAGATGGTCGGGCAGGCGGGTGAGCAGGCGGGCGGGGATTTCCCGGGGTGGATCGAAGAACATGGGCGGAGGGTGAGGGAGGCCCCAGGGTCATGGCAAGGGGCATTTCCCCAAAACCGTCGAACGACCGCTACACGCAACGAAGCCCACGCCGATCACCGGCATGGGCTTCATCAACGTTTCTGAACCAGGATCATCCACCCCGGCCAGACCGACTAGCCGCTGCCGAAGCTCAGGTCGATGGCCGGCATGGACTGGATCGCCCGCTTCGTGGCGCCCTGCATCATCGCCTTGGTGGCGTCGAGTTGCAGCTTGCTGACCGGGAACGCGACCAACTTCGTGCCGCCACCCACGTAGTCGCCGACCGAGACGATCGCGACGGACTCCACGGCCCCGCCGCGCACGAGGATGTCGACGATGGAGCCGATCTTGTCGCCCTCATCATTATAGACAACAGCGCCGATCAGCTTGCTGCTGCGCATGCTCTTATCGGCCGTCATGACGTCTTTCATCATGTTGCCAGACGCGGGCTGAGCCATGACCGGTCCGACGAGGCCCAAGGTCAACGCGGTCACGGCGAAGGCTGTCGAAAGAAATTTCATTGTTCTCTCCTGCGGCTTTGCTGTTTTCTAGCTACCACAAGGTATTGCCGAACAATGGGGAACAGAAATGCCGGTGCGGTATCGTGTTGATGCGGCCGGCGTATGCAAAACCGAGGCACCGTGCGAACGGAGCGCCCGCGCGCCGGTCACGCATGGTCCGGCGGGCCGTCAATCCCGACCGCGGTCCAGTGCAGGCCGGGGACGGAGGCGACCTCCGCCCCGCACAGGCCCGCAACCAGCGACACCAGCGCCAGCGGCGGCAAGCTCGGCGCGTCCGCGGCGACCATGGGCAAAGGCGGCGGACCCTCGGCGGTCGAATCCCGCACCTGAAGCAGCGCGTGGCACGTGATTCCGTGGCCGGTGATCCGCCGAGCGGTGGCCTCGGTCAGGTGGGTGAGGATGTCGTGGATGACGCGGTGGCGCGGATCCGTGTCAGGCAGGGTAGGGGCAACGTTGATGATGCGCCCGAACCCACGCCGCTGCATGCCCGGCAACACGGCCGCGGTGGCATGGAAATACACCGCCAGATCGCGCATCGGTTCCGCCGCCGGGTCGCTAAGGCGCTGATCCCCTTGGCTGACCAGGATATCGACCGCCCCCAGCCCGCGCTGGATCCGTTCAACCATGTCCGCGAGCGCGGCGGCGTCGGACATATCGGCATCATCGTGCCAGACCGGCACATCGAAGTCCGTGCCCAGGGACTGGCACAGGCTTCGGATCGCCGCCGGATCACCCGGCCCGGCCAAAGCGATCATCGCCCCGCGCGCCGCCAATCCGGCCGCTATGACCAGGCCACGTCCCTCCGTTGATCCGGTGATCAAGGCAACCCGTCCGTCGAGCGCCCGCGGCGCTCCACCCCGGGCGAGGCCGGCCGATGTCAGCGTGCTCATCATGTCGGCATCCATCCATCAAGACGCACCGGCGGACCGGCCCTGCGCGATGCTGCCCCGCTTGCGACGGTCGACGCCAATACCGATCGGCAATCGGGGGGATGCACCCATGTTATCGTGAACCGCTGTAACACCGTGCCGATGCCCGAGTCAGAACCGCGAACACCTTTGACGAATGGGAAGATCGGCGATGGAACTGCACGAGATCCGCTACTTCCTTGCGCTCGGCAAGACCTTGAACTTCACCAAGGCAGCCGAGACCTGCAACGTGAGCCAACCGGCCTTGACCCGCGCCATCCAGAAGATGGAAGACGAACTCGGCGGCCTTCTGTTTTCACGTGAACGTAACAATACGCACCTGACGGAACTCGGCCGCCTGCTGGAACCGCATCTGACCGAGGTCCTGAACCGCACGCATCTCGCGAAGGAAACCGCCAGCCGGTTCCTGCGTCTGGACAGCGCGCAGCTACGTCTGGGCGTGATGTGCACGATCGGGCCGGTGCGCTTCGTCAGTTTCCTTGCGCGGTTTCGCCAGCAGAATCCGGGCGTGGATCTGACCCTGGTGGAGCAGACGCCGGCACAGCTGACCGGCCTGCTGAACAAGGGCGACATCGACGCCGCGCTGATGGCCAGCCCCGATGGGTTTCCCGACCCGTTGCAGGCGCAAGCACTGTACCCGGAACGTTTCGTCATCGCGTGTTCCGCCGGTCACCGCTTCGCCCGCGCGAACGCCCTGCGTGTCGCTGATCTGGACGGCGAGAGCTATCTCCGTAACCGCTGCGAGCACCTCAC
>DIUL01000129.1 GCA_002422345.1 Acetobacteraceae bacterium UBA6159
CATGCGGTGAATAAGATGGGCTAGGGCAGTGTGGGCGCCAACATGGCGCCCATGGTCCCGAGCGGATCGAAAGCGAGAAATCCATCATGCGATTCCGTTTGCGGGCGGCGTGACACAAAATCGCGTAAGAAAAATAAACTTGCGGGCCTCCCCCCATGATGGAGTATGAAGGGACGTGCTCACAAGAGACCTATCATGACGCCTTTGTCCAAAAAGCTGCGGTTTTCGGATGTGGTTTACGCTATCGAGACGACGCCGAAGTCGCTGCGGCTTTGGTTGCAGCGCGGGCTTGTCACGCTTCACACCCTGCCAACCGAGGGCCAATGGACCGATTATTCGCATTGGGACGTTGCGATTTTGGCGCTGGTCCGCACCTACGTAAACCATGGCGTTGCAGTCGAAACCGCAAGCAAATTAGCAAACCTGACGCTGACCGGAGTCTTCCCGGACATCCTTAAGATATCGAACCCCCATAAGATGCCGGCCGGTGCGCTGGCGGCGATCTGGCACAACTCCCGTTTGCGGGCCTACCAAACGGACAGTCATTGGCATTTGCAGTATGTTCCGTTGTGGGACCTGCCCCCCGAACCGTCTCCTGCATATCTCACGCTGGACGTTGAAACGATCCTGCGGACGGCCTTTGACCGTGCCCTTGAGAGTGCGAACAAAGGCGGGTCCGAATGACGGCCGATCTGTCCTGGCAAATCCTTTCGGTCGAGGTTCCGAACCTCCCCTACATGGTCGGAGTTGCCCGCGTAGACTGCAAGCTGACCGTTTCGCTCGGCCCCATCATGATGACGGGGTTGAGCCTTGTCGAATACCCTGACGGTAACAACGCCATTTGGTTTCCCAAAGCGAGAGGCGAGCGGATCGCGATCCGCGATGCCGCTTCCCGCCACGAACTGATTGCGCTTGCACTGTCCGCATTCCGTCGCGCAACAAACCGCGCGCCCGCTGATCCGCCGCCCGCACCGGCACCCAGGCAGGAGCTTGCCGGTGACCCTGAGAGAAATTCTCGCGCAGCGTGACGCAATCCGCGTCGAACTGCGTTCTATCAACGATGCCCACCCTGACGGCGCCTTGCCGCCCGATGTCCAAGATCGCGTTAACGCGATCGAGGCCGAGGCAGTCACCTTGAATGCGACAGAGCAGCGGCTTGCCCTGCAGGCTGATCTGGACCGCCGCGCCGCCGTGAACCCGGTCGAGCCGGTCCGGCGCGAGTCGCGGGGCGCCCCTGTCCTGCGTCCTGGTGAGGTTGTTGGACTTCTCCCCGAACAGCGCATGGCCGATCTGGCGGGCGCGCCGGCCGAGCCGTTGAGCCTCGGGCGGATGATCCGTGGCCACCTGCTGGGTGACTGGTCCGGCGCCGATGGCGAACGCCGTGCGATGGGTGAAGCGACAGGTGCGGCGGGCGGCTTCTATGTTCCCGATACCCTGAGCGCGACGACCATCGACCTGGTGCGCAACACCGCCATTCTGACGCGGGCGGGCGCTTTGACGATCCCGGTTGGCGCAGGCACCACAACCTTTGTTCGGGTGCTAACCGATCCCACTGGGCAGTGGCGCACCGAGGGCGAGGAAATCGACGAGTCCGAAGGCAGCTATGGGCCTGTCACAGTGAAGCCGGTTAGCCTGGCCGCTCTGGTCCGGGTGTCGGTTGAACTACTCGATGACGTTCCTGCCTTCGCTGGCCAGATCGAGGCCCAGATCAGCGCCGCCCTGGCCCTGGAATTGGACCGCGTCGGGCTTTTCGGTGCGGGCGCATCGTCCGAACCCCTCGGCCTGTATGGCGTCACCGGCCCCACGGATATCTCTATGGGCACGAACGGTGCGGCACCCACCGACTATGACGAGTGGCTTGACGCAATCGCGGCGCTGGAAGGCATCAACGCGGTGCCACGGACCACGGTCTACAGTCCCCGCACGAAACGGACCCTGTCCGGCCTGGTGACAGGGATCAGCGGCAACAAAACGAAGTTGCCGCCGCCGGCCGAGTTCTTGGCGCTCAATCGTCTGGTGAGCACCCAGATTCCCAACACCCTGGCCCACGGCACCGCAACCACGGCGTCCGTCGCCTTTGTCGGGGACTTTTCCCAGATGGCCGTCGCGGTCCGCCAAAACATCGTGATCGAGGCCAGCCGTCACGCGGGCGATACGTTCGCGAAAGGGCAGGTGTTGGTTCGCGCCATGATGCGCGCCGACATCGCCCATATGCGCCCGTCTCATTTCGCCCGTATCAAGGGGATCATCGCGTGATGCACAGACAGTCCGAAGCCGTAAAGTATGACCTGGCGGTGCGGCCCGCCTCTCTCGCCACTGCCAGCGCGACAAGCCTCTATTTCGACATGCGGCACCATCGCCGTGCCGTTGCGGTGTTCACCGCCGGACAGGCCGCCGCCGCCGCTACCGTTGCTTGCCAACTGATGGAGGCCACCGACGCGGCCGGAACGGGCGGAACTGACCTGACCGGCGCCGTCGCCACGATCACGGCGAACGTGAACGCGACCAAGGTCACGTTGATCTGCGCCACCGTGCTTGAGGCCGACGCCGTCACCATCAACGGCTTGGTCTTCACGGCACATGCTAGCGCGACCACTGCCTCGGCCCGCCAGTTCTCCATCTCGGGGAATGATGCGGCTGATGCAACGGCGTTGGCGTCTGTCATCAACGACGCGACCTACGGCGTTCCCGGTGTCACTGCGTCCGTGAACTCCGCGACCATCACGTTGACCAGCACGGTGCCCGGCGCGACGACGATCACGATTGCCAGCCCGGCCTCGACCATCACCGCCGCCACCATGGAAGCGGTGGGATATGTCGAGATCGAGAAAGGCAGTCTGTCCGCTGGGTTCACGCACTTGGCGGTGAAGCTGACGACATCCGGCACCGTAATTGCCGGCGCGACCCTGCTGCGGTCCGAACCCCTGTTCGGGATCAGCCAGGCCGTCGCGGCAAGCAAGGTGCAGTAATGAACCCGGCACGGTTCCCCGATGGGACTGAGCGGCGCGCGGCTTCCGAGCTTCGCGCCGCTGGCCGGCGCCTTGAAGGCTACGCAGCGACGTTTGGTTCCGAGGCGCGGATCGGCAATTTTGTCGAGACGATCCAGCCCGGCGCCTTTCGGTCAAGTTTGCTGTCCGGCCGGGACGTGCTGGCGTTGGTAGACCACGACAACACTCGGTTACTTGGCCGGACCCGCGCCGGGACCTTGGCGCTGGCCGAGGATGCCCACGGGCTGGTCTTCGCGATCGAGGTGCCTAACACCACGCTCGGCGCCGATATCCTGGCCCTTGCCGAACGTGGTGACTTGGGGGGCATGAGTTTCAGCTTTCGCGCCGTCGATGAAGGTTGGCCCCGTGCCGACCGGCGGGAACTGCGGGCGGTGGAATTGCTGGAAATCAGTGTAGTCCAATCCTTCCCAGCTTACGACGCAACGACCGTTTCCGCACGGGCGCGGATGCACGCGACCGAGGCCCAGGCCCATGCGTTGCGGATGCGCCGGTTGATGGCGGAACTGATCTGATGGGGATCATCAACCGTATGTTCGGGCGGGAGAGCCGATCAATTCGACCGTTCAAGTCTGGTGGGC
Organism: Acetobacteraceae bacterium UBA6159; assembly: GCA_002422345.1. Classification (GTDB taxonomy): domain Bacteria; phylum Pseudomonadota; class Alphaproteobacteria; order Acetobacterales; family Acetobacteraceae; genus Rhodopila. The sequence continues at coordinate 3,587 of DIUL01000129.1, forward strand.
CTTTGCCTGAGGGCTTGGCCCTGCGGTCCGCGTCGGGGATGACGATCAACTCGACGACGGCCGAAAATCTGGCGACTGTTTCGGCTTGTGTGTCTGCTATCGGCACCGCCTTGGGGAGCCTCCCCGCGCTTGTGTATCGCCCTGTTGGTGGCGGGCGAGAGGAATTGACCACCCACCCCGTTAACCGCCTTGTGCGGGCGCCCTGGGGGCTGCTGACCTGGCCGGATTGGGTTGAATGGTGCATGGGTTCGGTCCTGTTGCATGGCAACGCCCTGGCCGAAATCGAACATGACGGGCGCGGTGCGGTCACTGGACTGCGGCCGATCCCATGGCGACACGTCCAGCCGGCGACGCTCCCCGATGGCCGGCCTGTGTTCAACGTCTCGCTGTCCGGCGAACCGCAGCGCCGGCTGTTCGGGAATGAGGTGTTCTATCTGCGCGACAGGACGGATGACGGTTTCGTGGGCAGATCGCGGCTAAGCCGCGCGCCCGACGTGCTGGGCAACGCGATTGCGCTTCAGGATTTCGCAGGACACGCATGGCAGAATCAGGCGGCCCCGAGCGGGGTATTGGAGATCGAAGGTCGGTTGACCAAGGAGCAATTCGATAGCCTGCACGATCACTACTGTCCGGTTGACG
>DIUL01000035.1 GCA_002422345.1 Acetobacteraceae bacterium UBA6159
ATTCGTGTGAGAAATGCGGGTTAGCCCGGATATCGGGAAAAAAAGGAGATCGTTGTCGATGAAAAAGCTATTTCTCGCCCTGTGCTTACTGATCATGAATAGCCTTGTGATCCCCACACCCGGCAGCGCTGCGGTTTACAATGCCGTGAACGACTTTGCCCTAACTCCGCAGCCGTTGAATGGGGTCTGGAGTTATCTATCGGGTGGATCCGTCCTGACCGATACCGCCAGTAGTCCGTATGGAGCCGGAACGCTCTCGACGTGGCACAACGGCATCCCATACAATCCATCGAACCCAGTCTCTGCAGGTATAACCCGAAATACGGGTCCAGGCACACCACTGCCTCCGTTCTTTACAGTTGTAATACCCAACGATCATCTCAATTTGGATCCAGAGGGAACCAATGATGTAACCGTCCGGTTCACCGCACCAATCGCTGACATCTACCAAGTGAGCGGAGACTTTCGAGGGAACGACCTAGTCTCAGTTCCGGCCCATGCCGTCAGCGTACGGATCAACAATACTCCCGTTTTTACGGACACTATCACGCAATACGGCACTGGCGACAATGCGATCTTCTATATTGTCCAAAGCCTATTGGCCGGGGACATTATCGATTTCGTGGTGAACAGAGGCGCATCGCCCAATCACCTTAGCACCGGACTCGCGGTGACCATACAATCTGGAACAGACATCCCTGAGCCGCCAGCTTTCGTGCTCTTGCTACTTGGCTTTCTTACAATCACGCTGACGCGCGGTCATGTCCGGCAAAACTATGGGGGTTGGTTTAGGCATACTTGAGGGCAATACGGCGGCAGGGGTCTCGTTTCCCCTGCCGCAGGTGGGACCTGGTAACCAGATGTGTACCGAAACACCCGATTACGGGTGTCCTACCCCACCCGGTTCTTAATCAAATCATCAACCACCGCCGGATCGGCCAACGTGGACGTATCCCCCAGCGTATCCGTTTCATTCGCCGCGATCTTCCGCAAAATCCGCCGCATGATCTTCCCCGACCGCGTCTTCGGCAGCCCCGGCGCCCACTGGATCGCGTCCGGGGACGCAATCGGCCCGATCTCCTTCCGCACCCAGCCCACCAGTTCTTTCCTAAGCGAGTCCGAAGGCTCCACCCCCAGCTTCAGCGTGACATAGGCATAGATGCCCTGCCCCTTGATATCATGGGGGAAACCAACCACCGCCGCCTCGGCGACCGACGTATGACCCACCAGCGCGCTCTCAACCTCGGCCGTGCCCATCCGGTGGCCCGACACGTTGATCACGTCATCGACGCGCCCGGTGATCCAGTAATACCCGTCCGCGTCCCGCCGAGCGCCATCGCCGGTGAAGTAAAGGCCCTTGAAGGTGGAGAAATAGGTCTGCACGAACCGCTCATGATCGCCGAACACGGTCCGCATCTGACCAGGCCAGGAGTCCGAAAGGCACAGATTCCCCTCGCACGCCCCGTGCAGTTCGTGCCCTTCCCCATCCACGATCATCGGCTTCACTGCCGGCAGCGGCAGCGTGGCCGACCCGGGCTTGAGCGCCGTCGCGCCCGGCAGCGGGCTGATCAGCACGCCCCCCGTCTCTGTCTGCCACCACGTATCGACAATCGGGCAGCGGTGATCGCCGACGACGCGGTGATACCACAGCCAGGCCTCGGGGTTGATCGGCTCCCCCACCGAGCCCAAAAGCCGCAGCGACTTGCGGGAGGTCTTTTCGACCGGCGCCTCTCCATCGCGCATCAAGGCGCGGATGGCGGTCGGCGCGGTGTAGAAGATGTTGACCTGGTGCTTGTCCACGACCTGCCAGAACCGGCTGCTGTCGGGGTAGTTCGGCACGCCCTCAAACATCAGGGTCGTCGCGCCATTCGCCAGCGGGCCGTAGACGATATAGGTGTGCCCGGTCACCCAGCCCACATCGGCCGTGCACCAGTAGATCTCACCCTGGCGGTAGTTGAACACGAGTTCATGCGTGTAGCTCGCCCACACCATATAGCCGCCGGTCGTGTGCAGCACGCCCTTCGGCTTGCCGGTGCTGCCCGAGGTATACAGGATGAACAACGGGTCCTCGGCTGACATCTCGGCCGGCGGGCAGTCGGGCGACGCGGCGGCGCAGATCGTCGCGAAGTCATGATCGCGACCCGCCACCATCGGCACATCCGCGCCGGTCACCTTCGTCACGATCACGTTCTGGATCGACGGGCACTGCGCCAGCGCCGCATCCGCGTTCGCCTTCAACGGCACCGGCCGCCCGCCGCGCCGGCCTTCATCCGCGGTGATCAACAGGGTCGAGTCGCAATCCTGGATCCGGTTCGCCAGGCTGTCGGGCGAGAACCCGCCGAACACGACCGAGTGGATCGCCCCGATCCGCGTGCAGGCCAGCATGGCGGAGGCCGCTTCCGGCACCATCGGCATATAGATCGTCACCCGGTCGCCGCGCTTCACGCCCAGCGCCTTCATCGCGTTGGCGAGGCGGCACACCTGCTCGTGCAGTTCGCGATAGGTGACGTGCTTGCTGTCGTTCGGGTTGTCGCCCTCCCAGATGATCGCCGTCTGGTCGCCGCGCGTCGCCAGATGCCGATCCAGGCAGGACACGGAGGCATTCAGCGTCCCGTCCTCGAACCACTTGATCGACACGTCGCCGGTGAAGGACGTGTTCTTGATCTTCGTCGGCGTCTTCATCCACGCGACGCGCTTCATCTCGGCCCGCCAGAACGCGTCCGGATCACGGTCCGCCGCTTCGTACAGCGAGCGATACTGGTCGGCGTTCACATGCGCGGCGGCGGCGAAGGCCGGCAGGACGGGGAAAACCTGTCCGGTTGTCGGATTGTTGTCGGCCATGGGCGTCCTCCCTTTCGATGTCGCGCCGGACCTATAGGCCGGCATCCTGTGGCACGTAGATAACCCCATCGCGGATTTCGGTCACCACCGGGTCCAGAAAGTCGCCACGGCAGGGGCCGAGCGTGCATTCCCCCGTCTCGGTCGAGAACAGCGCGCCGTGCGTCGCGCAGATGATGTGCTGGCCGTCGCGCGACATGAACCGGTCGGGGGTCCAGTCGAGCGGCGTGCCCACATGCGGGCAGGAATTCACCCACACCCGCACCACGTCGCCCTGCCGAACGGCGAAGATGCCGGTGAAGCCGCCAGGCACCGCGGGGAAGCCCTTGCCCTGGCCGTCGGGCACGTCCTCCACCCGGCAGAGCGCGCGCATCTCGTCTGGTATCAGCTTTTCCATTGTCCCATCTCGCAGAGGATGTCCCAGTGTTCGGGGGAGATCGCCATCACCGACAGCCGCGATTGCCGGACCAGGGCAATATCGGCGAGCCTCGGGTCGGCCTTGATGGCGGCGAGCGTCACCGGCACCGGCATCGGCCCCACGGCCTTCATGTCGACGGCGGACCAGTCGCCCTTTTCCGCGGTCGTGTCGGGGTAGGCTTCGCGCGCGACCTGGACGACGCCCACGATCTCCTTCCCCTCATTGGAGTGGTAGAAGAAGGCCAGGTCGCCCTGCTTCATGGCGCGGAGGTTGTTGCGCGCCATGTAGTTGCGCACGCCTGTCCAGGGCTCGATGTCGTTGGCGACCTGCTGGTCCCAGGAAAAAGCGTCCGGTTCGGATTTGACGAGCCAGAATTGCGGCATGGGGCGGGAACCTGTGGGGCGGGCAATGGGGGAGCCTGCTTACCATGGGATGGGGATTTGGCGAATGGGGTGGACGAGGCGCTCGGGCGTCCATTTCACGTCATCCCGGCCGCCACATCGTCATCCCGAGAGCCACATCGTCATCCCGAGCGCCCGATCGTCATCCCGGCCTTGTGCCGGGACCATTCGCCGCACTGCCCCCAGCCGTGCCGCCCGCCCCTAATCGATGCGGGTGGCCTGGCAGTTTTCGCCATCCATGATCTGCGTCTTGTAGCCGTGGGTTTCGAGCGCGATCAGCAGAACAGCGAAGTTCTTGCCGATGTGGAAGACGCCGTCGCAGTGGACGTGCTCGAACACGATCTTCTTGGGGCGCATGGCGCGGAAGGGGAAGGTGGCGAGGATGCGGGCGTCATAGCCCTCGGTATCGGTCATGAGCGTGTCGATGGAGGTGATGTCATACCGCTTGCAGAGCGCGTTGAAGGAGAAGGCCGGGACTTTGATCTCGGACACTTTCTCGGCGAATTTGGGGTCGTGGCGGATGGCGTGGGCGGGGTTGAGGGAGCCGAGCTGGTCGCCGTAGGGCTTGATCTCGTTGGCGGATTCGTTGGGGGCGAAGAAGGAGATGTGTTCGGCGTCGGCTTCCGCCACCGCGGCCTGGAGGACGTTGATGCCCTGCCGGCCGGCGTAGCGCCGCGCGAGGTCTCGGAACAGCCAGGGCACGGGTTCGACGAGCAGGACCGGGCCGGCGGCGGCCGCTCGGTCCACGAGCGCCTGGGTCTTGCGTCCGTTGTGGGCACCGATCAGGACCAGGGCGTATTCCATGGGGTGGGTTCCTTCAAAGACGGGCCCGGCAATGATGAGGTTGGTCAATTGGTGGATGATAGCCAGATCACCTTGCTTGATGGTGCGGCGGTTGCTTCGTGACAAGTGGGGGCGGACGCCTGTCCAGCACTCAGCACCGTTGGCGATCTGCTGATCCGTGGAACAGGCGTGCGGTTCAGATTTGACCGAGCCCCGCGTGGAATCACGTCGAAGTGCGAC
>DIUL01000002.1 GCA_002422345.1 Acetobacteraceae bacterium UBA6159
ACCTGCGGGTCGGTGGATGACGGCAAGTCGACGCTGATCGGCCGCATGCTGTTCGAATGCGGCTCCATCCCCGATGACGTCATGGTTGCGCTGGAAAACGACTCCCGCCGCTTCGGCACGGTCGAGGGCGGGGTCGACTACGCGCTGCTCGTCGACGGCCTTGCCGCCGAACGCGAACAGGGCGTCACCATCGACGTAGCCTATCGGTATTTTGAAACGAAACTACGTCGCTTCATCCTCGCCGACACGCCTGGCCACCAGCAGTACACCCGCAACATGGTGACCGGCGCTTCCACGTCGGATCTCGCGATCCTGCTGGTCGACGCGCGCAAGGGCCTGCTCGACCAGACCCGTCGCCATGCCGCCATCGCCTCCCTTCTGGGCATCCGCGACCTGGTGCTGGCGATCAACAAGATGGACCTGGTCCATTTCGACCAGTCGATCTACGACAACATCGTCAACGACTTCCACGCCATCACCGACAAGCTCGGCGGCATGACCTTCACGCCGATCCCGGTCTGTGCCCGCGATGGCGACAACGTCACCTCTCCCAGCACGCGGATGCCCTGGTACACGGGCACGACGATGCTGCGGGCGCTGGAGATCGCCGAACCGGTGCGCGTGCAGGCCCAGCGTCCGCTGCGGATGCCGGTCCAGTACGTCAACCGCCCCGACCACACCTTCCGCGGCTATTGCGGCACCATCGCCTCCGGCATCGTCCGGCCCGGTGATTCGGTGGTCAACGCCTCCACCGGCGTTGAGGCGAAGATCGCCCGCATCGTCACCATGGACGGCGACCTGGAACAGGCCGGCCCCGAGGAAGCGGTCACGCTCGTGCTCGACCGGGAAATCGATGCCTCCCGCGGGGACGTGATCGCCGCCGACCCGGCGCCGCATCTGGCCGAACACATCGATGCCTGGGTCGTCTGGATGGACGAAACCCCGCTGTATCGCGGGCGCGCCTACCAGTTCCTGCTGGGCACCAAGATGGTGACGGCCACGGTCACCGACATCACCGCCCGCCTGGACGTGGAAACCCTGAACGAGATCGAGGTGCGCGAATTGCACCTGAACGAGATCGGCCGGGTGACCATCTCCCTGTCCCACGCGTTGGCGTGCGAACCCTATGCGGTCAGCCGCGAGCTTGGCGGCTTCATCCTGATCGACCGCCTGACCCGTGGCACCATGGGCGCCGGCCTGGTCACCGAAATCCGGGGATCGCGCCGCGACGTCTACTGGCACAAGCTGGACGTGGACAAGGCGGCCCGCGCCGCCATGAAGACCCAGCGGCCTTGCGTGCTGTGGTTCACCGGCCTGTCCGGTGCCGGCAAGTCCACCATCGCCAACCTGGTGGAAAAGCGCCTGCACGCCGAAGGGCGCCACACGATGGTGCTGGACGGCGACAATGTCCGCCACGGCCTGAACCGCGACCTGGGTTTCTCGGAAGCCGACCGGGTGGAGAACATCCGCCGCGTGGCCGAGGTGTCCAAGCTGTTCGTCGAAGCCGGCCTGATCGTCCTGGTCTCCTTCATCTCTCCCTACCGCGCCGAACGCCTGCTGGCGCGCGAAGCGGTGGAGGACGGGGAGTTCATCGAGATCTACGTCGATACCCCGGTGGAGGAATGCCGGCGCCGAGACCCCAAGGGCCTGTACGAACGTGCCTATGCCGGCCAGTTGCGGAATTTCACCGGCGTCGACGCGCCGTATGAGGAACCGCTGACACCGGAAATCCACCTGAAGACCCTGGACGGCAGCCCCGAGACGCTGGCCGAACAGGTGGCCGAGGTCCTGCGCCAGCGTGGCATCCTCGGCTGAGGAACGGCTGGCCCGCCTCGGGGACGAGGTCCGGGCCTGTCGCGCCTGCGAAGCCCATCTGCCCTTGGGACCGAGGCCGGTTTTCCGTGCCTCGGTCACCGCCCGCCTGCTGATCGTGGGGCAGGCGCCGGGGACCAAGGCGCACGAAACCGGTATCCCCTGGAACGATCCGTCCGGAGAGCGGCTGCGCCGCTGGATGGCGATCGACCGGGACGTCTTCTACGACGAGAGCCGGATCGCGATCCTGCCGATGGGGTTCTGCTATCCGGGGCGGCTGCCTAAGGGCGGGGACCGGCCGCCGCGGCCGGAATGTGCGCCGCTCTGGCGGTCCCGCCTGCTGGCCCTGATGCCCGCGATCCGCCTGACGCTGCTGGTCGGCACCTATGCCCAGGCCGACGCGTTGGGGCCGGGACCGATGACCGAACGCGTGCGCGCCTTCCGCGACCATCTGCCCGGCGTGATCCCCCTGCCGCATCCATCCTGGCGCACCACCGGGTGGGAACGCCGCAATCCGTGGTTCGAGGCCGAATTGCTGCCCGAATTGCGCGCCTGCGTGGCCGGGGTGCTGCGCGACGCATAAGCCGGCGGTATGGTGCCCCCGCCGCCCATGACCCAGGACCACGCATGACCCTCCCAGGCCCGACCTCGCACTCGTTCTTCTCCCAGCGCCTGCGCATGCATTACGTCGATTGGGGCAACCCCGACGCGCCGCCCTTGATCCTGCTGCATGGCGGGCGCGATCACTGTCGCAACTGGGACTGGGTCGCCGCCGCCTTCCGCGACCGCTACCACGTGATCTGCCCCGACCTGCGCGGCCACGGCGACTCGTCCTGGTCGGCGTCGGGCCACTACACCATGGCGAACTACGTCTACGACCTGGCGCAGGTGATCCATCAGCAGAAGCTGGCGCCGGTCAACATCATTGCTCATTCCCTGGGCGGCAACGTCGCCGTCCGCTACGCCGGCATCTACCCGGAAAACGTCGCCCGCCTGGTCGCGATCGAGGGCCTGGGGCCGGGCCCTCGCCAGGGCGCGCAATCCGACAAGACCCCGATCGCCGAACGCATGCGGACCTGGATCGATGAAACCCGTATCAACGCCGGCCGCCGCCCGCGCCGCTACCCGACCCTCGCCGATGCCTGCGCCCGCATGCAGGCGGAGAACGCCCATCTGAACCCCGAACAGGTCCGCCATCTGACCGAGCACGGCGTCAACCAGAATGAGGACGGGACCTATGGCTGGAAGTTCGATCCTTATGTCCGCCTCTGGCCGCCCTATGACATGACGCGGGAGGCGATCGCCGAACTCTGGTCCAACATCACCTGTCCGACCCTGCTGGTCTATGGCAAGGAAAGCTGGGCGCGCGATCCGGCCGAGGACGGGCGTCTGTCGTACTTCAGGAATGCCCAGGTGCTGGGCGTCGAAAAGGCCGGCCACTGGGTCCATCACGACCAGTTGCCGCTGTTCATCGACAAGGTAGGCCAGTTCCTCCAAGGGGACTGATCCTGCCTGGGCGGGTCTCATGCATGGTGCTATGAGACATAATTGGAAACATCACGGGTCGCCGCGGAATTGTCTGGGACCAGGGTACGGGAATGAGGCTCAACAGGCTCTGGGATAACCAATCGCTCGGCATTCAGCCGATCGAGGCTGGTCAGGCCGCGTCGATGGCCGAGTTTGAAAGCCGCGGCCGCCGCCATGCCACGCGGCTGAGCCGGAAGATCGCCGCCGTCGGCATCGCCCTGGTCGTCGGCCTGTGGGCGGTCATCATCTTCGCGACCCATATCGAAGGCCAGACGGCGGTCGAACGCGCCCGCGCCCAGGGCCACAACCTGTCCGCCGCCTTCGCCTCCGAGTCGACGCGGATGATGGATGCGATCTCCGCGGCCATGGAACTGATCGCCGGCCGGATACGGGAGGAGTGGGAGCACGGCCAGGGCACGCTGGATGCCGCCCGCCTGACCGCCGAAATAGCCGCCGTCGCCCGCCCCGTCGTTCGCGCCGGCCTGATCGGACCGAATGGCAGGATGATCTTCAGCAGCATGCCGCCCGCGGTCGCGGAACTGGACTTCACCGGCAGGGCGGAGTTCGAGGCGCATCGCGATCCCGGCTCACCGCCCTTGTACATCGGCCATCCAATCATGGAGACGCAGGGCCAGCCGATGACCCTGCCGGTGACGCGGCGGGTCGTGGCGGCGGATGGCAGTTTCCTGGGCGTGCTGATGTTCTCCCTCTCGCCGGGCCATGTGACGCGGCTGCACCAGGCGGTCGACCTCGGCCGGCGCGGCACCCTGGCGATCATCTGCCCCGATGGCGTCATCCGCGCGCGCTTCAGCGCCGATCGCCCGGACGGGCTGATGGGCGTCGGCACCTCGGTCATGGACGGCCCGTTTAACCCCGACCTGCCGCCGGGCGGCGTCTACTCCTATATACGGGCCGGCGCTGTCGACAACGTGGTCCGCCTGTTCACGTTGCGGCGCCTGACCGACTACGACCTGTTCGTCAGCGTCGGCGTCGACCTGGACGACATCCTGGCCGGTGCGCGCAACCAGAAGCTGTTGAGCATCGCCGTCGGCGGCGCCGTCACGCTGCTGATCGGCATGCTGACCGTGCTGCTGATCCGCGAAATCTGGCGCCGCACGATGCGGGAAATCGAACTGGCTCACGAACATGGCCGGTTGGAGGAAGCGCACGCCCAAATCCTCCGCGACCGGGAACGCCTTGCCATCGCCAATCGGGAACTGATCGCGACGGCGGAACGGGCGGATGCCGCCAACCAGGCGAAGTCGCAGTTCCTCGCGAACATGAGCCACGAGCTGCGGACGCCGCTGCACGCGATCATCGGCTTCTCCGAACTGATCAAGGAACAGGCCACCCGGCCGGGTCCAGCGACTCCGGTCGCCGAATACGCTAACGATATCCTGAGCTCGGGCCGCCATCTGCTGGAACTGATCAACACCGTGCTCGATCTGTCCAAGGTCGAGTCCGGGACGGCGATCCTGACCGAGATCGTGGTGCCCATCCATGACGTCGTGAACGCGAGCATGATCTCGATCCGCGCCCAGGCCCGCGCGCGCCGGATCAGGATCGAGGTCTCACTGCCCCAGGATGCGCCGCTGGTCCGCGTCGACCTGACCAAGATGCGCCAGGTGCTGATCAACCTTCTGTCCAACGCGGTAAAGTTCACGCCGGAGGAAGGCACCGTCTCGGTCACCGCGTCGCGTTCGGCCGATGGGGGAGTGCTGATCGCGGTCACCGACACCGGGATCGGCATGTCCGAAGACGAGATGGCCATCGCGATGGAACCCTTCGGGCAGGTCGACAGCACGTTGTCCCGCCTCGCCGATGGCACCGGCCTGGGTCTGCCGCTGGCTTTGCGCCTGATGGAACTCCACGGCGGCGACCTGCGCCTGCACAGCGTCAAGGGCGAGGGCACGACGATCGAGGTGGTCATCCCCCCCTGCCGGGTCGTGGCCAACACCGTGCCGGTTCCGTAGCCTTACTCTTCACTTCCCTGCTTGCGCCGCACCGGTCCGACGGGCCAGCATCACGGCTGACAGGGAAGGGCCTCCGCCATGGATTTGATCGTCCGCAACGCCCGCATCGCCACCACACCCGACCCGCCACCCATCGACATCGGCATCCAGGGGGGGAAGATCACCGCCCTCGCCCCCAACCTGACCGCCGAGGGGCCGGAATATGACGCCGCCGGCCTGCTGGTCTGTGCCGGCCTGGTCGAGACCCATATCCACCTCGACAAATCCCGCATCATCGACCGTGTCGCCCCCGAACCGGGCCGTGTGCCCCGATCGATGGAACGCGTCGCCGCCGTCAAGCACAGCTTCACGCAGGAGGATGTCTACCGGCGAGCCGCCGCGACGCTGGAGGCGTGTATCGCCCATGGAACGACCCGCATGCGCACGCATGTCGAACTCGACGCCGGGGTGGAGATGCGGAGCTTCGAGGCGTTGGAACAGCTCCGCCGCGACTATGCCTGGGCCATCGATGTGGAGCTGTGCGTCTTTCCGCAGGAAAGCCTGACCGACAACCCCCGTTCCGACCAGTTGATCGTCGAGGCCTTGAAGCGCGGCGCCCGCGTCGTTGGTGCCGCGCCCAACTACGATCCGGACAGACACGCGCATGTACAGCGGATCTTCGATCTGGCGCGGGAGTATGACGTCGATATCGACATGCACCTCGATTCCGGCAACGCGCCCGTCGACATGGACATCTGGCAGGTCTGCGACCTGGCCGAGAAGTACCGCCTGGGTGGACGCGTCGCGGTGGGCCATGGCTGCAAGTATTCGACCATGCCCGTGGCCGACCAGCGCGGCCTCGCCAGACGCATGGCGGATGCCGGTGTCGCGCTGACGGTGCTGCCTGCGACCGACCTGTTCATGCAGGGCCGGGACCAGGAATACAACGTCCGCCGCGGGCTGGCCGATGTGAACCTGATGTGCGACTGCGGCGTGAACTGTTCGATATCGACCAACAACGTCCTCAATCCCTTTACGCCGATGGGCGATTGTTCCTTGATCCGCATGGCGAACATGCAGGCAAATGTATGCCAAATCAGCCAGAGCGCCCACATGCGCGACTGCTTTGCCATGCTCTCCGACCGCTCCGCTCGGCTGATGAACCTCAAGGACTATGGGATCGCGCTTGGCAATCCGGGCGACATCGTCGTGATCGACGCGACGTCGCCGGAACAGGCGGTGGCGGAGTTGCGGGAGCCGTTGGCGGTGTTCCGCCGTGGCGTGCGGACCGTGACGCGCGCGCGGACCGAGCTGCACCGACCGCGTTGACGTCCGTCACCTTGCGGTAATGTTTCGGCACGCCGAGCGGACTGGCGAAGATGGGGCAGGATGTCCTAAGCTGACGTTACTTGAAGGCGGTAGACGAAAAATATCGGCCCCGCGTCGCCGGGTCGCCTGCATGGGAGAGCACGGATGTCGGGATCAACGACCACGAATTCGGGAACGATCGGTCTCGGCTTTACGCTGTCCGGCGATATGACGCTGATCAATGAATCCACGGGGTTGATCCTCTTTGGCGACATCGCGGTCCTCGGTACCGGCGAACCCAACGTCGTGATCAACGCGGGCGGCATCCTCGGCGGCGGCTGGGGCGTTTCGATGTCCTCGGGTGGCGTCGTGACCAACCAGGCCACCGGCACGATCCAGGGGAATGTCGGGGTCGAGCTGGCGGTCTACGGGGGCACCATCATCAACCAGGGCACCATCGACGCCACGGCCTATGGCGTGGTCGCCGATCCCGGTGCCACGGTCGACAATCAGGCGGGTGCCCTTATTCTGTCCGGCGGCGTTGGCATCTCGATGGATGGTCCGACCGGTACGGCCACCAATGCGGGCGTTATCGATTCGAGCCTCGCGGGCGTGGCGCTGACCGGCGGCGGTCAGGTGACCAACAAGTCCGGCGGCACGATCAACGCGGGCGGAGACGGTATCTACGTCGCGGGCGGCACTGCGGTGAACGCCGGCTACATCGACGCGGGGCGGCACGGCATCTTCGTCGAGGACGGCGGATCGGCGATCAACCAGGCCGGCGGCACGATCATCGCGTCCATCCATGGTATCGTGTTGGGTGGGGATGGCGCCTCCGCCACCAACCAGGCCGGCGGGGCGATCGCGGGCACCTACTCGGCGATTCGGGTGGAGTCAGGCAACGCCACCGTCGTCAATGCCGGCACCCTTCTGGGTAACGTGTTCTGGGGTGTCGACTTGGTTTCGTTCGGCACCGTGACAAACGAATCCACCGGACTGATCATCGGTGCTTACGGCGGTGTGCAGCTTCAGCAGGGCGGCACGGTCGTCAACGCGGGTTCGATCTCACCCCTCGGCATCTATAGCGGCGTGGGAATCCGCGGCCAGCAGGGCGGCACGGTCACCAACGTCGCCTCCGGCGTGATCCGGGGGATTTCCGTCGGCGTCGACATGTACGGCGCGGCCGGCACGGTCGTGAACCAGGGCCTGATCAACGGGGCGGGACAAAGCGGCGTCGGCGTCGCGATGGACGCCGGCGGCCAGGTGAGCAACGCCGCCACCGGCACCCTCAGCGGCAGCTATTCCGGCGTCTACCTCCAGGGTTCCGCGGCAACCGTCGTCAATGACGGCTCGATCACCGGCACGAACCGCAGCGGCATCGGCGGTACCGTGGCCGCCACGATCACCAACAACGCGACCGGCACGATCACCGGCAACTACAGCGCGATCGGCTTCAACATCGCCGCCCCAACGATCGTCAATGCCGGCCGGATCGAGGGGCTGAATGGCTCCGGCATTTCCGCCAGTGAGGGCGCGAGCGTCACCAACCTTTCCGGCGGCGACCTGTCCAGCCGGGATTACGGCGTGGTTGTCGCGGGCAAGGCCGGCACCGTCCGGAACGAGGGCTCGATCTACGGCACCTCCAACGCGGGCGTGTTCCTGACCGCCGGCGGCACGGTCGACAACGCGGCGTCCGGCCTGATTGGCGGCTATGGCGGCGTGGGGATTGCCGGCGGGTCCGGCACGGTGGTGAACGCCGGCGGGATCGAGTCGACCGGGCAGTTCGCCGTCAGCTTCGCGGCTGGCTTCGACCACCTGATGGCCTTCACGACGGACGCCCTGTTCGTCGGCCGGGTCGATGGCGGCAACACGATCGGCGCCACCGCCGCCAGCACGCTGGAGCTTCGCGCCAGCACCTCGCCCCTGACGCCCGTCGGCACGCTGACGGGCTTCGGCACGCAGTATCTGAATTTCTCCCGCCTCGCGGTCGCCGTCGGCGCGACCTGGGTGCTGACCGACCCCAACGTGATCGGCGCCGGCCAGACCCTGATCAACAGCGGCACGATCGCCGAACAGGTCTCCCTCGGCGCGTCCGGGCGGATGACGAACGCGGCGACGGGGCTGGTGACGGCCTCGGGCAAGGCGGCGGTGATCAGCAGCGACCCGGCCGGCGGTGTCTCCATCGTCAATGCCGGTATGATCGAGGGCGTTGATATCGGCGGCATCGGCATCTCCCTGCTCGCCGGCGGATCGGTCACGAACCTGCAAGGCGGCACGATCCAGGGGGAGCGCGGGATCTATGTGGACGCGGAACCCGGAACGATCGTCAACGCCGGCCTGATCGCGGGGTCGTCGGTCGATCCCACGGTGGCCGGGATCCAGATGCAGCAGGGCGGGCTGGTCAGCAACGCGGCCACTGGCACCATCCAGGGCGCCGTCGGCATCGTCATCAGCTATGGTCCGCTCGGCACCGGAACGGTCCTGAACGCGGGGCTGATCGAGAGCGTCTCGGGCTACAGCGCCATCTACCTCGGCGGCGGCGGCACGGTGACCAACCAGGCGGGGGGCACGATCAGCGGCTACACGGGCGTCTTCGTCGCCGGTGTCCCGGCTGAGGTGGTGAACGCCGGGTCGATCCTGGGCGCGACGGACGGCACCGGGGTCCTGATGACCACCGGCGGCACCGTGTCCAACCTGGCAGGCGGAACGATCAGCGGCGAAACCGCGGTGTATGTCCTGACCGACGCCGGGACGGTGGTGAATGCCGGGGTGATGCTGGGCGGGATGACCTCGGTCGGGGGGACGGGCCGGGGCGTGTACCTGGGCACCGGCGGCGCGGTCACGAACCAGGCTGGCGGCACGATCTCGGGCTATCAGGGCCTGGGGCTTTTCGGTGCCCCGACGGTCGTCGAGAACGCGGGCCTGATCTCGGGCAGCGCGACCGGCAGCATCGCCGCGGGCATCTATCTGGCGGCCGGGAGCGTCACCAACACGGCCGGCGGCACGATCACGGGCTATGCCGGCGTGGCGATCGGCGGCGCGGGTGTCACGGTCGAAAATCTCGGGCTGATCGCCGGTGACATGGTCGGTGAATACGGGGTCGGTGTCTATGCCGGCGCCAGAGCGATGATCATCAATCGGACCGGCGGCACGATCACGGGCTATACCGGGATTGCCGCCGTCAACGATCCCGGCACGGTGATCAACGCCGGCCTGATCCGGGGCGCGGATACCGCAGCCTATGGCGCGGGTATCTACCTGAGTGTTGGCGGGCAGGTCACCAACCGGACAACTGGCACGATTACCGGCGATGTCGGGATCCTGAGCCAGTACGGCCCCGCCACCGTGGTCAACCTGGGCACGATCCAGGGCATCGGCGGCGCCTATGGCGTGTTCCTGTCCGATGGCGGTTCCGTCCAGAACGACGCCGGCGGCGTGATCAGCGGCGTGCGGGTGAAGGCAGGGACGGCCAGCGTGGTCAACGCGGGCTCCATCCTTGGCGGGACGGCGGTCGTTGGCGTCAGCATCGAGGAATCCGGGACGATCCAGAACCTCGCGGGCGGCACGATCACAGGCGTCATGGCCATCGACATCGTCGGCGCCGGCGGCGTGGTCGACAATGCCGGAGTCCTGCGCGCGACCGGCACCGGGACCGCGACGGCCACCGTCCTGCTGGATGCTGGCGGGCGGGTGACGAACCAGGCGGGCGGCCTGATTGAGGGTCGCAGCGGGATCGCCGTGCTGGGCGGTGGCGGCAGCGTCGTGAACGCGGGGACGGTGTCCGCGACCGGCACGGGCGACCAGGTGGCGGGCGTCTACCTCGCCGATGGAACGGTCGAGAACGAGGCCGGCGGCACGATCGCCGGCCAGCAGGCGGTTGTCGTGCGCAGCGGCTTGGGCACGGTGGACAACGCGGGCTCGATCATCGGTGGCACCGGGTCCCTGGGCCTGGGCGTGTACCTGATGGCCGGCGGGCAGGTGACCAACCAGGCTGGCGCCATCGTTTCCGGCTACGGCGGGATCGCGATCGATGGCGCGGCCGGGGTGGTCGTCAATGATGGCCTCATCGAAGGGAATCGGACGGCGACCCTCGGCATCGGCGTCTATCTGGGGCAGGGCGGCTCGGTCACCAACAGTGCCACGGGCACGATCCAGGGCCTGTTCGGGATTGAGGCGTTGAACGTCGCCGCCACCGTCGTCAATGACGGAACAGTGACCGGCGGTTCGGCGGGCGCGGGTGTACATCTGGGCGCAGGTGGGACCCTGACGAATGCGGCCACGGGGCTTGTCACCATCGTCAAGGCCGATGGCGGGGCGTCGATCGTCAATGCGGGGCGCCTGTTTGGTGCGCCGGCGACCCTCCCCGGTCCGGTAGATTTCGAGGTCTACTCCAACGGTATTGATCTGACCGGTGGCGGGTCGGTCACCAATCTGGCCGGCGGAGAGATCAAGGGCTGGGCCGGGATCGTCGCCACGGCGGGGGACGCCACGATCAACAATGCCGGCACCATATTCGGAGGCCGCGTGGGATTCCGGGCCAACGGAATCGATCTGTCGGGCGGGCAGGTCACCAACCAGGCGAGTGGATACATCTTCGGCTACAGCGGCGTGGTGGTCAGGAACAACGCTGGCACGGTCGTGAACGCCGGCACGATCAAGGCGTATGACCCGACGGGTGACGGCGTTGCCCTGCGTGCCGGTGGCCTGGTCGTCAATGAGGCGGGTGCGCGAATTGTCGGTGGATATGGCGTGCGCATCAGTGGACAGGCGGGCACGGTGGTCAACGCCGGGACGATCATCGGCAGTACGTCCGACTCGGCCGTTGCGCTGGCCGCCGGCTTCGCGAACCAGTTGACGATCGCCCCAGGAAGCGTCTTCGACGGAATCGCCGATGGCGGGAATGAACTCGGGTCGCTGACTTCCAGCACGCTGCATCTGGCCTCGGCCGCGTCGGCTGGCACGATCACCGCGCTCGGGACCCGGTTCATCAACTTCGCGCAGACGACGATCGCCGCGGGCGCGCAATGGGTGATGACCGGGATCAACCAGGTCGGAGCGGCCGGGACGATCACCAACCTGGGCACGCTGACGCTCGACAACGCCTCCCTGACCGGAGGCGCGGACCTGATCAACAACGGGTTCATCATCCTCGATCCCAGCCTGATGGCGATCGGGGACCTGATCGGCACGGGCTTTGTCACTATCGACGCGGGCAGCACGCTGTCGGTCGGCGGGACGGCGGATGCCACGGCGACGGTCGACTTCATCGCCAGTTCGGGGATGCTGCAACTCGACGATCCGTTCGGCTTCGATGGCCTGATCGGGGGCTTCGCGCCGGGCATCCTGATTGACCTGCCGGATGCAATGATCGCCGAGTCCGGGACCATCCTGGCCGGCAACACTCTGCAAGTCGTGATCGCGGGTGGGGGTACGCTGGACCTGCGGCTCGACCCGACCGAGGACTTCCAGTTCCAGACCGTCCTCGTGAATGGTGATGAGATTTCGATCTCGGCGCCCTGCTTCCGCGCCGGAACGCTGATCGAGACGACACGCGGTCCGATCCCGGTGGAGGCGCTGGTGGAGGGCGACGTGGTCCTGACCGCTGGCCCGGGCGGGGCGGGCACTCAGGCGGTGACCTGGATCGGCCATCGCCGCGTGGATTGCGCGCGCCATCCGGAGCCCGAGAAGGTTTGGCCGGTGCGGGTGAAGGCGGGGGCGTTTGCGTCCGGCGTGCCGGCGCGGGATTTGTGGCTCAGCCCGGATCACGCGGTGTATGCCGATGGTGTGCTGGTGCCGGTGAAGCACCTGGTCGATGGGCAGGCGATCGCGGCCGAACCGGTGGCGGAGGTCACCTACTACCACGTCGAACTTGCCCGCCACGACGTGCTGCTGGCCGAGGGACTCCCCTGCGAGTCCTACCTGGACAGCGGCGACCGGGCGAACTTCGACAATGGCGGGGCGGTGGTGCGGCTGCATCCGGACTTCGCCCGCGGCATCTGGGAAGCCGAGGGCTGCGCGCCGCTCCATGTCACCGGACCGGTCGTGGACGCGATTCGCGCCCGCCTGCGGGTCCGGCCGGCGAAGCGGCGCCGGTCACGCCGGGTGGGGTGACCGGCCGTCCCCCTCCCGGCAGCGGGCGGGTGACAAGCGTCCCCGTCACCGGCCGGATGACCAGCGTCCCCGTCACTTGGCGGGGGGAAGGGTCCGCAGGTAGGTGATCAGCGCGTTCATGTCGCGGTCGTCGATGTGCTGGTACCAGGCGAAGGCCATCAGCGGGACCAGGCGCCTGCCGTCGGGGCGGACGCCCTCGCGGATCGCCTTGGCCACCTGCGCGTCGGTCCATTTCGCCATCCCGTCCGGGTTGGCCGGGGTCAGGTTCGCGGTCACGACCGTCCCGCCGTTCGGCAGCCCGATCTCCATCCCGCCCGCGCCCAGGCGGGTCATGTCATGCCGCCCGCGCACCATTGGCGTGTGGCAGTCCAGGCAATGGCCGATGTCAGACAGGTACCGCCCATAGGCGAGGGTATTCCCCATCGGCGGAGACGGCACGCGCGTCACGGTCGGGCCATAGGTCGGGGGCAAAGGGATGCGGTAGGTCGAGGCCTCGACCTTGTTCGACACCGGCTTCAGGGCGCGCAGATAGGCCACGATCGCCTTGGCGTCGGCGTCCGACATGCGGCGGTAATTCTCGAACGGCATCGGCGGGCCGAGCACGCGGCCATCGGGGCGGCGGCCGTTGCGGATGGCGTCGATGATCTCCTGGTCGGTCCAGGCGCCGATGCCGGTTTCCTTGTCGGGCGTCAGGTTCGATGCCACGGCGCGGAACACCGGAGCGTCGATGGCGAAGCCGCCGGCCATCTCCATGCCGGCGATCGGGGCGCCGTCCGGGCCCTTGGGCGTGTGGCAGTTGCCGCAGGCGACGATGCCCTGCATCAGATAGGTGCCGCGTTCCAGCGGCGTTTCAGCCCGCGCGGCGGGCGCGGCCAGGATCAGCCCGAGCATCAGCATGCGGGCCACGGATTTGATTTTCATTGTACTCCCCCGAGTGTTGAGTCTTTCCTTATCTGGCCTTGATCGGCCGGTTGCCGTGGCTGGTCTGCGGCACGCCGCGGTTCAGCGACAGGTGGGTATGCACGCCGAGCCAGCCCTCCGCCCCCTTGTGGAACACCATGGTGGCGCGTCCTGGCCGGTCGAACGGGGACCCGTCCGGATGGTAGCCGGTGCTGGTCCAGGGGGCGATGACGACGGCCATGGTCTCATCGGCGGAGGCCAGGACATGGATCCCCGCCGCCACGAAGCGGAAATCCGCGGTGCGCGGCCAGACATTGTCCCATTGCGCGTTGATCCAGGCCTCCCGGTCCGGCAGCACGTCGGTATGGGTGCCGAAGGCCAGGATGTGCGGGTGGAACAGCGGGCGGGCGGCGGCGTAATCGACCTCCCGCACATGGGCGGCGAAGGTTTCCAGCCAGTCGACGAAGAAGGCGCGCAGGGCGGGGGAGGCCTCGGGCAGGCTGGTCATCGTCGGTTCCTTCCTATTCCGCGGCGGCCATGGCGGATCGGCGGCGGGAGCGCCAGTCGCTGGTCAGGCCCATGATCGCGGTCAGCACCATGAAGATGACCGAGGAATAGAAGACCCATCGCGGCATGTTGTGATCCATGATCCAGCCGCCCAGCAGCGGGCCGAAGATGCCGCCGATGTTGAAGCCGGTGGTCACGATGCCGAACACCCGGCCGAAGGCGCCGGGCGGGGAGGCGGCGCGGACCAGCATGTCGCGCGAGGGGGAGATCATGCCGGACAGGAACCCCGCCCCCGCCATCACGACGGCCAGCAGGATCGGCCCGAGATCGACGGTGCCGACCAGCAGGATCAGCACGGCCGCTCCGCCGAAGCCGAAGCCCGCGACGTCGCCGTGCCGCTTGGTGGCGTCCGCGATGAAGCCGCCCGCCAGCACGCCGACCGCCGAGGCGACCAGCAGGCAGGTCAGCGCCACGTTCGCCGCCGACAGGGTCATGCCATAGACCTGCGTCAGCGCGACGGCGGAGTAGTTGGTCAGCGCGCCGCTCGACAGCGCCAGCAGGGTGAAGAAGCCGATCAGGCTGATGACGGCGGGCGACATCAGGGTTCTCAGCGGGATATTGGCGGCGCTGGCGGGGGTTTTCGCCGCCGCCGCCTTGTCCATCCAGCCCGCGGCCATCAGAGGGATGGCGACGATGATCCCCAGCGCGCCGGCGGCCATGATGGCGGCGTTCAGCCCCCAGGCATGCGCCATGCCCAGCATCATCAGTGGCGCAACCGCTCCGCCGATGAAGCCCGAGAAGGTGTGGAAGGAAAAGGCGCGTCCCAGCCGCGAAGGCTCGATGACCGAGCCGAGGATGGAATAATCCGCTGGGTGATACACGCCATTGGCGATGCCGAGCATCACCGAGGCGACGAGGAGCCAGGCGTAGTTCGGCATCAGCCCGACCGAGACATAGGCAACGCCACCCAGTACCAGCCCGGCCACCAGCACGATGCGCGCGCCGAACTTGTCGACCGCATAGCCCATCGGCGTCTGCACGATGCCGCTGACGACGTTGAACAGCGTCAGCGCCAGGCCGAGCTCCACATAGCCGACGCCCAGGGCTTCCTTGAGCATTGGGAACAGGGGCACCAGGACCAGATAGTAGTAATGGCTGACCAGGTGCGCGGCGCAGATCAGGCCCAGGGCCTGGCGTTCGGCGCCGCGTTCGGTGCGGGGGGCGAACATGGCCTAGATGAAGGCCTTGCGGATGCGGGCCCAATCCTCGAGCGCGCGTTCCTCGCCGGGGACGATCGGCATGACGAACTGGCTCCAGCCGGCATCGCGCAGGGCCTCGATGCGTTGCTTCAGTTCCTGTTCCGTCGCGGTGAAGGTGGTGCGGCGGATCAGTTCGGCGTCGACGAACTGCTTCTCCTCCGGCTTCACGAACAGGAAGTGGCCGCGGTGGTTGTTCAGATAGCGCGCATCGGCGGGTTCGAAGCCCCGCGCCATGTTGATATAGCCGTCGATGCTTTTCTGCGTGGAGGGCGGGACGGGGGAGGTGTTCTTCCACCCGTTCATGTCCAGGTCGGCGGCGCGGTGCAGCAGCACGGCGGCGCGGGGGCCGGCCTGGCGCATGGCGCGCGGGCTGTCGGCGGGCTCCCCCGGTTCCAGTACGCAGCCGCATACCCAGGCAGTGGTATACAGGTCGGCGGTTGACCGCCCGGCCTCGGTCCAGTCCTTCCGCATGCCCTCCAGCGCGTCGATCGCGCCGGGGATGTCCTGGATGAAGGTCTTCCAGGCGGCGCCCATCTTGGCCACCAGCTTCTGCGACTTCGGCCCATAGGCGGATACGTGGAGCTTGATCGGGTCCTTCAGGTTGAACAGGCCCGCATCGGGATTGAGGAAGCGGATTTTTCGCTGCTTGCCTTCGACCTCTGTCTCCAGCGTCTCCTCATTCAGCAGGCCGTAGACGACGCGGATATACTCCTCCATGTCCGCCAGCTTCATCGCGTTCAGGCCCATGGCTCGCCGGGCGGAAAAGCCGGTGCCGACGCCGAAGTCGAGGCGTCCGGGGGCGAGGCCGTTCAGTGTCGCGAAGGCATTGGCGGTGACGGCGGCGATGCGGTTGGATGGGACCAGCACGCCGGTGCCCAGCCTGATCTTCGACGTCTTCATCGCCGCCGCACCCATGGCGACGAAGCAATCGGCGGTGATCATCTGGGTGTCGTAGAACCAGGCGTGGGAGAAGCCGAGTTCCTCGGCGCGCTGGGCGAGTTTCCAGGAGTCGCTGGATGTCGCGATGCCGATGCCGAATTCCATGGCGGTGCCCCTCGGTTGGACGTTCCTTATGATGGCAGGCTATCGCGGGAAACGGGACGGGGGAAGCGGGCGTCAGAAGCGCGGGCTGCTGATCCGCAGCAGCACCACGGCCATGCGCGTCAGGAACGCGCCCAGCACGGCGATGGCGACCGTAATCCGCAGCAGTTCGGGCCGTTCCTCCCGCGCCAGCCAATCCACCGTCAGGGACAGGGCGAAGCCCCAGATCACGCAGACCTCGACATAGAAGGATGTGCGGAGCGCGGGGTTGCGGCTGTCGGCGCGGATCACGTCGCGCAGGATGCCGCCGCCGGCCCCCGACAATGCGGCGAAAAGCGGTCCCCAGAGCCAGAGCGGTTCGGCCCAGTAGCGCACCGCGACCGCGACCCCGATCACGGAAAACGCGGCCAGGCCGAGGGCATCCGTCACCTCATGCATGTTCCGCAGCGACAGCAGCCGGCCTGCTTTCGCCTGCCCCCGCTCCCATTGCCGCAGTTGATTGGCCTGGTGGCCGAACAGGTCGAGCAACCGGTAGAGCATGAACGACACGACGACGGTCCCGATCACCATCAGGATCGGCGCGGGGGAGGCGAGGATACCGATCGGGCTGCGTCCCACCAGAAGGTCGCGCACCACGCCGCCGCCGACCGCGGGCAGGGCGGCCAGGACGAAGGCGCCAACCAGCGAGTACCCCTCCCGCCGAGCGATCAGGACGCCGGAGAGGGCGAAGGCGATGGTGCCGAGCGTGTCGAGGATGTGGAACCAGCTTGCCGCCGCGGCCAGGCGCAGCAGGATCGGCGTGGTGGACTGGGTACGGAAATGAACTTCGGTCCCGTCCGCCCGCAGGTCCAGGATCGCCTGGTTGATCCGCTTGACCATTTCGGGGTGAACGGTCGCGGCGCTGAAGCGGACATGGACGTCCAGCACCTCCACCGGCTTCGGCAGCATCACAAGACGAGCGGCGGCGTGCTGGCGTTGGGCGATGGCTTCGAGTGCGATGAGACGGATGCCGAGGAAACCGTCGATCCGGCCCGCGAGCAGGGAGTCGAGATTGTCCAGCGCGCGAGTCTCACGGACGATCAGATGCGCGAAGGCGGGGTCATCCAGCAGGGCGGTGACCTCTGGCCCATGGCCCGTGTCGCGGTCGATCCCGATGCGGAGGCCGCGTTGCAGGGCGGCGCGCAGGGCCTCGATCCCGCCCCCGGTGATCCCCTTCACGGCGGAGGAGAGGAACAGCAGGTCGGTGCGCTGGCGGTAGGGGATGGACAGCTGGACGGTGTCCGGGGCGGTGCCGGCGGCGATCTCGGGCAGGGAGAAATCGATGGTCCCGCGCGCCAGCCTGGCATCCTCGTGGGTGCCTTCGGTGGCGACCATCACGAAGCCGATGCCAAGGCGGCTGCCGATCGCGTCCAGCAGACGCAGGTCGAAGCTGCGGCGGGTTTCGGGCGTGATGCCCGACGGGTCGAGCAGGCCGGACTCGTCGGGGGTCCAGGCGCCGAACATCAGCGTGCGGTCGTGTGTGGGTTGAGCGGGCGCGGCTTGGGCCCACAGGACAATCAGCACCAGGCAGGCGGTGATCCGGCGAAAGGCGTGCATGGGTGGGGTCGCCCCGTCCGGGTGTCGTTGTCAGGGCAGGATTATTGGCCCGCCGGCCAGCCGGCGGCAATGGCACGACCGGGCATGGACCGGATTGCACAGGCCCACGCCCTCCGCGTAAGCTACCGATCAGTAGGAGGGACCGCCCATGGATCTTCGCTTTACCCCGGAAGAAATCGCCTTCCGCGAGGAAGTTCGTACGTTCATCAAGGAAAACCTGCCCGCCGACATCCATCACCGGATGAAGCTCGGGCACTCACCGCGCAAGGAGGACACGGTCCGCTGGCAGCGAATCCTGGCCGCCAAGGGCTGGGCCGGGCTGTCATGGCCGAAGGAGCATGGCGGCACGGGCTGGAGCGCCATCCAGAAGATGATCTTCCTGGAGGAGAACCAGGCCGCGCCGGCGCCGGAACTGTCATCGTTCAACATCACCATGATCGGCCCCGTGCTGATCCAGTTCGGCACCGAGGCGCAGAAGAAGCGGTTCCTGCCGCGCGCGCTGACGATCGAGGATTGGTGGTGCCAGGGCTTCTCCGAGCCGGGTGCGGGTTCCGACCTCGCGTCGCTGAAGACGGCGGCCAAGCGCGAGGGCGACCAGTACATCGTCAACGGCCAGAAGATCTGGACGTCGACCGCGCATGTCGCCGACTGGTGCTTCCTGCTGGTTCGCACCGACGCCAATGCGCGCAAGCGCCAGGAAGGCATTTCCTTCCTGCTGCTCGACATGAAGACGCCGGGGATCACGGTGCGCCCGATCATCTCGATCGACGGCAGCCATCATTTGAACGAGGTGTTCTTCGACAACGTCACCGTGCCGGTGGAAAACCTGGTCCACCAGGAAAACCGCGGCTGGGATGTCGCCAAGTTCCTGCTGGGCAACGAACGCACGGGCATCGCGCGCCTGGGCAAGTCGCGAGAGCGGATGGACGCGTCGCTGGACATGGCCCGCAAGGTCAACCAGAACGGCCGCCCGCTGGTCGAGGACGCCGATTTCCGCCGCCGCGTGGCGCAGATCCAGGTCGACATGAAGGCGCTGGAGATCACCCAGTACCGCGTGCTGTCCAAGCACGACAAGGCGGGCGGCGAAGGCAAGCCCGATCCGCTGTCCTCGGTGCTGAAGGTCAAGGGGACCGAGTTGCTGCAGGCGACCACGGAACTGGCGATCGACGTGTCCGGTCCGATGGCGACCCCGATCTGGGCGCAGGAACTGGAGGCGATGAACCAGCCCGACGACCTGCTGGAAGGGTCCAGCGCCGGTGTCGGTAGCTATTTGTTCCTCCGCGCCTCCACGATCTATGGCGGCACGAATGAAATCCAGAAGAATATCCTGACGAAAGCGGTGCTGGGGCTGTAATGGATTTTGAACCTTCAGACGACCAACGGCTGCTGGTCGAAAGTATCGGCCGCATGCTGGCCGACAACTACGGTTTCCAGCAGCGCAAGGCGTTCGTGACGGCGCCGGAAGGCTTCTCGACCGCGATGTGGTCGCGCTATGCCGAACAGGGCCTGCTGGGCGTGCCGTTCGCCGAGGAATACGGCGGCTATGGCGGCGGCCCGCAGGAGGTCATGCTGGTCATGCAGGCCTTCGGGAAGCACCTGGTGCTGGAACCGTACCTGGCGACCGTCATCCTGGGCGGCGGTGCGGTGCAGACCTTCGGCACCGACGCGCAGAAGAAGGCGATCCTGACGGCGATCTGCGAGGGCAGCCTGAAGATGGCCTTCGCGCATGGGGAACGGCAGGCGCGCTATGACGTGACGGATGTCATGACAACCGCCAAGCGCGATGCCGCCGGCTGGATCATCGACGGGTCCAAGACCGTCGTCCAGCACGGCGATGTCGCGGACAAGCTGGTGGTCAGCGCGCGTACCTCGGGCGACCGGTATGACGCCGATGGGATCACCGTGTTCCTGGTCGACGCCAAGACCCAGGGCGTGGCTCGCCGTGGCTATCCGACGCGCGACGAAACCCGCGCGGCCGATATCGCGCTGGATGGCGTCCGCGTCACCGACGCCGATGTGCTGGGCGAAGTGGGCAAGGGCCTGGTCGTGGTCCAACGCATCATCGAGGCGGGCATCGCCGCGACCGGGGCCGAGGCCGCGGGCGCGATGGAAGCCATGAACGAGATGACGCTGGAATACTCCAAGACCCGCGTCCAGTTCGGCCAGGCGATCGGCACGTTCCAGGTCGTGCAGCATCGCATGGTCGACATGTTCATGGCTGCCGAACAGGGCAAGTCGATGGCCATGCTGGCGACCATGACGCTGGATCAGACCGATCCGGCGAAGCGGGCGCATGACATGGCGCTGGCGAAGGTCGGCATCGGGCAGTCGGCGCGCTATGTCTCCCAGAGTGCCGTGCAGATGCATGGCGGTATCGGCATGACCGAGGAATACGCGGTTGGCCATTACTTCCGCCGCTGCATGGTGATCGAACGCCTGTGGGGCGATCCGGCCTACTACCTGCAGAAGCTTGCCGATGAGGTGAACTGAGGCGGGGCCACGACTCTCCCCTCCCCCTGAGGGAGGGGCCGGGGGAGGGGTGATCGCGGCATGCTGCCGGGCGATCCCCCCTTCTTCCAATAACGCGGAGGAAACCAAGTTGCGAAGCAACCACCTGAGCGTCCGGCCCATCGCCGGCAACTGCGGCGCCGAAGTCCACGGCGTCGATATCTCCCAGGATCTCGACGACGCCACGATCGGAGAAATCCGCGGCGCGCTGCTGGATCACGGCGTGATCTTCTTCCGCGACCAGCATCTGGACAAGGTTCGACACAAGGTTTTCGCCCGCCGCTTCGGCGATCTGTTCGTCCAGCCCAACTACCGCGGCACCAGCGATGATGATGAGGTGCTGGAAATCCGCCGCCAGCCGACCGATGCGCGCATTGTCGGTGAACACTGGCACGCCGACACCACCATGACGGCCGAACCGCCGATGGGCGCGATCCTGTATGGGATCGAGGTTCCCCCGTATGGCGGCGACACGCTGTTCGCGAGTTGTGCTGCTGCCTTTGACGCGCTTTCGGATGGTATGAAATCACTGCTGTCGGGGATGAACGCGGTTCACTCCGACTACCGCATCGCCGGGCCGCGGGTGAACATGAACGCCAACCGGTCCACCAAGATGCGGCAGGACGATGAATGGCGGCCTACGGTCAACATCCACCCGGTCGTGCGCACGCATCCCGAGACGAAGCGGAAGGGGTTGTATGTCAACCGCTCCCACGTCGATCAGTTCGAGGGCATGACGGTCGAGGAAAGCAAGCCGCTGCTGGGGTTTCTGTATCGCCACATGGAGCGGCCGGAGTTCACCTGCCGGTTCCGGTGGGAGAACGGGTCGGTCGCCTTTTGGGACAACCGTGCGGTGCATCACATGGCGGTGCATGACGCCGGCCAGTTCTTCCGCCATGTCCGGCGGGTGCAGATCGCGGGGGATCGGCCTTACTGATCCGGAGCGTCATGGGGGGCGGTGGGGCACCGGACCTCCCCCCGACATGGTGGGCGAGGGGCACCTGACTTTTCCCCCGTCATCATGTGCGGAGAGGCACCGGCTTTCCCACCTCGTCATGGTGGGCGAAGGCCCACCACCCACGACTTCGCTCACGTAGACTGCGTAAGTCGTGGATGGCGGCCCTTCGGCCGCCACGACGGGAGTATGAACTGCCGCCACGACGGAAGTATGAACTGCCGCCACGACGGACCCGCCGTCCTACCCCACCCGGGCCAGCAACGACCGACGCGAAGACAGGAACTCCTCCACCGCCGCCACCAGCTTGTCGCACTCCGCATCCCCGATCGGCAGGCACAGCGTCATCATCCCTCGGCGCGCCAGCCAGATCCCTTGCGCAAGCATATCGAAGAAGAACAACTCCTTCAGCTTGGCATCGCTTTTCGCCGCATCCGCCGGAGACCGCACCGGCCCACGCATCGTATGGACCGCGATCATCGAGCCGATCCCGGTGAACTGCAGCGGCGCGTCGGCCTTGCGGCAGGCGGCGTTCAAACGCTCCCGCAGCGCGTCACCGCGGGCGTTCAGGGCAACAGCGGCCTCGGGCGTATAGACTTCCGTCAGGCCGGCGAGGCCAGCATTCATCGTCAGAACGTTGTTGTTGAAGGTCCCCGCATGCGGCAACGCGTCGGGCCGCCGAGGATCGAACAAATCCATGATATCGCCGCGCCCGCCAAAGGCGCCGAAGGACATGCCCCCGCCGATATACTTGCCCAGGGTCGTCAGGTCGGGCTTCACGCCGTGCACCGCCTGCAAACCGCCGGGGGACAGGCGAGACGTCATGACCTCATCGAAAATCAGCAGGGCGCCGACGCGGGTGGTTTCCTCCCGCAGCATCTTCAGGAACTCGGGATCGGCGATGATGCAGCCGCCGCTGCCCATCATCGGCTCCAGGATCACCACCGCCAGGTCGGCGGCATTCTCGGCGATCAAGGCGCGCGTCTTCTCCATGTCGTTATACGGCGCCATCACATAGTCGAACGGCACATTGATCGGCGACCCGCCACCCGCGAAGCCGAACACCGCCCCGTGATAGCCGCCATCGAAGGTCAACACCTTGGACCGCTTGGTGAAGATGCGGGCGAGCGAAATCGCCAGCAAATTCGCCTCGGTCCCGGAATTGGTGAAGCGGATGCGGTCCAGCCCGAAACGATCGCAGACGGCGCGGGCGAAGCGCGCCTCGGTCAGGTTCGAGGCGCCGAAGTTGATCCCCTTGTCCAGCGCCCCATCCACCGCCTTGCGGATCACGGGATGGGAGTGGCCGTAGATGCCCGCCGTATATTCACCGAGGAAGTCGACGAACTCATGCCCATCGGCGTCCCACAGCCGGCAGCCCTCGGCGCGCGCCATGGCCAGCGGGAAGGGGGCATAATGCAGCACCGTCCGCGTGTTGCCGCCGGGCATGACGGCCGTGGCCTCCACATAGCGGGCGAGGCTTTTCGGGTTGGTCGCCACATAGGCTTCCTTCGCCTCGTTCAAGGCGGTGTCGATATCGACGTTCTTGAGGTCGGTCTCACTCATGGCGGCGGCCCCCGCTGGCGTTTCGGAGGGCGCAGTGTGCGAAGGATCGTGCCCGGACGCAACCGCGGTTGCTCAACACCCCTGCCCCCACTACACACGCCCCGACGCGCAATCGCAGGAGCCTGCCATGGATCTCAAGGACCACATCAGGGGCATTCCCGATTTCCCGAAGCCGGGGATCCTGTTCTACGACATCTCGACGCTGCTGCGGCACGCGGATGCTTGGCAGGTGGCAATGGGGCGGATGTCCTCGGTCGTGCGCAAGCATCATCCCGACGTCATCGCCGGCATCGAGTCTCGCGGCTTCCTCATCGCCGCCCCCCTCGCCCTCAAGCTCGGCTGTGGCTTCATCATGCTGCGGAAGAAGGGCAAGCTGCCCGGGCCGACGATTCCGCTGGACTACGAACTGGAATACGGCACCGACCGGATCGAGATCCAGGCCGACGCGGTGGAACCCGGCCAGCGCGTGGTGATCGTCGATGACCTGCTGGCCACCGGCGGCACCATGGCCGCGGGCATCCAATTGCTGCGCAAGGTGGGCGCCGTGGTGCCGGCCGCCGCCGCGCTGATCGAACTCACATTCCTCAATGGCCGCTCGAAGCTCGACGTGCCCTGCGATTCGCTGGTCGCCTACGACGAGTAATCGTCAGCCCAGCGGCCAGGACCACACGATCAGCCAGGTGCCGACGATCGCGACCAGGACCGTCAGCGGCAGGCCCAGCTTCCAGTAGTCCGAGAACAGGTAGCCCGCGGGCCGCATGACCAGCGTGCTGTTCTGATGCCCGATCGGTGTCAGGAAGTCGCAGGCGGCGCCAAAGGCCACGGCCATCAGGAAGGCGTCCGGATTGAACCCCAGCGTGGCGGCCACGGTCGCCGCCACCGGCCCCATCACCAGCACGGCCGCGGCATGGTGCAGGAACGGTGTGACCAGCATCGTCACGACCATCATCATCCCCACCGCCATCGTCCCGGAAAGCTGAGCCCCCACCACGCCCAGCCCATGCGCCATCAACTCGGTCGTGCCGGTGTCCTTCAGCGCCTCCCCCACCGGGATCAGGCAGCCGAGCATCACGATGACCGGCCAGTCTATGGCTTCGTAGGCCTCGCGGACGGGGATCAGCCGCAGCAGCAGGGTGGCCGTCGCGGCGACGAAGAACCCGATCTCCACCCGCACCAGCCCGACGCTGATCGCGACCAGCGCCACCAGCAGGATGCCCAGCGGCAGATACCCGGTCCGCGGCCGCCCGATCGCCAGGTTGCGCCCGGCGAGTGGCAGGCAGTCCAGTTGCCGCAGAGCATCGGTCAGATGCGAGGTCATCCCCTGCATGACGATGATGTCGCCGCCCTGGATCCTGCAGGCGCTCGGTGTTGCGGTGGTCCGTCCGGCGGATCGCCAGGACATTGACCTCATGCGTTTCCCGCAGGCGCAGGGTGGAGGCGGTCTGGCCAACCAGGATGGATTCGGGGCCGACGATGACCTCCGCCGCCTCGACATCGTCGTCCTTGTCGCGGGCCTTCAGGGCCGCGTGTTCCTTCGCGCCCACCAGCCGCAGGCCGGCGCCTTGGATCACGCGGGGCAGGGCGGTCGGGTCGGCGCGCAGCACCAGGATGTCCTCTGCGAACAGGCCCCAATGCGGCTGCGGGACATAGCGGTGGCCGTGCTCGCGGATGATGGCGGCGACCGTGACCTCTCCCTGCGACGCGGCTTCCAGATCGGCCACCGTCTTGCCGACCAGGTTCGAGGAGGCGGGCAGGGCGGCCTCGACCGTATAGTCCTCGATCGTAAAGCGCCGGTCGGCGGCGGGCTGGGCGCGGCGGTTCGCCGGCAGCAGCCGCCAGCCGATGCTCAGGAACAGGATGGCGACGATCGACAGCGGCAGGCCGACGGACGTGTAGTCGAACAGATGATACGGTTCACCGGTCACCGATCGCCGGACTTCCGAGATCAGCACATTCGGCGACGTCCCGATCTGCGTCATCGTCCCGCCGATCAGCGACCCGAAGGCCAGCGGCATCAGATAGCGGGAAACCGGCCGGTTGCGCGCCCGGGCGGTCTGGATCGCGACGGGCAGGAAGATGCCCAGCACGCCCACGTTCTTGATGAAGGCGGACAGGAACGTGACCGCGGCCGTCAGCAGCCCAACCTGCAACGACGTGGAGCGGACCCGGTGCATCGTCCACCGCATCCACTCATCCACAACCCCCGACACCGCCACCGCTCGGCTGATCACCAGGGCCGAGGCGATGATGATCACGACCGAACTGGAAAAGCCGGAAAACACCTTGGTCGCCGGCACCACGCCCAGCAGGGCGGCGGCTGACAGGGTGATAGCGCCGACAAGATCGTATCGGAGGCGGTCCGACATGAACAGGACCAGCATGCCGGCGATAAGCGCCAGCGCCTCTATCTGCACCAGGGTCAAGCGTTACGGCCTTCCGTCAATTCCGGCGCAGGATAGCGGCGTCGGCCGAGTCAGGCGTCGAAAAAGACCAGCGTCCGCAACTCGATGCTTTCCCGCGGGTTCATCTCCGCCGGTGCGTTCGGGTCCTGGAACGAGGTATGCGGCATGAACCGCGCCCGCCCGTCGCGCAGCGAGTCATAGCACTTGAGCAGCAGCACCTCGTCCCGGCTCATATCCGGGGCGTAGAGCCAGCGATGCGCCGGGTTGTGGGTCAGGCAGTAGATTTCGCCGACGCGGTCCCGGTAGATGAGGTCCTGGCCGACCAGGTCGCCCGGCGCGATGGTGCGCGCGTCACAGAGCGCCAGGGGCGAGTCCTGCAACGGCCCGCGGATCGGGCGCCAGAGGTTCACGATGGCGAAGCGCTTGCCGAGCAGGGCTTCTGCTTCTTCGCCCATGACGTCTCGGACGCGCTGGGGGCCCGAGACCTCGGTGTAGTCGCCATGGATGCGGGTGACGGGCTGGCGGGGGATGCCGGGCGTGCGGTCCTCCACCCCCCAATGGCGGCGGCGGATCGTGTGGTCGAAGATCACGACGCGGGAGGCGCCGGTGGCCTCGGCGATGATGCGCTGGGTTTCGGGGTAGGTGACGTGGCGGAGTTCGTCCTCGTCATACATGTCGACCGTGGCGGTGGGGGCGGTCAGGAGTTGGAACCCCTCCACATCCAGGGACAGGGTGCCGGCGACGGGGCGCATGTCGTGGATCGCGACGGTGCGCTTGTCCTCGATGATGTTGCTGCGCGGCTGGTCGGGGGGAAGTTCGTAGGTATAGGTGTGCGGCTTCTCGGCCATCCGGGCCAGGTAGACCACCTCTCCGGTCACGGCGGGCAGGCTGGTGATGGATGCGATGTCCAGCGGCATGGTTTGGTCTCTCCCATATGCTTGCGGCCGAGATGGGGGCATATGCCCGGATGGCGACCCGCGCCCGACGCGGGGCTGGTCAGAGGGAATAGGGCATCCGGACGCCGGGGTCACCGGGGGGAAAATCCCGCTGGTCGCGGGTGACCAACAGCATTTCCCGCGCCTGGGCCGAGGCCCAGATGATCGCGTCCGGCAGCTTGAGCCGGTAGCGCTGCCGGATTGCCACCGCCCGGTCGGCGACGGCCTGGTCGATCGGCACCAGGGTGAAGCTGTCGAGGAAATCCCGGGTCGCCTGGGCGTGCGGGGGCGGGGCGCCGGTCAGGACCTCCATCCACGTGATCACGTTGATGGCGCGGGTCTCGTGGCGGTCCAGTTCCTCCCGCGCCGCCGGGATGCCGCGCAGGTAGTCGATCAGGATGTTCGTGTCGAACAGCGCCTTCACCATTCGGCGCGTAGCCGGTCCTGGTAGGCGAGGCCGTCTTCCGCGTCCGTGCCCCAGAGGCCGAATGCCGCCCGGGCATCGGCCTGCTGGTGGCGGGCGAGGTATTCCGCGATCGCCTCCCGCACCACGAAGGCACGGGGCTGCTTGACCCGGTCGCACAGGGCGGCGAGGGCCTGGATCTGGGCGTCGGGGATGTCTACCAGGGTTCTCATGGGGGTGGATTATATCTGATATCGGAGATGTATATCAAGCACGATCATGACGCACCCCAACCCTACCCCGGAAACATCGCCCGCAGCCGAGGCGCCACATCCCGGGCAAACATCTCCAGATGCGGGTTCATCTGATCCGGCTGCATCCCCGGCGGCACCGCCCAGGTCACCAGGTCCGTCAGCCCGTATTCCCGAATGAAGGCGGCGGCCTGCGCCACGCATTCATCCACCGTTCCGATGATCCAGGTCTGCGGGATGCGCGCGTCGTCGGTGATGCCGGCGACCCCGCCATGACCGCCGGAGTCCGCACGGAACTGGCTGTAGACCGCCATCCGCCGCCGCTCCCCCTCCCGCACAGCCGGCCAGTCGCGGGCGCGGTCGTTCGTCACCAGGACCGGCTTGATCAGACCGATGCGGTGGGCGGCGGGATCGCGTCCCTCGGCTTCCAGCGTCGCCCGCCAGGTATCCAGAGACGCCCCTCGCGGCCCCTGCGGCAGCAGGTTGGTCCGGAACCGTGCGGCCCGCCGAGCGCCGGCCTCGGAGAGGGCGGCGACCCAGAGAGGGGGGCCACCGGGCTGGACGTAGCCGGGGGTGATCTTCACGTCCTCGAACTGGTAGCGCTTGCCGGAGAAGCTGAATTTCTCGCCGGTGAAGGCGCGGGTCAGCACCTCCAGCCCCTCATCCGTCAGCGACAGGCGGCGGGAGACGGGGAAGCCGAAGCCGCGGAACTCATGCGGGGCGTATCCCATGCCGACCCCGATCTCGACCC
Source organism: Acetobacteraceae bacterium UBA6159 (assembly GCA_002422345.1). GTDB lineage: Bacteria > Pseudomonadota > Alphaproteobacteria > Acetobacterales > Acetobacteraceae > Rhodopila. The sequence goes on from DIUL01000002.1 coordinate 27,782, forward strand.
GTCCGCCCGAGAGGTTGTCGAGCACGGCCAGGTCCTCGGCCAGCCGGATCGGGTGGTTGAAGGGCAGCAGGCAGACATCGCAGGAAAACCGCACATGCTTGGTCCGCGCGGCCATGAAGGACGCGGGCGGGATCCAGGAGGGCAGGTAGCCGTCGGCCACGAAGTGATGTTCGGTGAACCAGACCAGGTCCAGGCCCAGGCTGTCGAGCCAGGTCACCTGCTCGATGACCGCGGCGTAGAAGTCCGGGTTGGACATGCCGGTTTCCGGCGGATTGCGGAAGTCGTAGACGACTCCCAGGCGGAGCGGCTTGCCCATGGTTCGTTTCCCTAGCTGGTCTGTTACCCGGAACCGTGGCATGCCCAAGGGCAACCGGCAACGCGAGGCCACGATAGTCCGTTGATGCCGAGCGCTGATGGGATGGCATTCCGCGAGGGACCCTGTTGGTCCGCCCTGGGATGTTCCTGATCAAATCCTGGTGCCCTGAAACCCGCCGCGCAGATGGCCACGCCTACCGCGCCAGCAGACGGCCGATCAGCGTGTTGCCGCAGGCCAACCTCAATTGCATGTCCTCGGACATGGTTCGGAGGCACTCACGGTATAAGTCATCGCGAGGGTTGCGTTGCAGCAGGTCGTGGACGGTCAGTCCCAGAAACGCCTGCTTCGCGGGCCCCTCGGTCATTCCCTGCACGAACCACTCGAGGATCCACGACAAGGTGAAATTGGCCCCCTGTGCGCTGTTCGTGTAAATCTTCTCGATCTCGAACCGATCTTCGAACAGGCGCGCCAGCCCCATTCGGGTCGCATTGTAGTAATGCGATGGATAGCCGTGCACCGGCTGCAGAAATGGCCAGTCGATGAAGACACGTCCCCCCGGCTTCAGCACGCGGGCCATTTCATCGACCAGACGGAATGGATCCTCGACATGCTCCAAGACCGAGAGGCAGGCCAATCCATCCAGGACATGGTCCTTGAAGGGAAGCGACCGCCCCGGCGTGATGACGATATCGCTTGTCAGAGACGGGTAGACATCCAGATAGGCACAGTTGTCATGCACAACTGGCCGGAACCCAGCGCCCACATCCAGATAGCGCCCATCCGGATCGGAACGAAGCACATCGAACCACTCAGAAATTCCCGGGTTGGCGGACTCGCCATCATAATCCGACACATCAAGGTGTCTGGTACCGAACGACACGGGAAAGGCACCAGCGGCGGCCATGAATTCAAGGTCGTCCGGAGCCAGGATCGACTGAAATCGCTGGAACTTCATTGCCATCCGTTCCGGATCGCGGCGCGCCAGCTGCTTGCGCTTCTCCTGTCGTCCAAAGCGGTCGAAATGCGCGCGCGGATCAAAGCCGGGATCGTTCCGCGCGGCCGCCCGGAGGTCCGCGTTGACCGCGAGGTACAGCGCTGCGTCGAAATTGCTGTCCGACGCGGTCACGATGGTCTCGTGCCAGTTGGTCACGCGCGCGCCCTTCATGCGTCATCCTCCAGGGGTCTGATGCTGCCTGGCATGGTCGCTCATCCATGCCCTGGCGTCGACACGTGACAAATCCGGGGACAACGACACCGCCGAAGCGTCGGAGACATGGGCCGACGACGGCCCACGGACCAACCGCGTGCCGTGCACGACCCAGCGCCGACGGGCGCGCGCATATCGGCAGGATGGCTTGCCCGGTGGTGGGGTTGCGGCACTCCTGAACAGAACATAAACAATTGGGCAGATTGTAAGCTCAAGTGGCCAGACCGAACCATAAATGCAAAACGTACGGAGGCACGATTTCCGATGACCGAATCTCCACTCGTGTTGATTCGTCACGACCGCCGCGCCAGGGGCACCGTCGCGACCGTATCCATCAACAACCCGACCAAATTGAACCGTCTGGGCCACGCGCAGTGCCAGGCCTTCATCGACGCGGTGGCGAGCTTGGCCGACGATCCCGACCTGCGCGTCGTGGTCGTGACCGGGGAAGGCGACCGCGCCTTCATGGGCGGGGCCAACCTGTTTGAGCTCGGCGCCCTCGACCCCGCCAAGGCGCGCGCCTTCCTCACGCTGATCCATCGCATGAGCAAGGTGCTGCGCGACCTGCCGGTGCCGGTGATCGCCCGGGTCAACGGCTGGTGCCTCGGCGCGGGGCTGGAGGTGATGGCCGCCTGCGACATGCGCGTCGCCAGCGACAACGCGATGTTCGGCATGCCGGAGGTGAAGGTCGGCCTGCCATCGGTCGTCGAAGCCGCCCTGCTGCCGCAACTGATCGGCTGGGGGAAGACGAAGCTGTTCCTTTATACCGGCGAGAACATCGACGCGAAGGAAGCCCTCTCCTGGGGCCTGGTGGAAAAGGTCGTGGCCCCGACCGACCTCGATGCCGCGGTCGAAGCCTGGGTCCACTCCATCGTCGAGGCCGGCCCGCGTGCCATCCGCCTGCAGAAGGAACTGATCCGGGAGTGGGAGGCGATGCCGGTCAGCGACGCGATCCAGGCCGGCATCCGCTCCATCGCGCGCGCCTATGAAACCGACGAACCCACCCGCCTGATCGGCGAGACGATCGAACGCCTGAAATCCCGCAAGCGGTAACGCCGGCCGAGGGCGGGCGATGCGGCCTCCCCCCCTCGACGAAGCCCATTGGACAGGCCATCTCTGAGCAGCCAGGAGATCACGATGTCCCAGACCCTGCTCCGCCCGATGCCCATGCTGTTCATGCCGGAAAAGCAGCCGGCGCGCCCGATGACGCGGGCGTTGAAGGTCGTCTCCCAATACGAACCCGCGGGCGACCAGCCGGCCGCGATCACCGAACTGACCCGCGGCGTGCTCGAAAACGAGATGGACCAGGTGCTGCTCGGCGTCACCGGGTCGGGCAAGACCTTCACCATGGCCAAGGTGATCGAGCGTGTGCAGAAACCCACGCTGATCCTGGCGCCCAACAAGACCCTGGCGGCGCAGCTGTATGGGGAGATGAAGAGCTTCTTCCCCGACAACGCGGTGGAATACTTCGTCAGCTACTACGATTACTTCCAGCCCGAGGCCTATGTCCCGCGCACCGACACCTACATCGAAAAAGACGCCCAGATCAACGAGCAGATCGACCGCATGCGCCATGCCGCCACCCAGGCGCTGCTGGAACGCAATGATGTCATCGTCGTCGCCTCCGTGTCCTGCATCTACGGTATCGGCTCGGTCGAGACCTACGCCAAGATGGTGGCCAAGCTGGAAGTCGGCGGGCGGATCGACCGCGACCGGCTGGCCAAGGCGCTGGTGGAACTGCAATACCGCCGCAACGACACCGCCTTCCAGCGCGGCGCCTTCCGCCTGCGCGGCGACGTGGTCGATATCTTCCCGAGCCATTACGAGGATCGCGCCTGGCGCGTGACCCTGTTCGGGGATGAGATCGAGGCGATCCACGAATTCGACCCCCTGACCGGCGACCGGACGGCGGAGCTGAAGGAGATCACCGTATATGCCAACAGCCACTACGTCACGCCGCGTCCGACGCTGACCCAGGCGATCCACGACATCAAGATTGAACTCAAGGCCCGTGTCGAGGAACTGACGACCGAGGGCAAGCTGCTGGAGATCGAGCGCCTGACCCAGCGCACCACGTTCGATATCGAAATGATGGAGACGACCGGGTCCTGCAAGGGGATCGAGAACTACTCCCGCTATCTGACAGGACGGAACCCGGGCGACCCGCCGCCCACGTTGTTCGAGTACCTGCCGGAGAATTCGCTTCTGATCGTCGATGAGAGCCATGTCACCGTGCCGCAGTTGGGCGGCATGTACCGGGGCGACTTCAACCGCAAATCCGTGCTCGCCGAGTACGGGTTCCGCCTGCCGTCCTGTATCGACAACCGTCCGCTGAAGTTCGAGGAATGGGACCGGTTCCGCCCGCAGAGCGTGTTCGTCTCGGCCACGCCCGGCCCGTGGGAGATGGAGCGGACGGCGGGTGTCTTCGCCGAACAGGTGATCCGCCCGACGGGTCTGGTCGATCCGGTCACCGAAATCCGTCCCGTGGAACACCAGGTCGACGACCTGCTGGCCGAATGCCGGGTGGTGACGGGGAAGGGGGGCCGCGTCCTGGTCACCACCCTGACCAAGCGTATGGCGGAGGACCTGACCGAGTACCTGACGGAACACGGGGTGCGGGTGCGCTACCTCCATTCCGACATCGACACGCTGGAGCGGATCGAGATCATCCGCGACCTGCGCCTGGGCGTCTTCGACGTGCTGATCGGCATCAACCTGCTGCGGGAGGGGCTGGACATCCCCGAATGCGCGCTGGTCGCGATCCTTGATGCCGACAAGGAGGGGTTCCTGCGGTCGCAGACCTCGCTGATCCAGACGATCGGGCGCGCGGCGCGCAATGTGGATGGGCGGGTGATCCTGTACGCCGACACGATGACCCGCAGCCTGCGCGCCGCGATCGAGGAAACCGACCGCCGCCGCACCAAGCAGACCGCCTGGAACCTGGCCAACGGCATCACGCCGCAATCGGTCCGCAAGCAGATCGACAAGGTGCTGGAGAGCGTCTTCGAGCAGGACTACGTCACCGTCTCCCCGATCCGCGACGCGAGGACCTCGGAGTTCGTGGGCAAGGACCTCAAGGCCGGGATCGCGGAGTTGGAAAAGCGCATGCGCGCCGCCGCCGCCGACCTGGAATTCGAGGAAGCCGCCCGCCTGCGCGACGAGATCAAGCGGCTGGAGGCGCTCGACCTGGGCCTGGAACCCCCGCCGATGGCCAGCGCGTCGCTGCGCCCGCGGAAGGACCGGACGCCCGAGCCAATGGGGCCGGGTGGGGGTGGCTACGATCCGGCGAAGCGGAAGGGCAGGGGAGGCGGACGGCGGAAGGGGCCATAGCAGGCGCACTTTTCCCCCTCCCCCCTTGAGGGGGAGGGCCGGGGTGGGGGTTGAGCAGCGGCAGGGACTGGGGGGTGTCTACCCCTCCCCCCGGCCCCCTCCCTCAAGGGGAGGGGGGGAATCCTGATATCCTGACATCCTGAGGTCTCCCTCGAACCTGGCGGTTTCCCCGCCCCCAACCCCTACCGCGCCCGGGCCAGCACATCCTCGGCGAACCGCTGCTGCAGATCCAGCGTCGCCTCGATCGTCGGCCTCTGCAGGTAGAAGATGCAGTTCCGCACCCCGATGTCCGCCATCGTCGCGATGTCCTCCAGCATGTCGTCCGCCGATCCGCTGAACATCTGCCGCCCCTCCCCATCCGGCCCCGGCCGAGCCTTCCAGCTCGGCGGCAGGAACCAGACATAGGCGATGTCGATGCTGGAGGGATCGCGCCCCGCCTTCTCCACCGCGCGGTGCATCCGTCCCACCCCGGCCCGCAGCCGGTCGGGCGTGTTCAGCAGCACCTGGGCATTGTTCGACACCGGGTACCAGCCATCCCCCAACTCCGCCACGCGGCGCAGAGACCGCCCGCTCTCCCCGCCCACCCAGATCGGCGGGTGCGGCTTCGTCACCGGCTTCGGCTCGAACACCACGTTCTCAAACGCCGCGTATTTCCCCGCCATCACCGGCCGGTCCTCGGTCCACAGCGTCTTCCAGGCGCGGATATATTCGTCCGTCACGGCCCCACGCTCCGCAAACGGCGGAGTGCCGAGCGCCGCGAACTCCTCGGCCATCCAGCCGGCGCCGACGCCGGCGATCACCCGCCCGTCCGACAGCACATCCGCGGTCGAGATCAGCTTGGCCGTCAGCACCGGATGGCGGTGCGGCACCACCAGGACCGAGGTCAGCAGCTTCATCCGATGCGTGCAGCCGGCCAGGAACGCGAGCATCGCCAGCGTGTCCATGCACTCCCCGGTCGGCGCGCCAGGCCAGACGCCATCGGCGGTATAAGGATAGCGGACAGATGTCGTGACCGGCGCGATGACATGGTCGGCGACGCCCAGGATGTCATAGCCCAGGGCCTCGGCCCTTGTGGCCAGCGCCATGATATTGGCGCGCGTCGTCATGCAGCCGCGCGGGCCGATATGGATGCCGAACTGCATCGGTCTTCCCCCCTGTTCTCGGAACTTCGCGCATCGTGTGCTAAGCCCTGGGGCAACGCAATTGCACGAACCGGAGGAACCAACATGCAAATCGGATGCAGCGCGCCGACCAGCGGCCCCCTGATCGACCCCGACAGCCTGATGCGGATCTCGACCGAGGCCGAACGCCTCGGCTACGACTACGTCACCGTCAGCGACCACCTGATGATCCCGACCTCGATCGCCTCACGCTATCCCTATTCGGATTCGGGGGAGTTCCCATCGGGCGCCGCGGCCGACCGGCTGGAGCAGCTCACGGCTGCCACCTTCATCGCCGCGGTCACGTCCCGCCTGCGCATCATCACCTCGGTCATGGTCGTGCCGCACCGGCCGGCGGTGCTGACCGCGAAGATGCTCGCCACGCTCGATGTGCTGTCGAAGGGGCGTATCACGCTGGGCATCGGCGCGGGCTGGTGCGAGGAGGAATTCCTCGCCATCGGCGCCCTGCCATTCGCCGAACGCGGCGCCGTGACCGATGAGTTCATGATGGTCTGCCGGGAACTCTGGACCTCCGACGCGCCGAAGTTCGAGGGCAAATACGTCCAGTTCAAGGACGTGCTGTTTCCGCCCAAGCCCGTCCAGCAGCCGATCCCGATCTGGGTCGGCGGCGAAAGCGGCCCGGCGCTGCGGCGCACCGCCAAATACGGCAACGCCTGGTACCCGATCGGCACGAACCCGCAATTCCCGATGGATACGCTCAATCGCTTCAAGGCCGGCGTGGCAAAGCTACGGGCGCTGACGGAAAAGGCCGGGCGTGACCCGAAGGAGGTCGGACTGGCCTACCGCGTGTCGTCCAACCCCTCGGCCCAGCCGAAGGGCACGGTGGACGGGGAACGCAAACTGTTCACTGGATCGGCGGCGGACTGGATCGGGGACATCAAGGCGCTGGAAGACATCGGCGTCACATCCTTCGACGCCGGCCTGTTCGCGCCCACGCTGGAAGGCACCGTCGACAACATGCGCCGCTTCCGGGACGAGATCATCGCGCCGCTGCGGTAGCAGCGGGGCTTCGCCCCGGACCCCACCAGGAGGGCGCTGCCCTCCTGGACCTCCCGCTAAGGGCACAGCCCTTAGAACCCATTGGTTGGGGGGATTCCGGGAGGGGCNNGCCCCTCCCGGAATCCCCCCAAAAACCGACCGGTTCCAAGGGCTCGGCCCTTGGCAGGGGGTCAAGGGGGACAGCGTCCCCCTTGCGGGGTTTGGGGCAGCGCCCCACCGCTACTGCCGCGGTGCGTCGACGTCGTCTTCCCAGATGCTGATGATACCGGTGATCGAGTCCTCGTGTGCCTCGGCGCGTCGGTGTGCGATGGCTTCGATCCGCGGTCGGAATTCCGTGAAGCAGCGCATCAGGTCGGCGGGGGAGTAGCGGCTTTGTCCGCTCATTTCTCGCAGCGCGGAGGAGGAGATGGCGCAGGCGACGTCCGCGCCGGATACGACGATATCGAAATGGATGCGGCGTCCGTCCCAGCGTGGGGACGAGGCTTCGGGTGGGGAGACGACCGGAGTGGCGGTCATGATACGCGTTCCTTTCTGGGCGTTCGGCGGCTCGGATGCGGGCCGTCGCCGATCGGGGCGATCAGGTTGCCCCGGGTATCGGGATGTCCGGTGACGTGGCGTTCCCAGGGGACGTGTTTCCTGGGGACGGGCTTCTGAGAGACAGGCTTCCGGGGCGCGGGTTCCCGGGAATGTAGATTTCCGCGCCGCCGATGCGCAGGCTGGAGAACTGGCCGCGGGCCGATGGTCGTCCATCGGCGCCGGTCGGGGCATTTTCCGCCCGCTCCGCCGCCTGCGCGTCGGCCAGTGAGTCGAAGACCCGCCCGCCGACGGCGCGGACCAGGCTCCGGTCCCGCGTTGTGATGGCGCGGAGTTCGACCGCGTCCTCGAACCTTGGATTGGCCGCGACGGCATAGGCGCTGTGGCGTGTCAGCGTGTACTGGTCTTCCAAGGCGGCGGGCGCGGTTGGGAGGCTTGGCGTTGGCGCGGTTTGGGGCGTGGGCGGGATCCAGCTTTCGTAGTCACCGTCCGCCTGGCCGCGCTGGCCCGTGGCGCGGTCGTGCCCGACGGGCAGATAGGCGGTGGGGGAGCCGGTGCGGTTGCCCTCCACCGGGCGTTGCCAGGCATGATGGGGCATGCCGGTCAGCGGCGCGTCGGTCGTGTAGTGCAGCCAGGCATGCCATTCGGGCGGCACCAGGGTCGGGTCGGGCGCGCTGGCATACAGCACCCAGCGCCGCCGCCTCCGCCGCGGGTCGCGCCGTTCCGTGAAGTAGCGGTTGCCGCCTGTATCGCTGCCGACCTGCGTGCCGAACAGCCGTGTATACAGCCTTGTGGCGAGTGTCATGCAGCCCATCTGTTGGCACGTCCGGCCATGTCTGTGCCTTTCTGATGCCTCCGGGGCCGGGAATGGCCGCCGGATCACGCCGTCACGCCGGGGCGCGCGGGTCTCGGGAAAGGCACGCAAAGTGTCGGCCGGAAAGACAATCGGAAGTATTGGTGCGCGTGTTTGCCCAATATCCGAGGCTACGACGGGCGATCTTGCATCGCGTCCGCCGGGATGATTTCAGTCTATATTGGAGCGACTTTGAAAAATACAATCCCGTCGGGAGTGTTCGCCGAACCCCGGTCGGGGGAAGGACGGCACGGACCATGGCATGCCGCCAGGGTCCGTGCCGCTGCCCGTGCTCAGTCGGCCGAGCTCAGTCGAGCGTCAGTTCCTCGCCGACCAGGCGTTCGCACAGCTTGGCCATCTCGGTGTGATCGGCGGCGGGGCCGAACACGGCTTCCGACGACACGATCATCTCCCGCACCAAAGCCGACAGCGGGGCGGCGGTGCTGGTTTCGCGCGCGACCTGCAGGGCGATCGACAGGTCCTTGGCGAGCAGGCCCATGGTGAACCCGGCATCGAATTTCCGCGACAGCACGTATTGGCGGAATTTCTTCTGCGTCGAGTTGTTCATCCCCGTCGCCGCGTTCAGCACATCGGTCATCACCCCGGGGTCGAGCCCGAAGCGCTGGCCGATCAGCAGCGCCTCGATCCCGATCAGGAAGCCGCCGGTGGACACCAGGTTGTTCAGCGCCTTCATCGCCTGGCCCGAGCCCACGGCGCCGGTGCGCAGCACCGTCCCCATGGCCGAGAGCACCGGCATCGCGGTGTCGATCGCGGCGCTTTCGCCGCCCACCATGATGGCCAGTTGCCCGGTCTTGGCGCGCGGCACGCCGCCCGAGACGGGGCCGTCGATCATGATGCCGCCCAGTGCCGCGACCTGTTCGGCGAGGCGTTGGGTGACGGAAGGCACGCCCGAGCTCATTTCAATGACGATCGTCCCGGGCTTGAGGCCGGAGAGGATGTTGTCATCGCCCGCGCCGAGGACATGCTCGACGATGCCGCTGGTGGGCAGCATCGTGACGATCACGTCGGACGTCGCGGCCAACTGGCGCAGCGTGTCGGGCGCGGTGCCGCCGACCTGCTGGACGAAGTTGTTCGCGACCTCCCGGCGGGAGTCATTGACGTTGACGGTGAAGCCGGCGCGGACCAGGCAGGCGGCCATCGGCCAGCCCATGTTGCCCACGCCGACGAAGCCGACGGTCGGCTTATCGGACATCGTCCTCAGCCCTTCTTCTTCTGGGCTTCGTCGTATTCGGCCAGCACCTCGGTCGCGATCTTGAAGGACTCGAGCGCCGCGGGGATGCCGCAATAGGCGCCGACCTGCATCAGGATTTCCTTGATCTCATCGCGGGACACGCCGTTGGTCAACGCGGCCTTCAGGTGCAGGCGGAGTTCGGCGCCGCGGTTCAGCGCGGACAGCATGGTCAGGTTGATCATGCTGCGGGTCTTGCGGTCCAGGCCCGGGCGCGCCCAGCACAGGCCCCAGGCGATCTCGGTCGTCATCTGCTGGAACACGGCGTTGAAGTCGTTGGCGCGCGCGAGCGAGGCATCGACGTAGTCGCCGCCCAGCACCTCACGCCGGACCGCGAGGCCCTGCTTGAACAGTTCGCTTTGATATTCCGGACGATTCGGCACATCGACCATGGCGGTTCTCCTGCTTGGGTTGTGGGCGGACCCTAGGATTTGCCGTCCGGCCCGGCAAGCCGAGGGTCGTTGCCAGCCATGTCCGCCGGGTTTCGCGGCGTTCGTGACGGGCCGTGTCAATGACATCATTCCGTTACATAGGGATGGCACCCTCCGCCCATGACCCACGACACCATCCCTGTGAAAGACCTTGGCACGTCTGGAGCCTCCGATTGGACACCGGCTTTCGGCGAGAGGCCAACCGGGACGGGCGCACGCCGTGTCGAGCCGCCCGCGATCGACGACCGCCTGAGTGTCCGCCTGCACAGCCTGCGCCAGTCGTTCCGCCGCCGCCTGTCGGACCAGGTCGAGGCGGTGTTCCAGGAGGCCTGCCTGTCGGGCGACCTTCAGACGGCCGAGGACCTGCTGGCGACTCTGGAGCGGATGCAGGCGCGGGCCGACGCGGCGGAGGCAGGCGGCCGGCGGCGGCCCTCGATCCCACTGGCGGCGCTGCGAGCGCTGCTGGAGCATCACCGCGCGGACGCCCAGGCCCGCCCGCCGGCCTGAGACCCGTCCCTCGGCGGCGACCGCGCAGTCTGTGCCAAAATATGGATATCGTTGCATTCGATCCGAAAACGATTTCCCGCGCGCGCAGGGTGCGCTCCGGCGTGGCGTAACGGATGGATGACGTCGGATCACGATGGCGTGCCAGGAAAACATGGAAAATCAATGATCGGAGAACGCACGCCGGACAACCCAACCGGCCGAAGGGCGGTGATTTTTGGAACCGGCGGCGAACTGAAAGGAATCTGTAACCACTTTCCGGTTAGTTACATCCCAGGCCGTGGGACTGGAGTTGTCGATAAAGACGATTCGGACCCGCTAGTCGCTCCGAACCGCCGACCAACCGCAAGGATGCCTCCGCGTGCCCATCAGCCCCCGCGCCGCCCAGGAGTCGCGCCGAAAGGCCCTGGTGGTGGAACACCGCCTGGTCACCCTTCTGGTGCTGCTGGGCATGAGCGCCGGGATCCTGACCATCGCGACCAGCCTCGCGGCGCGCTTCTCGGCCATCGGTGGTAACCTGTTGCCGTGACGACGCGGCTCTGACCGCAAAGACGGGAGACCGACACCATGAGGGGACCAAGCTGGCTGGTGGGGAAGTCAACCCGCTTCGCCGAACCCGAGTCACAGCCTGACCCCGCGCGCCTGAAGGCGCGGCTCGACAGCGTCGGCCGTTCCTTCCGCCGCCGCCTGACCGATCGGATCGAGGATCTGTTCGAGGAAGCCTGCCTCTCGGGTGATCTCGACACTGCCGAGGCGCTGCTGCGCGCGCATGCCACCGCCACGGCGCGGGGCGTGGCCGAACGCGGGCGGGACCGGCGTGATTCGGCCCAGACCCTGGCCCGCCTGCACGACACTCTGCGCCTGCGCCGGACCACCCCGGTCGCCGCGTGACGCGGCGGCGGTAGGCGGGGCGGGACGGGCTTGGTATGCCGTGGCGGCTGAGAGTCGGCCCCCATCCGGTGCCGATCGAACGGGAGAGAAACGACGATGGCCGCCACGCCTGGTATCACCTACGAAATCCTGGCCCTGCGCTACGGCACCTTCGACGGGCGCATGCAGTTCCAGAACTTCATGATCCCCGATGATCACGCGGCACCCGATCCGCTGGATTTCTACATCTTCGCGATCCGCGGCAACGGCCGCACCATCGTCATGGACACCGGCTTCAACCTCGAATCCGCCAAGCGCCGCGGACGGGCGGTCATGCGGACCCCGGCGCAGGCGCTGCTGGATGCCGGCATCGACCCGACCGAGGTCAAGGACGTGATCCTGACCCATATGCACTGGGATCACGCCGGCGGGATGGAGTATTTCCCGAAGGCGATGTTCCACATCCAGGCCGCCGAGATGTCGTACTGCACCGGCCCCTGCATGTGCGAACCCTTCCTGCGCCGCCCCTTCGACGTGGAGGACGTGCAGAGCGCGATTGCCGCGCTCTACGCCGACCGGATGAAGGTGCATGAGGGTACGGTCGAGGTCGCGCCCGGTATCACACTGCATCTGATCGGCGGGCACTCGGGTGGCATCCAGGCGATCCGTGTGCCGACCGCGCGGGGCTGGGTGATGCTGGCGGGCGACGCGTCGCATCTGTGGCGCAACATCCGCCGCCGCAACCCCTTCCCGGTGGTGGTGAACGTAGAGCGGATGCTGAAGGGCTTCGACATCATCAACGGGCTGGCGGATGGGGAGGATCACGTGATCCCTGGCCATGACCCCCTGATCCTGAAGCGTTTCCCGCCGCTGAACGGCAACCCGGAGATCGTCCGGCTGGACCTGCCGCCGATCGCCTGACCGCGTCGGCGGCCGCGCGTCAGGGACTGTCCACCTGGTACGGCCGGAACGGGCCGCGCCAGGCTCCGGGCAGCCAGGGCGCCGCGTGGGCGACCAGCAGGCGGGCCGCGGCGCGCAGCCTGGGCCTCGCCCGCATCGAACGCCATATCCAGGCGTGGGCCTGCCGGCCGGCGCCGTGGCGGGTCATCTCTCGGCCGAGGATCCAGAACGCCTCGGCGTCCGCCTGCCGGCGCAGGTGGGCGCGGGTGGGCGGGTCCAGCCAGTCCGCCAATGCCGGGTTGCCGTGGATCGCATCGAGGCAGCGCGTCATCGCCCCAGGATCGCCGGCCAGCCGCCGATAGGCCCCCTGCGGCCGGTTCAGCGCGAACAGCACGGGCGCGGGATCGGGCAGGGGGACGAAGTAGCCGTGTTGGGCCAGGCGGCACCAGAATTCCCAGTCCTCGCCGAACGCCAGATCGGCGCGGAACGGGCCGGCCGCGTCCATCGCGGTCCGCCGCACCAGGACATGGCCGCCATTGATGAAGCGGTTGCGGATCAGCAAGGGCCGCAGCAGGTCGCCCCCCGCGGGCACCACGGTCCGGCCCGTAACGCCCTCGGGGGTCACTCGGGCATAGGCGCCAACGGCCGCCACGGCTTCCGGCGCGGCGGCCAACGCGTCGGCAAGACGCTCCAGCGCCGTGGGCGCCAGCCAGTCATCGGCGTCGAGGCAGAGCACCGCCTCGGCATCCGTCCCCCGTAGCCCGGCCTGCCGAGCCGCCGAGACGCCCTGGTGGGGTTGGAGGAGGAGGCGGAGGCGGGGGTCGGTGGTAGTGGCGCGGGCCAGGGCCGCGGTGGCGTCGGAGGAGCCGTCATCGACAACCACCATGGTCCAGTCGCGGTGGGTCTGCGCCAGGACGGATCGGATGGCGGTTTTGATGTAGGGAGCGACGTTGAAGGCAGGGGTGATGATGGCGATCCGCATGGGGCGACCGGAGGCAGTGTGTTCTGCGTTCTACCGGCGGAAGGGTTGAGATTCGGTTAACAGGCCGTCCTGGCGCCGATGACGCCCGCGTTTGCAAGGAAAAGGGCTTTCGCCACGGATGTACACAGATGAACACGGATGGCTCTGCGGCACCCGCCAGGAGCGCTGGGAGCGGACGCACCGGGCGGCCATGCTCCGATCCGTGTTCATCTGTGTACATCCGTGGCTGATGCGCTGGCGGACGCCGTGACGCCGGCCTTCAGGACCGGGCGCCCGTGGTTTGGGCGGGTTGCACTCGCTGTCCGGTGAGACACCCCTTCCTTGCCCGCTTGCTGACCGCCGTACCATACTCCCGTCGACCGGGCGGACCGCTGGCCCGACCGCCGTTTTGTAATCGCGACCACGGGCTGCTGGAATTCAAACGGGCGCCCGGACAATCGGACTGATGGAGGGAACATGATCAGCTACGACCTGGCCGGGAAGACGGCCCTCGTGACCGGCGGTGCCTCGGGCATCGGCTTCGCCACCTGCCAGATGCTGGCGAAGTTCGGCTGCACCGTCGCGGTGAACTTCCTGGCCGACGACCCGCGCGGGCCGGAAGCCGTCGACAATCTGATCGACGCCGGCGGCAAGGCGATCATGGCGCCCGGCAACGTGGGCGACCCCGACGACGCGCCGCGCATGGTACAAAAGGCGGTGGCCGATCTGGGCCGGCTCGATCTGCTCTTCGCCAATGCCGGCACGCCCGGGACCAGTCGGCGCATTCCGCCCGCCGACCTCGACCGGATCACCGAGGAGCTTTGGCAGCAATTGATCGCCGTCAACCTGATCGGCGTGTTCCGTTGCGCCAAGGCCGCCGCGCCCGCGTTGAAGGCGTCGCACGGGGCGATCGTCTCCACCGCCTCGATCGCCGGGCGGGGCCGGCGGGCAGCAGTCTCGCCTATGGCGCGACCAAGGCGGGCGTCGTCAGCCTGACCCAGAACCTCGCCCGCGCGCTGGCGCCTGAGGTGCGGGTGAACGCCATCGCCCCCGGCGCGGTGGACAGTTCCTGGATGGTGGAATGGACGAATGAGGAACGGCAGCAATCGATCGAGAAGGCGCTGCTGAAACGCCGCTGCACGACGGATGACCTGGCCGAGGTCGTGCTGTTCCTGGGCTTCGGCGCGGCGATGGTAACCGGGCAGACGATCACGGTGGACGGGGGGTTAACGTTGTAGGGCCTACTGTTCTCCGTGTTTACCTACCGGTAGGAAGGGTTACTTCTAAGCAGTTGTACTCAGAATGGTTTTTGTCGTTTAGCCCATCTTTAACGCCTTTT